>JAIPJO010000001.1 GCA_021734135.1 Patescibacteria group bacterium
TTGCAAATAGTAAAGATTATCAAAGACAAGCTTCTTCATTTTTAGATTTTGATTCTAAAAATCCTGCTACAGTAAAATATAATAGTGAGTGGAATGATAAGTTGAGCTTTAAAGATTTAATTGAATTATCATCTAATTTTACCGTTCAGCAAATGTTGCAAAGGGATATGTTTCAAAAAAGACAAGAAGAGGAAAAGCCAATCTATCTTCATGAATTTCTATATCCATTAACTCAAGCATATGATAGTGTAGCTATGGATGTAGACTTAGAAATTGGTGGGAATGATCAGATGTTTAATATGATGTGTGGTAGAGATTTACTTAAAACTTTAAAAAATAAAGAAAAGTTTGTTCTAACAATGAAGCTTTTAGCTGATGAAAGCGGCAAGAAGATGGGTAAAAGTGAAGGTAATGTTGTTTTTTTAGATGAAGAAGCTAGCGAAATATATGGAAAAGTAATGTCTTGGCCTGATGAGGTGATGTCAGTAGCTTTTGAGCTTTGTACACAAATTACTTGGCAAGAAGTGCAAGAAATTCAAAAACAACTAAAAACCAAGGATGTTAATTTTAGGGATATGAAGATGAAACTAGCTAAAGAAATCACAGCTAGCATAAAGGGTGATAAAGAAGCGCAAGAAGCTGAAAAGCATTTTATTAAAACTATTCAAAAAAAGGAAGTACCTGATAATATAGAAGAAATCTCTTTAAAAAAAGATAATTTAAATATTTTAGAGCTTTTAGTTGTAACAAAATTAACAAATAGCAAAGGAGAAGCTAGAAGATTAATTAATCAAAATGGATTAAAGATTGATGGTGATATTGTTAGTAGTACAGATTTAGAGATAAATCTAGAAAAACCTAAATTAATACAAAAAGGTAAAAGACATTTTCTGAAAGTAAAAAAATAATATGAATATTTTAGAAAAGCTAAAACAAAATATAGTTATTGAGGTAAATGAAATATTTAGTGATAATAAAATTAGTATTACTGATATTGTTTTTCCACCTAAAAGTGAACAAGGAGATTTATGTTTTCCAACTTTTGTATTAGCTAAAAAAACTAAAAAAAACCCTGTTAAAATAGCAGATAGTTTAGAAAATAAACTAGAAAAGATTGAAGGAGTTAAGGAAATAAAAGCACAAGGTCCTTATTTAAACTTTATTTTAGATAAAGATTACATAGTAACTGAAACATTAAGTGCTATTTTTAAAGAAAAAAACAAGTACGGAAAAAATCAAGACTTTAAAGGTAAAAGAATAATGATAGAGTTTGCTCATCCTAATCCCTTTAAAGCTTTTCATATAGGTCATCTTAGAAATATTATTTTAGGTGAGTCACTAGTAAGAATATTTGAATTTAGCTCCGCGCAAGTAATACGTACTAATTACCAAGGTGATGTAGGTATGCATATAGCTAAATGTTTGTGGTCTTTTAGAAAAATAGATGAAGAAAATTACCCAGAAAATATTAATGAAAGAGTTTCTTTATTAGCTGATTGCTATAGTAGAGGTGCAAATGCTTTTGAAAATGATGCTGTAGCTAAAAATGAAATAGAAAATATTAATAAAGAAATATATGAACAAAAAGATAAGGAAATAAAAAAACTTTGGGACTTAGGTAAAAGATGGAGTTTAGATAAATTTGCACAAATATATAAAAGAGTAGATAGTCGCTTTGATCGTCAATATATGGAGTCAGAAGTAAAAGATGAGGCTATGCATTATATTGAAGAAGCTATACAAAAAGAAATATTAATTAGAAGTGAAGGAGCGGTAATATTTCCTGGAGATAAATACGGTTTAGAAACTAGAGTTTTTTTAAATTCTCAAGGACTGCCAACCTATGATGGTAAAGAGCTTGGCTTAGCATATAGAGAGTTTACTGATTTTGGAAAAATTGATTTATGTATTCATAATGTAGCTGTGGAGCAGATTAGTTTTTTTAAAGTAAACTTTAAAGTACAAGAGCTTTTAGATCCACAAAGATTTAAAGATAAACAAAAACATAATGCTTATGAATTTGTTGGTCTAAAGAAAGGAAAAATGTCTTCACGTTTAGGGAAGGTGGTTTTAGCTGAGAAAGTTATTGATATAGCTAAGGATAAAATTAAAGAACTTATTCGCAATAGAGAGGCTAATGAGGATAATAATATTAGCATTACTAGTGAGATTGAAAAGATTTCAGAGAAATTGGCTATTAGTTCAATTAAATATGCTTTTTTAAAAATTAATCCTTTTAAATATTTTGCCTTTGACATAGAGGAAAGTATAAGTTTTTCAGGTAATTCAGGACCATATATTAATTATACTTATGCTAGAATTAATAGTATGTTAAAAAAAGTAAAACTAGGGAGTTTAAGTAAAAATATATATAAATATTTAAATTTTGATGAAGAAAAAGATTTAATTGTGCATTTATCTAAATTTCCTCAAGTAATAACAGATTCAAGGATAGGATATAATCCCTCTGAATTGGTTAAATATTTATTTGAGCTTTCTAAAAAATTTAATGATTATTATCATAAAGTTCCAATTATTAAAGCAGGTGATAAAGAAAAAAAAGCTAGATTAAAATTAATACAGGCTATTAAGCAGGTTTTAGAAAATGGTACTTATCTTTTAGGATTCGAGTTAGTTGAAGATATGTAAATATAGAGATTAATTAATATATATGACAAAAAATAACAAACAATTAGATAAAATTATAGCTTTAGCTAAAAGACGTGGTTTTGTTTATCCATCTTCAGAAATATATGGTGGTTTTGCTGCTATATATGATTTTGGACCATATGGATCTTTATTAGCTAAAAACATAAAAGATTATTGGTGGAAAAAAATGACTCAAGAAAAAGAAAATATAGTTGGTCTTGATTCTGCTATATTTACTAGCCCTAAAGTTTGGGAGGCTAGTGGTCATGTTTCTGGTTTCAGTGATCCTTTAATGGAATGTAAAAATTGTAATGCTCGTTTAAGAGCTGATACTTTACTTGAAGAGGTGGGAGTTTTTGCTGATGAAAAAATGAGTGAAAAAGAAATTATAGAAATATTTTTAAATAATAAAGATAAACACAAATGTCCTAATTGTGGCAAAAAGGATTTTAGTGAACCTAAAAGTTTTAATCTATTAGTTAAGTCTAATCTTGGTAATTTTACTGGTGATTTTGAAAAAGACCCTGCCTATTTAAGAGGAGAAACTGCTCAAGGAATCTACATAAATTACAAAAATGTTATGGACACTAGTAGGGTTAAAATTCCATTTGGTATTGCTCAAATCGGAAAAGCTTTTAGGAATGAAATTACAGCTCGTCAATTTATATTTAGAACTAGAGAATTTGAACAAATGGAAATGCAATATTTTATTCATCCAGACATGACCAAAGATGAGTATGAAAAATTAAAGAAAGAAAGATGGCAATTTTATCTTGATCTAGGAATTAAAGAAGATAATTTAAAGTGGAAGAAGCATGAAAAGTTAGCTTTTTATGCTAAAGAAGCTTATGACATAGAATATAATTATCCTTTTGGTTTTAAGGAATTAGAAGGTATCCATGCTAGAGGTGATTATGATTTATCTCAACATAGTAAACATAGCGGACAAAGTTTAGAATACTTAGATCCTGAAACTAAAGAAAAATATATTCCTCATGTTATTGAAGCTTCTGGAGGTGTGGGTAGAGCTTTCTTAGCTATAATTTGCGATGCTTATTGTGAAGAAGAATTAGAGAATGATACTAGAACAGTATTAAAAATAGATAAAAAAATAGCTCCTATTAAAGTAGCAATATTCCCACTTCTTAAAAATAAAGAAAAGCTTTTTAATAAAGCTAAAGAGATATATAATAATTTAAAAAATCAATATTATTGTGAATTTGATAGCAGTGGTAATATTGGTAAGCGTTACCGTAGGCAAGATGAAATTGGAACACCATATTGTGTAACAGTGGATTTTGATAGTTTAGAAAATGATGATGTTACTATTAGAGATAGAGATACTATGAAGCAACATAGAGTAAAGATAGAAGATCTAGAGACATTTTTAAAGGATAATCTTAATGTTTAAGTAAAGTAATAAAAGAAATATAATAAAAAACAGAGTAATTTTAATTAGCTCTGTTTTTTTATAAATATAAGTTTAATATTAAAATCTGTGTTTTAATGGTTAAAAACAATTGTTAATTTAGTAATTAAATTTAAAATAAATTCATTCTTTTTTATTATACTTAAATAATGAAGAAAGAAAAAAAATATCAAATTATTGTTTTAATTATATTTTTCCTTGTTTTAATTATATTTTTTAACATTAATAAGTCTGAGAAAGTTGTTTTTATGGCAGTTGGACAAGGGGATGCTAGCTTAATATATACTAAAGATAGAACAATATTAATTGATGGTGGTCCTGATTGGACTGTACTTTTAGAATTGGCTAAAGTTTTAAAATATAAAATGAAGATTAATGATATTGTTATTACTCACCCACATAGTGATCATTATTTTGGCTTAGCAGAGATACTTGATAGGTATGAAGTCGATAATATATATTATTATGGAGATAATATTGGTAGTGATAGTTATAATATTTTTATTAATAGTATTAAAGAAAGTAATATTAGACTAATTAATGTAGAAAGAGGTGATAAAATAAGTCTTAGAGATAATTGTTATTTATATTTTTTATGGCCAATAAAAGGAAAGGACAAAGATTTTGATGCAAATGAGCTTTCAATTGTTAATTATTTTACTTGTGGAAAACAAAGAATACTTTTTACTGGCGATATTTCTGGGGCTGTGGAAAAACGGTTGATAAGTATGGATAAAAACTTAGAATTTGAAGTTTTAAAATCTGCACATCATGGTTCAAATAAGAGTAATTCTTGGGATTTTTTAAGTTTTTTTAGTCCTAAAGAAATAGTAATAAGTGCTGGAAAAGACAATAAACATGGGCTTCCTAGCCCTGAAGCGATAAATAGAGCTAAGGCTCTTAGAATTGAAGTTCAAAGTTTAGTTGAAGGAAAATCTTATGAAGTTTTAATAAATTAAGCTCTAACTGTTGACAAGTCTGTTTTTCTTTGCTATACTTTCTAGAGTTAGAAAATTGAAAATTTATAAGACCACTTGAAGCGGGTATGGCACACGACAAGCATGGGGAGGTCATCATCTTTGGTTTCTTAGGCTCAGGCTTAAGGACACCGAGAGTTGATTTTCTTGCCTTGCCCGCTTCAGGTGGTCTTTTTTTATAGTTATATTATATATAACTATTTTTTATATTTAAGTCTTTAATTTATTCACTACTTTCACTTTCTGGTTCAGTATTTTCTTCATTATTTTCATCAGTAATTACTTCTTCTGTAGAGGTAGCAGTTTTTTCCTCTTCTTTTCCTATTAGACAAACTTCTTGCCAAGGCATATAACGAGAATAAAATCTTCTTTCTTTGTTTTCTTTTTGATTATCATTACCTTCTGGGTATACAACAGTATAGTCAAAATAAGCATCGGCTCCATTGTGAGCACTTTCAGTACATTTTACCTTACCAGGTTCTAAATCTTCAGTTTCAACGTATTTAGTAGGTGGAGGTGATTTGATATTGTATATTACAGGGTAAGTAGTGCTAGCCTGTCTGCCATCATCAGTGCCCCAAAAATCAAAATACAAATCACTTCCTTCAATACGATATTGAATCATTATATGATTAGGGGTGTCATTTAAAAATCTAAAATCAGGTTTAGGATCATAGATGGTTGCATCAGTACCAGCTGGTTCATAATAAGAAACTCTATAAGAATGGTTTCTTCTTTCAGTTATTTCCAGTCCTGCATCTAAGGCTGTTCTAAAAACCGTTGTTCCAATCTGACAAAGACCACCACCGTATTCTGGTACAGTTTCATTTCCTTTAATAACTAGCTCAGGTAAGTAGTTATTTTCAGCATCTATATCTCCTAAAGACTGAACTAAAGAAAATTCTTGCCCAGGTTTAATAAGGAGGCCGTTTAAACTTTCTGCTCCCACTCTAATGTTATGTCTTCTGTTTGCAGGTGATCCTGCGTAGTTAGAATGGCCAGTACCAATAATTTCTTTGATACCTAGATTTAAATTATCTGAAGTGTCATAGTTAATACTTGAAACAACTAAATCAATTTTAGAGCTTTTATCTTTTATATTTTCTTTGATGATCTCTGTGGTTTTATCTATTTCTAAATTTAACCCTTTTTCAGCTAATTGAAATTCTTGTACTTTTCCATTATCAATAACAAAATCTGCTTTTACAGGCTCCTTATCTATATTAGGAGCGATTTCTTTTGCTAAAAACTCTTTAATTTTATCTTTATTTATATCTATAATTATTTTTTTATTATTTTCTTTTTTTAAATTTAGCCATTTAGCAAAATCTTCTTTACTTGCTAGCCATTCTCGATTTTCATGGTATAAACTAATAGGACTTAGTTTTAGTAATTCATTAACTTCATTAATTTTGTTTTCTACATCCTCTTTGTATATTTGAGGATAATCAGTTTGATCTTTAAGTTGAATAGAAATGTCTTGAGCTAAAGATAAGCCATTTTTTAAAGCAGAGATAGCTTTTTCATAATTTATGACCTTACCTATTTTTTCTTTTTCTATATAAATATTGTTTTCTTTTTCATCTTCATCTTTATTAATTTCAATAATTAATTTTGCATCTTGAGCAGGATATTCAAGTTCTTGATATTTACTTTTTAATAATTCTTTTATTTTTACTTCTTCTAGGTTATATATTAAATTAATTTCTTTACCATTAATTAAAGTGTTAAATCTTTTAACAATATTTCTCAAAAAAGATTTATCTTTAGCAAAGTTGATTGCGTTTTCTGCAGTCTTTTTAGTATTAAAGGAGATTATAGGGTAGGCTAAATCTGGTTCAAATGATGATATTGTAGGAGTGAAAGTAGTTTTTTTATCTTGGTAATAGAATGTTACACCTTCATTATTATATTTTTCTATTTCTTTATTTATTAAATTTTCAATTTCTTGTTGTTCTCTACCAGAGAGGTTGTAGTTAGCAAAACTTAAGCCAGCAATAGCTTTATTTTTATAAAATTCATTATATGAAAAATAAGCAAACACAAGGCTTGCTATTATAACTATGAATATAATAAATTTAATTTTATGTTTAAGAAATAAATTCATTTATTTATTTTCACTAGTATTTAAGATTTCATTCAAAATTTCTTTACTTAGATTTTTTTGATCTTCTTCTTTAAATATTTTTATATTTATCTCATCATCAATTTTTATATTTTCTGATAAGTTTTCTTTCTTGACTTTTAATTCTTCATTATCATTATTTTGTAAATGAATAAAATCATTTTCAATACTTTTAACTTTAAATTTAATTAACATATATTATTTTACTTTTACCTCTATTTTATCACTCCTTTTTAATTTAATTAATGTTATCGTTAAAACCCCATCTTCTAAGACAGCGTCAATTTTATCTTCATTTATTTCTGTAGGAAGAATTATTGTTCTAGAAAAAGGTCCCCAATAACATTCTTTGTAAATATTGTTATCATTATTTAATTCTTCGGGTAAATTTAAGTCACGACGTCCCTTAATGGTTAACATATCATTATGAAGTGAGATATTTAAATTTTCAGGTTTAGCACCAGCCATTGTTGATTTAATATAGATTTTTTTGTCTGTTTCATAAACATCTATAGACAACTGTCCTTCACTGTAATCTTCATCTAACCACTTTTCATTATTTAAAGTATTTTGTTCTTGTTTTAGTTTACTTGAGTTCATATTATGATATAGATAAATTAATTAATATCTTTAAATGGTGTGTGGGTTTACCCTGACTTGAACAGGGGACCTCTACGATGTCAACGTAGCGCTCTAACCAAACTGAGCTATAAACCCCTTTTATTATAAAATAGCAATATTTAAGTAAAAAGTAAATAATAGAATATATTAAAAATAACCACTTGGAAGTGGTTATTTTATCGTGTGCGCCTAGATGGATTTGAACCATCGACCCCTGCTTTATAAGAGCAGTGCTCTAACCCCTGAGCTATAGGCGCAAATAATCTAAAAAAACTATTATTAGATAATAGCTGTTTATTAATTTAGCATTATAAAGACATTTTCGCAAGTTTGTTTTTAACTGTTTCTAGTACTTTATTTTTAGCAATATCTAATTTTTCCCTAACAATCCCTTGTGCTAATTTTTGAGATCCTTGCACTTGATATTCTTTAACAATCTCTAAAGAATTTATATTTTTAATAGAGAAAATAAAAAATTTAGTATTATTTTCATTATCTTTTTGAGGGTAAAATATTATAATAATTTTTGCTTTGGGAATACTAGCAATTAGCTCTTCAACTACTGACAATAGATGCTTGGAGTCTGCGCCGGTATCTTTAAAATCTTGAATTGTTAAGCTAGAATAGATAAGCTCTTCTTTGTTTAAAGATTTTAAGTTATTTAATACTTTACCCCAAAGTTTTAATGATTCTAAGGATCTAGAACGATATAAATTATTAATTATTTCCTCTCTTCTAGCTCCTAAGTTAATTAATTGGGAGGTGTTGAGTAAAGTTTTAGGTGTTAAATTTGGAGTTTTAAAACTTTTACTCTTATAAATAATTCCAGTTAGAAGACAAGTGGCAATATCTTCATCAATTAAATCTACAGATTGACCTTTAAAAATATTAAAAATTATCTCTGAACTAGCTATTGCATTTAAATTGACTATATTAATCTGTCCAAACTCTTCATTGCTAGCGTGGTGATCTATGTTAATTATTGGAGTTTTATAGAAAAACTCTACATTATTATCATAAGTTTTTCCTAGAGATTCTAAGTCCATAGCATCAATGGTGATAATTAAATCATATTTAAAGCCACTAGTGTGAGTGCTGATGTCATTATCAGTAAAAAAGCCCTCCTTAGGAGAAACAATAAAGTTTAATTTATTTTTTTCTAAAGTGTATTTAATTTGATCAACTTTAGCATTAGAAATATCTAGAGAAACAATAAATTTTCTAACATTATCTATAGTATCTTTTATATTTGAAAAGCCAGGCAGGAAATTAAATATTTTTTCAGAAGAAATTTGCTCTGAATTGTGAGATAAACCTGAATCAGCAACAATATTAACTTGTTTTCCCATTTTTTTAAGTAACCAAAATAAAGCTAGGGAGCTTGATATTGCGTCCCCATTAAAATCTACTGAGAAAGAAATTAAAACATTTTTTGCTTTATTTATTTCCTTAAAAAATTGTTCTTCTTTACTTAACATAAATTTATTAATCAAAATGAATTCTTTTAATATAGCTCAGTTATTATGTGCTGTCAAGGCAAAAAAATTAATTTTTATCCTATAAAAAGCCTTGTCATACCTAAATTATTTTGATAGTCTAATTCTATATGGATAAAGCATACAATCCTCAAAAATACGAAAATGATATATATGATTATTGGCAAGAATCAGGGTTTTTTAATCCTGATAATTTAGATTTACCTAAAAGTGCTAAAAATTATACTATTGTATTGCCTCCACCCAACGTGACAGATAAATTACACATGGGACATGCTTCTATAATAGCTATTGAAGATTTACTTATTAGATACCATCGCTTGAAGGGTTATAAAGCTTTATGGTTACCAGGAACTGATCATGCAGCTATTGCCACTCAAAATGTAGTTGAAAAAAGGATATACAAAGAAAGAGGAGAAACAAGACATGACTTGGGAAGAGAAAAATTTTTGCAAGAAGTTAATAATTTTGCTTTAAGTACTCAAAAAACTATAATATCACAAATAAAAAAAATGGGAGCTTCGCTTGATTGGAGCAGATTAGCCTTTACTCTTGATGATACTAGACAAAAAGCTGTTAAAGAAATGTTTGTTAGGATGTATAATGAGGGAGTTCTATATAGAGGAGAAAGGGTTGTTAATTGGTGCCCTAGATGTCATTCTACTTTAGCTGATGATGAAGTGGAATATAAAGGACAAAAAGCTAATCTTTATACTTTTAAATATAGCAAAGATTTTCCTTTTGCAATTTCTACTACTCGCCCAGAGACAAAATTAGGAGATACAGCTATAGCAGTAAATCCAAGTGATAAAAGATATAAAGATTACATAGGAAAAACATATAAAGTTAATTTTGTTGGTATTGATTTAAATATTAAAGTAATAGCTGATAAGAATGTAGACATGAATTTTGGTACTGGTGCTTTAGGGGTTACTCCAGCTCATTCATTGATTGATTGGCAAATGGCACAAAAAGAAGGATTAGAAATGATTAAAGTTATAGACGAAGATGCTAAAATCAAAGATGGATTTAAAAACTTTTCTGGTTTAAATGTTTATGAAGCTAGAAAAAAGATAATAGATAAATTAACAGATGAGGGCTTAATTTTAGAAACTGAAGATATAAATAATAATCTTTCAATTTGTTATCGTTGTGATAGCCCCATTGAACCGCTTCCTTCTAAACAATGGTTTATAAATGTAGATAAAAAAATCCCTAGATTAGATAATCAATCATTAAAAGAAAAAGCTTTAGCAGTTATTAAAACTAAAGAAATTAATTTTGTACCAGAGCGTTTTGAAAAAAGATATAAAGATTGGATGGAAAATCTTCATGATTGGTGTGTTTCTAGACAAATTTGGTATGGTCATAGAATACCGGCTTGGTATAGAGATGATGAAGTCTATGTAGGTAGAGAAGCTCCTAAAGAGGACGGTTGGAAACAAGATGAAGATACATTAGATACTTGGTTTTCATCAGGTATGTGGACCTTTTCTACTTTAGGTTGGCCTGAAAAAGCTAATGACTTAGATTTATATCACCCTACACAAGTTTTAGAAACTGGTTATGAAATAATAACTTTGTGGGTTTCACGTATGATTATGATGAGTTATTTTGCTTTAGAGGAAGTGCCTTTTGAAAATGTCTACCTTCATGGCATGGTTTTAGATAAAAAAGGTAAAAAGATGAGTAAATCAAAAGGTAATGGTATTGACCCTGTTGATATTAAAGAGAAGTATGGCAGTGATTCTGCTAGACTTTCACTCTTAATTGGAAACACTGCTGGTAATGATTTAAAATTAGATGAAGAAAAAATTGCTAGTTTTAGAAATTTTGTAAATAAAATTTGGAACATCTCTAGATATATTATTAGTTTTGTAGATAGAGTTGATTTAGAAAAAGAAAAATTAAATAAAAAAGATTTTACAATTTCAGATAAGTGGATTTTTAGTATTTTTAATGAATTAATCAAAGAAGTGGAGCTTGATTTAAGTAATTATCGTTTTTCTCAGGCTGGTGAGAAATTAAGAAACTTTACTTGGAATGATTTCGCAGATTGGTATTTAGAGATAAGTAAGTTTGAGAAAAATTCACAAAAACAAATACTTTTAAATTATATTTTAGATAATCTCTTAAAATTATGGCACCCTTTTATGCCTTTTGTTAGTGAAGCTATATATCAAGAGCTTCATAAAAACAAGAAAATGTTGATGATAGCTAAATGGCCTGAAGTAGATGTGGATGCTGGTAATTTTAAAAAAGAGATTGAGTCTATGAATTTAATTAAAGATATTATTATAAAAATTAGAGAAGCTCGTAGTATTAACAAGGTTGAGCCAGCTAACAAAATTAAAGCTTTAATTTATGGTCATAAACACTTTGAACAAATAAAAGAACAAGAACATTTAATTAAAAATCTAAAGACTGGCATTTCTGATTTAGATATTCAAGAAAATGGGGAGGATATTAAAGGTGAGATTAAAGCTACAGTTGGCGAGGTTGAGATATTTTTAATTGGAGCTATAGACAAGGAAAAAGAAAAAAATAGAAGAGAAAAAGAAATAAAAAATTTGGAAAAACAAGTTGAATTTTTAAATAAACAATTACAAAACAAAGAGTTTGTTGATAAAGCACCTGAGGAAGTAGTTAAAAAACAAAAGGACAAATTAAATCAATTTAAAGTAGAATTAGAAAAACTTAAGGATATAGACTTTTAATGATATAATTATTATATGACATTAAAAAATTATCTCACATTAATGATTGTAGCTACCTTGGCGTGTTGGGGTGCTTTTGTTTTTGTAATGAATACAGTTAATCCAGAAATAACTAACTGGTTAGGATTTGCACTTTTTTATTCTTCTTTGTTTTTAGCAGTAAGTGGTTTAGCATCTATAGTGGGTTTTTTAATAAGATTTTGGCTTTTAAAACAAAAATTAGCCTTTTATTCTGTAAATAGTGCTTTTAGACAATCATTTTTATTTGCTTTGCTTATAATTTCAATATTAGTTCTTTTAGCAAATGAATTATTCACAATATTTAATGTACTACTTTTAATAATAATTATAACCCTTATTGAGTTTTTCTTAATCAGTCATCGTAAAAAACATTATGAAAAATAAATTAGAACAAATAAAAAATCAAGCTTTTACTGACCTACATGATTTAATGAATAAAAAAACTTCTCTTAATTTAGAGGAGAATCTACGAACTTTACGTATTAAATATTTAGGCAGAAAAGGAGAATTATCACAAATCCTTAGGAATTTAAAGGATTTAAGTGTTACGGAAAAAAAAGAGTTAGGCGCTTTAGCAAATAGTATTAAAAAAGATTTAGAAGCTGTCTTTAAAGAGAAAGAAGATGAAATATTAGGTGGAAATAGCAAAGATTACGATCTTAGTTTACCAGGAAAGGAGATAAAAACTGGACATCTTCATCCTCTAACTTTAATACAAAGAGATTTAGAAGATATTTTTAAATCATTAGGTTTTTCAATACTCGAGGGTCCAGAACTTGAGAGTGATTATTACAATTTTGAAGCTTTAAATATTAGCAAGCATCATCCTGCTAGAGATATGCAAGACACTTTTTATGTTAATTGGGAGAAAAATAAAAAAGATGAAAAATTAGTAATGAGGACACATACCTCTCCTGTGCAAGTTAGAGCTATGCAAACATATGGCGCTCCACTTAAGGCAATTGTACCAGGAAAAGTATTTAGAAATGAAGCTATTGATGCTTCTCATGAACATACCTTTTATCAATTAGAGGGACTTATGATAGATAAAGATATATCTATCACCAATATGATTGCCTTAATGAAAGAACTTTTAAAAGGTATATTTAAAAAAGAAGTACCAGTAAGAATTAGGCCAGGTTTTTTCCCTTTTGTTGAACCAGGAATAGAATTAGATATTTCTTGTCAGCTTTGTGGTGGCGAAGGTTGTAGTGTTTGTAAGCAAAGTGGATGGCTTGAACTTTTTCCTGCTGGTATGGTTCACCCAAAAGTACTTGAGGCTGGAGGTATAGATAGTAAAAAATATTCAGGCTTTGCTTTTGGACTTGGTTTAACAAGACTTGTTATGATGAAATATCATATTAACGATATTCGTTTATTTAATAGCGGAGACTTAAGATTCTTAGAACAATTTTAAAATTATGTTTATATCACTCAATTTATTAGAGGATTTTATTCCTTTAAGAAAAAAATACAAAGCTCAAAATTTAGCTCTAGATTTAACTATGCATACAGTCGAGATTGAAGGTTATCAAAATTTAGCAGATAAATATAAGCAAATAGTTATTGGAGAAGTTTTAGAGGTAAAAAAACATCCTCAAGCAGATAGGTTAAATATTGCTCAAGTAGATGTAGCCAAAGAAAAACTTAGCATTGTTTGTGGTGCTAATAACCTAGAAAAAGGTCAAAAAGTGGCAGTGGCTCTTGTTGGTGCTACTTTGCCAATTGGACTTACTATCACAGAAGCTGAAATAAGAGGTGAAAATTCAAAAGGAATGATTTGTGCTGAGGACGAACTTGGTTTAGGCGATGATCATAATGGTATTTTAGTTTTAGATAAAAAAGCTAAGCCTGGTTTGAGTTTAGCAAAACATTTAGGTCTGGATGATATAATTATTGAAATAGATAATAAGTCGCTTTCTAATAGACCTGATCTTTGGGGTCATTATGGTATTGCTAGAGAAATAGCAGCTTTTTCTGATATTAAGTTAAAAGATTATGAAGAAATTTTTAAATCTGAAATTAAAATTGGAGAAGATAAGAATAATTTAAATATTAAGGTAGAAGATAATAATTTATGTCCTTATTACAGCGCTATAAAGGTAAAGAATATTAAAGTGAGCAAATCTCCTTTATGGCTTAGAAATAGATTGCTAGCTTCAGGAATAAAACCTATTAATAATTTAGTTGATATTAGTAATTACGTTATGATTGAACTAGGTCAACCTCTTCACATATTTGATGCTAAAGACATTGACAAAATATTAGTGCGAAAAGCTAAAGAAGCTGAAAAAATAGAACTTTTAGATAAAACAGAAAAAGAATTAAACTCAAACAATTTATTAATTACTAACGGAAAGAAACCCTTAGCTTTAGCTGGTATTATGGGAGGTTTAGATAGTGCTGTTAATGATGATACTAATGAAATAATTATAGAATCAGCTAATTTTGAAGCAGTTAATATTAGAAAAAGCTCTTTAAATTTAGGACTTAGAACTGATGCTTCAAGTCGCTATGAAAAATCATTAGATGTTAATTTGTGTCCTTTAGCGCTAAAGAGAGTTTTAGATTTAATGATACAAATTATTCCTGATCTTGAAATAGATTCTCAAATTACTACTAGCAGTGATATTAAAAATGAAATTAAAGTTATTGATTTAGATTTAAAGTGGTTAAACAAAAGAATAGGAACGGAGGTTGATAAAAAGAGAGTAATTGAAATACTTACAAGTCTTGGGTTTAAGATAGAAAGTGATGAAGATGAAAAGCTTCAAGTTAAAGTGCCTAGCTATAGAGCTACTAAAGATGTATCTATTGTTGAAGATCTCTTAGAGGAAGTAAGCAGGATGATTGGTTATGATAATTTAGAACCAGCTTCACCAAGTAGTGTTTTAGAAGTTCCTATTATTAGTCAAAATAACAAAATTATAGAGCAAGTGAAAAATATATTATCCAAAGATGTTAATTTAACTGAGGTTCATAATTATTCATTTGTGGGAACAAAACAATTAAATAAATTAGGAATAAGTTATGATAATTATTTGACCTTAGCAAATCCTTTGACCGAGCATCATACTATGTTGAGACAAAATTTAATTGTGAATATTTTAGAAAATGTTAAAGTTAATCAGGCTAGATTTAAGGATATTGAAATATTTGAATTAGGTGAAGTATATTTAAATGTATCAGGTAAATTACAGCAAAGTAATTTACAAAAAAGCTATTTACCACATCAAGAAAAAAGATTGGCTATATGTTTAGCTTCAGATAATGAGCAATTGGAAAAAATTAAAGATATTTTACAAACTTTTGTAAATAAATTGTTAAATGTTAAAAAAGAACTTTCATTTCAAGCTTTTGAGTTTGTTCCTGCTTGGGCAAATAAACAAAAAAGTGTTTTAGTTAAATATGACTTTGAAGATCTTGGATATATTTATACTTTAAATAAAAAAACAGCTAAAGACTTAGGAATAAAAAAAGAAACTGTTATTAGTGAATTAAACTTTAATGCAATAAAGAATTTACTTAAAAAGCAAGATGATAAAGAGTATATTAGTCTTCCTAAATTTCCTGCTTTAGAAAGAGATTTAGCTTTTTTAGTTGATAAAAAAGTACCTTATAAAGATTTAAAAGATGATATGAGTAGTTTTCATAAATGGATTGAAAATGTAGAACTTTTTGACGTTTATCAAGGGGAAAATATAGATGATGCTAGTAAAAGTTTAGCTTTTCATGTAAAATATAGGTTACAAGATAGAACGCTTGAATCTAAAGAAGTGGATGAAGTGCAGACAGAATTAATAAAGTATCTTCAGGAAAAATATAAAGCAAAAATTAGAGATTCTAAATAATTAACATAGTTAGGTCAGCTTGCAAAAGGTGGTCTGCTAATTAAAATTATATGTTTGAAACAAGTGGGGATATATTAAATTTAGTTATTGCTATATCAGTTTTGCTTTTTACAGTTTTTCTAGTTTGGACTATTTATTATGTTTTAGCTAGCTTAAAAAAAGTTTATAGAATTGTAAATGAGCTTGATCATGGAGTTAAAAAAGTTTTAGAGACTATAGATACTATTAAACAAAAAGTAAACAAAAGTACCTCTTATTTGTATCTTGCTGGTGAAGTTGTTAAAAAAGCAATTGATTTAATGAAAGAAAAAGCCTCTACTAGTTATGAGGATAACGATATTGAAAAAAATAGTTCTAAAAATAAGTCCAGAAAATCTAAAAAGAAAAGTAAAAAAGAAAAGTAATAAAATTATTAAGAAACAGATAAAAGAATTTAATAAATAAAAAAGTGGACAGCTATTGTCCACTTTTTATATGTAAGTTTTGTATAGTTATTTCTTTGCTTCACTATAATCACAAGATTTATTACTACACTCTAAATTATCAGCTTTATCCAATAACAAATTATCACACTCAGGACATTTCTTGTTTACAGGTTTTTGTGAATAAATATTTTTGCAATCTGGGTAATTATCACAGGCGTAAAATGGCCCACGTTTACCAAACCTTTTAACAATTTTGCCTTTTTCGCACTTAGGACAAGTAATATCCTCTGTATTATCGCCTGGCTGTTTAATGTTTTGAATGTTTTTACATTTTGGGTAATTACTACATCCTTTAAAATATCCGTACTTACCTTTTTTTACTGTCATCTCAGAGCCACATTTTTCACATTTCTCTCCTTTAAATTGTTCTTTTAGTTTTTCTAATTCTTTATCTACTTTAGCTACACCACCTTTACCTAAAGGTTTAGCATTTTTACAATCAGGAAAATTACCACAAGCTAAAAATTTGCCATAACGTCCAGTTTTAATAATCATTTTAGATCCGCATTTATCACAGATCTCTTTACTTTCTTCTTCAGGCATAATATCTTTTTTATTAATTTCATTATATTTTTTTTCTAAATTTTGATGGAAGTCTTTATAGAACTTATCAACTACTGGTACCCATTCTTTGTTACCTGAAGATATTTCATCTAAATCTTTTTCTAAATTAGCGGTAAATTTAAAATCTACAATTTGAGGAAAGTGATTTTTAAGAAGATCTATTACTACAAAAGCAATGTCAGTAGGGAATAATCTTTTACTATCATCTCTGTTAACATAGTTTCTAGTAATTATTGTAGAGATAGTAGGGGCATAAGTTGAAGGCCTACCAATACCATATTTTTCCATTTCTTTAACTAGACCAGCATCACTGTAACGAGCTGGAGGTTGTGTAAAATGTTGCTTATCTTCCAGTTTTTCTAATTTTAATTCTTCTTCTTTTTCTAATTCAGGAAACTCTATTTGTTGACTTTTTTCTGGATATATTTCTAAGTAGCCTTTGAAAGTAGTAATTTGGCCAGTGCTTCTAAATTCATACGGAGTGTCTAGTGCTGTGATATCACATGTTGTTGAAAGAGTTTTAGCTGGATTCATTTGACTAGCAACAGATCTTTGCCATATTAATTTATATAATTTGTATTGTTGAGGTGTCAATGAATTTTCTAATTGATCTGGACTTCTTAAAGCTGAAGTTGGTCTTATTGCTTCGTGAGCTTCTTGAGCTCCCTTAGACTTTGTTTTATAAACATTAGCTTTATTTGGTAAATACTTATCAGAAAACTTTTTATTTATATAATCCCTGGCTTCTTCAATGAAAGTCTTTGAAAGATTTAAAGAGTCTGTTCTCATGTAAGTAATCAAACCTGAGTGCCCCTCGCCTTTAATATCAATACCTTCATATAACTGCTGAGCTATCATCATAGTTTGTTTAGAACTAAAACCAAGCCAACGATTAGCGGTTTGTTGTAAAGTAGATGTGGTGAATGGTCTAGGTGGATTCTTTAAATTTTCTTTAGTGCTAATATCTTTTATTTGATATTCTTTATCTTTTAAATTATTAGTTATTTCCTTGGCTTCCTTCTCAGTTTTAATAGTTATTTTGGAAATAGTTCTGTCATCTATTTTATTAAGCTTAGATAAAAGAGGCATGCTTTCATCTTTCTTACTTCTAAAGTCAGCCTCAATAGTCCAGTATTCCTCCTCTTTAAAAGCTTGCCTTTCTTTTTCTCTTTCTACTACTAGTCTAACAGCTACACTTTGTACTCTTCCAGCACTAAGTCCTTTTACAACTTTTTTCCATAAAAAAGGTGAAAGCTCATAACCTACTAATCTATCTAATATTCTTCTAGCTTGTTGAGCATCAACCATTTTGTGATCTATACCCTTAGGGTTTTTTAACGCCTCTTCAATTGCGGGTTTAGTAATTTCATGAAAGACAATTCTTTTAGTTTCTTTTTCAGGTATTTTTAAAGCTTTAACTAAATGCCAGGCAATAGCTTCACCTTCACGGTCTTCATCTGAAGCTAAAATAATTTCATCTGCTTGTTCTGCTAGTTTTTTTAGTTTACTAACATTTTTCTTAGCTTTAGTAGGGATAATGTATTGAGGTTGATAATCATTTTCTATATCAATACCCATTTTACTTTTTGGCAAATCTCTAATATGACCAAAAGATGATTCTAGTTTATAGTTAGAATCAATAAATTTTGTTATTGTTTTTGCCTTGGTTGGACTCTCTACTATTATTAATTTCATGATTTTAAAATAAGTTTGTATAATCTTAGTGTACAATTTAAGTAATTATTGTCAAGCAAATATAGTTTAGCAATAAATTATTAGAAAAAAATAAAAAATATTTAAATATAATTTTTATAGAAAAATTAGTTATTATTTAATTAAAAAGCCGATCTTACCTATAGGCCGGTTTTTTCTTGTATCTGTGGTTTTAAGTTGTTCCAAGCTGTTTTTATATTTTCAAATTCCTCTGCCTTTAACTTGCTTAACACATATTTTTCTGTAGGAATATTTTGAGATGTAAGTGGTTTTTTTATACCTATTCTTATTCTAATAAAGTTTTTTGTTTTTATGTGAGAAATAATACTGGAAACTCCTTTGTGTCCTGCACTGGAAGAATTTTCAGATATTTTTATCTTCCCTAATTCAATATCTAAATCATCATGTATTACAATTAGAACATCACTTAAATCATAATCCTTTTTTTGAAAAAGTCCCCAAGTCTTTGGGGTTAATTTAAAGTAATGCAAGGCTTTAGAAACAGCTTCACCAGATTTATTCATATAAGTTTGAGGCTTAATATATAAATTTCCACCTTCTTCATATGTTAGGCTGTTAAATTTTTTGTTTTCTTGCCATTTTGGTTCTTTTAAATACCAGTCTAAAATATCAAAACCAATGTTGTGTCGAGTTTTTTTATATTTATCACTAGGATTACCTAATCCAACTATTATTTTCATATTTATTTACGTTTTAACCAAGTTTTGATTGGTGTACCAATAAAGCCGTGAAATTTTCTTAATTGATTTTCTATAAAACGAAGGTAAGTAGGGTTTAGCGTGTCATTTGATCCAATAGTAATTTCAAATACAGGTGGACCTACTTCTCTTTGTCTAATAGTTTTAATATGAGGTCGTTTATAACCTTTACCTTTAGTTGGTTTATGTATTTTTACTATATTTAAAAGAAAGTCATGAAGTTCTTGAGTTTCTAGTTTTTGATTTCTTTCAGAATAGACTTGCATTATTAATTCTAAAAGAGAATATATTTTTTTAGAGATAATATCTTTATTTTTTTCTTCACCTTCAGCTTTGTTAGTTTTAACTATATCATTTATTTTAGATTGGCAAGAAATGAAGAGAATTGGAACCCAGGTAATAAAAGGGAGGTGTTTATATATTTCTGCTGTTTGTTCTTTGGTATCTTTATTATCAAATAAGTCCCATTTATTGGCAATAATAATTAAACTTTTTTGGTGTTCTATAATTTCATCTACTAATTTAGAATCTTGCATGGTAAGTCCTTCATTAACATCAATAACTAGAAGTACTATATCTGAGCGTCGCATAGCAGTTAAGGATTTACTAACACTACTTTTTCCCAAAACATTTAATTTTCTAAATTTCTTATTTATACCCGCAGTATCAACTAAAGTAATTTTATTATCTTTGTATTTAATAGGAGTGTCTTGAGGTTCCCTGGTAGTGTGAGCTGTTTCGCTTACAACTACTCTTTCATAGCCTAAAATTTTATTTAATAGTGATGATTTGCCAACATTTGGTTTTCCTAAAATACAAACCTTAACACCTTTATCTTCTAGCTCAGGTATTTCGTTTTCATCAGGTGCTTTAATCATGTCAGTAACTTTATCTAAAAGATCTCCAGAGCCAGATCCAGTAGCTGCTGATACTGGCATTGGTTCATCAAGTCCAAGTTTATAGAATTGAGCACTTTCAGGTAAGTGTTTAAAATTATCTACCTTATTAACCACTAGTATAGTTTTTTTTCTAAGTTTTTTATGATTATTAATATATTTAGCTAATTGTGTGTCTTGAGACACCACTCCAGTGCGATTATCAACGGTAAAGAGTATTAAGTCTGCTTTTTTAAGATAAAATTCAGCTTGTTTTTTTAAACCTTCTTCTATACTTCCTTTATCTTTTTTAGATCCAGGGCTATAGTCCCAACCTGCTAAATCAATTAGTTGAAATATTTTTCCTTGCCATTTAGATATAGTAATATTAGAATCTCTGGTGGTACCAGGAATCTCTGAAATTAAAGCTTTATTTTTTTCAGCTAAGCGATTAAATAAAGTTGACTTTCCAACATTTGTGCGACCAAAAATTACCACTAAAGGCAACTTTGTTTTTGTATTTTTCATATATAAATTAATTAGCTCCTAAAATAATAATTAAATCAGGTTTAATGATATCTTCTTCTTGTGCTCTATTGCTAATATAATCTTTAAGCCATTTAGGTAATATAGTACTAGAGCTAGCTGAGAATTCTTCTTCTAATATTGTAAGGGAATTTTTTTTATTACCAAAACTTAAATCATATATCTTAGTACCATTGTTATTGGCTTGAGGGGAATTGTCAATGTTTGTGACTATTAAATTCATATTTTCAAGATTTTCAGCAGTCTCAGAGGCTAGTCCATTAACATTAGTACCATTTAATACTTCCACTTTTGTATCTTCATCTATTTTTATTTCTTTTTCTGATTCAGGTTTTTCAGGTTCAATGAAAGTTTTTTGACTATATTCACTGTGAGTGTTTTCAGTATCACCAAATACATCTTGTATTAAATCAGCTATTTTTTTATAATTACCTGTTTTTGGTACTAAAATATAAGCTCCGTTAGTACTTCTAGTAGCATGAAGATAGTTGTCAGGGGCATCATTTAATATATAATTATTAATGTTTTCTGAGTTTGTATCTTTAAATAAATCCCACATTTTTACTATCTCTGAAATACTAAAGTTAGTTTCTAGGTTGTTATCTAAATGATTTATTATTCTAGAAATTAATCCAGGTTTAAGATAAATATGACTAGAAAATACTTTATCTTTTATAGCTTCAATAATTTTTTGTTGTCTTTTAGCTCTAGCAAAATCAGAACCCTCTATACCTTGAGCGTGCCTTGAGCGTGCATATTTTAGAGCTAGAGTTCCATCCATTGTCTGTGGTCCCTCTTCTATGTGTAAATGCTCATAGCGACTGTAATAATTGGAATTGTCTTCTTGTCCTGAGATAGGGTATTTATAATCATCAAGGGTGTTTTCTACATCAACTTCTAAACCTCCTAGTTCATCAACAATTTTTACAAATCCTTCAAAATCTATTTTTATATTATAATGTATGTCAATATTGAATAATTTTTCTAAAGTATTGTTTAATTCATATAGACCTGTACCTTCTTGATTAGATTCGCCGTAGGCATTAATATTATTTATTTTTGTCCAACCATGATCAGGCCAAGGTACAGACATGTCTCTAGGAATAGAAACCATGGCTACTTCTTGAGTTGAAGGTTTCATACTTACTAAAATAATAGTATCAGTTAACTGAGCTCCATCATGTCCAGCTCCACCAATTCCAGTTAAAAGCACATTAATACGATCTTCATTTTCGCCAGCTAAACTTTTTTCACTAGTAGTTGCTAAATGTTTTATTTTTCCCCAAAAAGACATGTTGGATAACCAAGATTGAGAGCTTTGACTAGAAATAAGTGCTGTGCTGGAGAAAATAAAAAAACCTATCACTACAAATATTAATAGATATGAAAAAAGTCTTAAACTGCGTTTAAATCTATTATTTTTAGGTTTTTCTTCTTCTTGCCAAGATTTTTCTTGGGTTTCCATTTTTTCTTGAAAGTCTATCATAAAAAAATTAAAGTCTATACTTAGGTTTGTTTATTATATAAGTAATATACTTTTTTGACAACTTTTGCTAAAATAGAAGTAACTCCATTAAAATATTTAAGTTTTAGACAAATTATTTTAGTTTAACTTGGAAATTTAGAAGGTCTTGGCCTTTTAAAAACAAGTGAATGGATTAAAACAATTATTTTAAGATTCAAGAAGGTTACCTACTTTTTTAAACCTTAAATTAATTTATCTTTACTGGCTTCCATTTGTTTTTAGCTAAAATCTTAAATAAACTTTAATGGAGTTTTTTATTTGTCTTTATACCTAGTTTTTTGCTAAAATAGTATATATAATAATAATCAATTATTAATTTAAAAAATATGGATAGTGAAGATGATAAAAACATTGAAGTTATTGAAGAAGATGACTTAAATGCAGAAAAGGAACTTAGATGTACTAAAAAGGGAATTGAAAAAGAATCTTGGTCTGATGTTGATGGTTGTTTAAATAAGTTTTTGATAAAATTTCAAGATCAAGACAATAGTGAAGAAGATGTAAAAACTTTTAGAAAAATATTTTTAGAAGTTAAAGAGCTTTTAGCTACTAAAAAAATACCAAAAAAAGATAAATATAGAATTGATAGTACTATAGAACATATCAATAGACTTTTAGAGTTTTAATATTGTTTAAGTTATAAAAAAATATGGATAATAAAAAGATAATTTTCTCAGGAGTTCAACCTAGTGGAAATATTCATTTAGGTAATTATTTAGGAGCTATAAAAAATTGGATTAAACTTCAGGACGAATATCAATGTCTTTTTTGTGTTGTTGATTATCATGCAATTACTGTCAAACAAGATCCAAAAGAATTAAAAAAGAAAATTATTGAAATAGCAAAAATATATTTAGCTAGTGGTATTGATCCTAAAAAAAGCGTTATCTTTCAGCAATCACAAATTAGTGAACACACTGAATTAACTTGGATGTTAAATTGTGTTAGCGCTAGAATGAGTGATTTAAATAAAATGACTCAATATAAAGATAAAGCAGGGGATAATGAGAATGTAAGTGTTGGTCTTTTTGACTATCCTGTTCTCATGGCTTCTGATATTCTACTCTATCAAACAGATTTAGTGCCAGTAGGTGAAGATCAAAAACAACATATTGAGCTAACGAGAGTCTTAGCTAAAAGATTTAATAATGAATACGGAAAAGTTTTTAAAATTCCTGAGGTAGTAATTAAAAAAGAAGGGGCTAGAATAATGGGACTTGATGATGCTAGTAAGAAAATGAGTAAATCTGCTAGTTCAGAGTTTAATTACATTGCTTTATTAGATGACTCTGACAGAGCTAAAAAGAAAATAATGAAAGCAGTTACAGACTCTGAAGGAGTTGTTAAGTATGATGTGAAGAATAAACCTGAAGTTTCTAACCTTTTAACAGTCTATTCACTTCTTAGTGGTTATTCAGTGAAAGACTTAGAGGATAAATACAAGGGCAGTGGTTATGGTGATTTTAAAAAAGATTTAGCAGAATTAGTGGCACAGTTTTTAATTAGTTTTCAAGAGAAATACAACAATATCAAAGATGAAGATGTAGAGAAGATATTAGAAAAAGGAGCTAAGGAATTAAAGTCTGTTGCTAATACAACTTTGAATAATGCAAAAGAGAAGATTGGTTTAAATTAAATTTAGATTATAATTTAATTAAAATAAAGCATTAATTAAAAATAGAAATATAGATAAAACAAAAACAACCCTTAAAGGGTTGTTTTTGATTATTTTAAATTTGGTAAAGTTTGATTTCTTGATCCAAGTAGGCATCAATCACTTACCTCTTGCGAGATAAGCCGACCTTAATTAATAATCATTGACTATTAATTAAATCTCCCTAGAAAGGAGGTGATCCATCCACAGCTTCCGCTACAGATGCCTTGTTACGACTTCGTCCTTGTCACCAGTCTTACCTTCGGCCCTTAAAAAAGGGACTTCGGGTACTACCAGCTCCCCTGACGTGACGGGCGGTGAGTACAAGACCCGAGAACGTATTCACCGTAGTATAGCTGACCTACGATTACTAGCGATTCCAACTTCATGAGGTCGAATTTCAGACCTCAATCCGAACTGAGAGAAAGTTTAAGGGATTAGCTCCACCTTACGGTTTGGCAGCCCTTTGTCTTTCCCATTGTAGCACGTGTGTAGCCCAAGGTGTAAGAACCATGCTGATTTGACGTCATCCCACCTTCCTCCCACTTAAAGCGGGCAGTCTCCCATGACACATAAAACATGGAAAAAGGGTTGCGCTCGTTTTCCGACTAAACGGTACATTTCACAACACGAGCTGACGGCAACCATGCAGCATCTGTTAGGCACCCTCGAAGGCTTCCCTGTTTCCAGGGCGTGCAGCCTAATGTCAAACCTTGGTGAGGTTCTTCGGTTATCGTCGAATTAAACCACATGCTCCACCGCTTGTGCGGGTCCCCGTCTATTCCTTTGAGTTTTAAGCTTGCGCTCGTACTCCCCAGGCGGGATGCTTAACGGGTTACCTTAAATTAACAGCACTGAAAGGGTCGATACTTCCAATGCTTAGCATCCAGCGTTTACGGCGTGGACTACGAGGGTATCTAATCCTCTTCGCTCCCCACGCTTTCGTCCTTGAACGTCAGGCGCGTTCTAGCAAGCTGCCTTCGCATTTGGCGTTCCTGCTGATATTAACGGATTTAACCCCTACACCAGCAATTCCGCTTGCCTCTACCGGCCTCTAGTCTATTCATCTCTCCCGCAGCCTCCAGGTTGAGCCTGAAGATTTAACAGGAGATGCAACAGACCGCCTACGGACCCTTTACGCCCAATAAATCCGGATAACGCTTGGGGCCCTCGTATTACCGCTGCTGCTGGCCAATTAACTAAATAATTGTTGTTGGACTATATCTTCATCCTTTTAAAGGATGCTCGGCGTGTTATAGCAGTGTTAATTTTCTTTTAATAAAGAAGTAATGCTATCTCTCCACTTAAGGATCAGTCTCTGAAGGGTTAATTATAACGGAGGAATTTTATGATTGAAACATTCAAGTATATAAGGTTGGATTGTAGATAAAAATTTATTTATACCTTCTTTACCTATATATAATCTTGGATATCTCTTTCCTCTGCATAATGGATTTTGCACTGTTGAAAAAATTTGAAAATTTTTCTTAAGAGCAATACTTAATAAGCTTGCTTCTCTTAACGAAAAGCAATTTACACTTAAACTAAAAGCAAAATGATCTTTTGGTCTCCAATCTAATGTTCCGTCATCCATATACCAAATGGCTAAGGATAAAGGATCATTTAATAACTCTGAAATAATTGAGGGAATTATTTTTTTATCTTTGGGATAAAAAATATTTCTTAGCTCCGTTAATTCAGTAGTATATCTTGTTCCAAAAAACCATTGACTACCGTCTTTACGTTTATTGGGAGGGCTTTTACATAAATTATTTAATTCATTGTAAAGCCAAAATACATATGTTTTGTATTTTTGACATTGCTTTATTTGAATTCTAGTGCCTTTATAGCCGTTGAATTCTAAATGCGCATCGCCAAGAATACCACCAATAATAATAGCTTTTTGCTTTTTGGTAAGTTTAAATTCCATTATACTATTATAACAACTTCCCTGCTGATTGTCTAACTACTAAGCAACAGATTATTGCAGTTAGAGTTTCCAGCATATAAGCCAAGTATTCATCTTAATGTTACCACTAAGAGTCGCGCTTCGTTGTAATACAAGATTGTTGCTAACTTTTTATGTTCACGAGGTTAGCAGCCCCTTATTCATTAGGTACAGTCATTAGTTCTTCCCTAATAAAAGCAGTTTACACTCCGAAAAGCGTCTTCCTGCACGCGACGTCGCTCCTTCAGCCTTGCGGCCATTGAGGAATATTCGTGACTGCAGCCTCCCGTAGGAGTCTGGGCAGTGTCTCAGTCCCAGTGAGGCGGGTCATGCTCTCACACCCGCTATCCGTCATTGCCTTGGTAAGCTATTACCTTACCAACAAGCTGATAGACCATAGACCCCTCTTGAAGCACCGGAGTTTTAAATAAAGAACTTAAGTTCTTTATTACTATCGGGTATTACTCTCGCTTTCGCAAGGTTATCCCCGTCTTCAAGGTAGGTTATCAATGTGTTACTCTCCCGTTTGCCAAGCTAGTAAACTAGCTTTCGACTTGCATGCCTTAGCCACGTCGCCAGCGTTCATCCTGAGCCAGGATCAAACTCTCAATAAAATATATAGAGAATTTGAAAGCCTAAGCTTTCAAATAAACAATTCTTGTTTTTGTGTTATCCAGATTGATGCCTACTGGCATCAAAAAATCTCACCAAATTTAAAAATAATGTAAAGAACTTTCAACAGAGATAAAAACAGTAATAATCAATATCACTGTTTTACAAATTTATTTCTGTTTTATCGTATATCGCCTATATTATACTATAAGAATAAAGCTGTCAAGCCCTTTATAATTTTTAAATAAAAATTAGTTTAAGCCTTGAAATAGAAGGATAATTTTGATATACTGTTAATAATAAAAATAAGGTTTAATTATATGAAAAATAATAATTTTAATAAAAATAATATAATTGAAAATCACGATGATATTGATTATGAGAAAGAAGAACAGTCACAAGCTTTGGAAATGAGAATTAATACAAGTGAAAAATTAAGCAAAGATCATTATGAGTTTTTAAAAAATTCAGGCCTTGAAGGAATATCAATTACAGATAAAAGTTTGGAGGTTGTTGATTCAGATTTTGAAGAAGATTTAATTATTAATATTTTAAAGAATCCAGAGTTGGTCGATTCTTTTGATGATATAAAAGATTTAGATGTTAATGTAATTAAAGCTATGGTAGCTGAAGGTAGTACTGAAATTTCTTCTTTAGACTTTGATGAAGATTCTGCTGAGATAGCTAATTCTAAATTAGGAAATTTGAATAGTTCACAATTAGATGATAAGGAAATTGAAGAAAAAGAATAAAAAGAAGTAATTAAATTATTTGAGTATTAGTTTTTTAAATAGATATTAAATATATCTATTTTTATTTTAAAGTGTATAAACCCTATTTGCTGTTGACAATTATATATATTGATGATAATCTTATATATTAAATTGATATTTTAAAATTGAATATAAACAAACGAAAAAAATAGAAGACATGAAAACAAAAATCTTATTTTTAGCTATTTTAACTGTATTTTTTGCAGTTAATGTTCAGGCACAAAGTCAACACACTTTGCGTAATCAGTTCGATAAGAATGTATTGGTTGAAATTCCTAGCAATGGAATTAGAGAATATTTAGGACCAATTAATTCAAGTTCTAATACTTCTAGTCATTTGTTTTATGGCTCAACTGTAAAAATGAAAATCACAGTTGACTATAAAGAACCCGTAGAGGTGCTCGTTAATTTGGGTGGAGAGTATATTGATATTAATCAAGATCTTCTTGATCAAGCAGATTCTTCATCTTCTGAAATTGATATTGTTGAAGAAGATGATTATCAAAGCTCTTCTGATAATAGTAAGTCAGTTTCCAGTGCTAAAGAAGTTTTATTCATTAACACTACCGATTACAAAATGGTTGGCAAAACCGGTGCTGTTAAAGGTTTGACCTTAATGCCAGGAGATACTATTGATAATGCTATCATTAGATTGAATAAAGTATTGAGGTACAATCTTTTTGAAGGTAATTATATTGATAATAATAACACTGTGTTAGAAAAAGATAATGCAGATAAATTATTAGCTTTATATAATTCCAGCGCTAAAATTAAATGGCTCAATCCTGGTGTCTATGAAGAAAACTTTAAAGTATTTCTTAGTAAGTCCGGCGAAAGAGACAATATTGGAGCTTTGTTAATTCTTCAATTTAAAGTTGATGATAAAACTGGACATGTTATTATCGATGAAGAAGAGGTAAGTAGGAATTTACCTCACGGAGAGAAAATACCAAGAGATATCATTAACAAAAGTTACAAAAAGATTCAACTAACTATTGGTGGTACACAGAAAGTTATTTCTTCTGCAGAAGGGAGAAGATTTTCTAAACTGGAGATGGCAGAAAAATTAGCTAACGGCTATTACTACATCACAGTGTCTTTAATTACTAACAAAGCAATACAAAGAGATTTATTGCTTTTAATTGATGAAAATCAAAGACATTTTGTTATTGAGCAAGATGATGTTGATAAAATTATCAACTCAGATTATCAAGGACAAGGTCTTTAAAAAAATTATAATGCGCTAATTGCAATAAGCAAGAAGCGCATTTTTTATTTATCAATTTATTTTTTATCTAATTAATTAGATTGACCAGCAGTTTTTTCTTTGTTATACTATTAGTATATATATGAGTTTATTGTAGTTCTCGTAGCCTGTAATTAGGCTAATTTTTATATTTAAATATTTTAAACATAAGTTTTATGATTATTTCTTGGCAAGGGCAATCTTGTTTTAAAATTCAAGATAAAATTGGTCCAGATGGTATTACTGTAGCCACTGATCCTTTTGATAAATCAGTGGGATTAAAGGTCCCAAACTTTGAAGCAGATATAGTAACAGTAAGTCATGATCACTCTGATCATAATAATGTGCAATCTTTAAGAAGTGATCCTTTCGTTGCTAGCATGGCTGGAGAATATGATGTAAAAGGAGTTTTAATTGAAGGTATTGAATCATATCATGATGATAAAAAAGGTGAAGAAAGAGGTAAAAACATTATCTATAGAATTGAGATGGAAGATATTAGTATTGTGCATTTAGGAGATTTAGGTCATAGTTTAGATAATTCACAGTTAGCTAAATTAGAAGCTACTGATATATTGATGATACCAGTGGGAGGTAAATATACTTTAGATGCTAAGAAAGCTGTGGAGGTAATAGCCCAATTAGAGCCAAGAATTATTATTCCTATGCACTATAAAATACCAGGACTTAAAATTGATATTGAAGGTGTAGATGCTTTTGTTAAAGAATTAGGTTTAACAGCTACTAAAGAAGAAAAGTTAAAAATAAGTAAAAAAGAATTACCATCTGAAGACACTGAATTGGTAATTTTTGATTATAAAAATTAAGTATAAATAAAATTATGTCACATCCACAGAAAGAGAGATCACTAGTAATATTAAAACCAGATGCTATTCAGCGTGGTTTAATTGGTGAATTAATTAAAAGAATTGAACAAAGTGGTTTAAAAATAATTGCTTTAAAAATAGTAAACGCCACTGAAGATCAATGTTGGACACATTATAATAAAGATGAAGCTTGGTTTAAAGAAAAGGGTGAAAAAGTTGCAAAAAATCGTGAAGCTAGAGGTTTAGAACTTGAAAAAGAGCCTATTGAGTATGGTAAAGATATTATTAAAGCCTTGGTAAGTTTTATGACTTGTGGTCCAATTATTCCTATGATTATTGAAGGTAATCAATCAGTAGCAATAGTAAAGAAGTTAGTAGGTGGTACAGAGCCAACTACATCTGATGTAGGAACAATAAGAGGAGATTTAACCGTTGATTCTTATGAGTTAGCTAATAGGGATGAGAGAGCTATTAGAAATTTAATACATTGTTCAGACGAGCCAGAGGAAGCTAAAAGAGAAATAGATATTTGGTTTAATAAAGAAGAAATTCTTTCATACAAATTAGCTATGGAAAGAATATTGTATGATGTTAATTTAGATGGTATTAAAGAATAGATAATATATGATATGGGTAAAAAACTAAAAAGAGATAATAAAAATAGGGATGTTAGTGGTGATGAAAAAGATAAAAAATTACTACTTTACTCAGCAGTTATTTTCTTTTTGGTTTTAATTATGTTTTTTTGGATTTTTAATTTATCATCTATACTTAGTTCTAAAACCATAGAGGAAGAAGAGGTAGATAATTTTAATTGGAATAAAATATCTGACACTTTAAAAAATACCTGGTCAAATTTTAGTGATAATTGGAATGAAGCTAGTGTAGAGCTTGAGAATAAAGCAGAAAATAACCCAGATATATTTGTCTCTAGTACCAGCACAGAAGATGTGTCTACTAGCACTGTAGACGTAGAGGAGTTTGAAGATATGCAATCAGAGCTTAAAAAATTAGAAGAAGCCTTAGAAGAGGCACAAATTGAAAAACAAAATCCTAACAATTGTCCTGAGTGGGTAAATTGTATGCCAACATATGGCGATTCTGGTCCAAGGAATTGTGTGATTCCACCGGGCTGTGAAGGTATAACTGAAAAAGTATATTAATATTATATGACTACAAAAAATACAGACAAAAATACAGAGCAAGAACCTCAGGATGAGGGGATTAAAAAAAATGATGAAAATGAGTTAACTGCTTATGGTTTAATTAAAAACCAGTCTTTAGTAGATGAAATGAGTCAATCATATCTTGATTATGCTATGAGTGTCATTGTTTCTCGTGCCTTACCGGATGTGAGAGATGGTTTAAAACCAGTTCACAGACGTATATTATATGCGATGTGGAGCATTGGTTTAAAATCAACTGCTAAGTTTAGAAAATCAGCCACTGTAGTTGGTGAGGTTTTAGGTAAATATCATCCTCATGGAGATAGTGCTGTATATGATTCAATGGTTAGAATGGCGCAAGATTTTTCTATGCGTTATCAATTGGTTAATGGACAGGGTAATTTTGGTTCAATGGATGGAGATAGCCCGGCAGCTATGAGATACTGTGTTACTGGTGATACTTTAATTTTAAGTAATAAAGGAATTTTACCTATTGAAAAGATTTCAAATAAAATAGAAGAGAAAATTAATTTAAATATTTTAAATTATCAAGGTAAAGTTAAAAAAGCAGATAGGTTTTTTAATTCAGGTAAACATAAAATTAGACAGGTTGTTACTGAGCAGGGTTATCAAATTAAAGGATCTTTGAATCATCCTTTAATGGTTTGGTCTCAAGATGAGTTTAGTAGACCTGCTATTTCTTGGAAAATTTTGGCAGATCTTAGAGAAGAAGACACAGTTTTGATTAATAGAAATTTTTCTCTTTTTTCTAAAATTAATACTAATTTAGAAAAATATTACTTACCTTTAAAAAAGAAACAAACTAAAGTAGTTTTACCTAAAACTATGAATAAGGACTTAGCTTTTTTGCTAGGAGCTTTAGTTTCTGAGGGTAGTTATCATAAAGGGCAAATATTATTTTGTAATTCTGATAAAGTTTTTTATGATAAAGTAAAAAATATAATTTTAAAACAATTTAAAGGAGTTAAATTGTATGAAAGAGATATACAAGGTGGTTGTCGTGAATTAAGCTTATACCATCAGCAAGCGGTTAATTTTTTAGAGAGCATAGGGTTATCATTTAAGCGTTCTGATAAAAAAGAAATACCTTTTACAGTTCTTGAGTCTAAGAAAGAAATAATCTCATCATTTATACAAGCCTTATTTGAAGGTGATGGTTCTGTAATTTACAAAAAAGATAAAAGACATGATGGTGAGTCTATTGAACTTACTTATAATAGTAAAAGTGAGAAATTAATTGAGCAATTAAAAACAACTTTACTTGGTTTTCAAATTATAACGACTAATCCTTATCAAGATAAAAGAAATTCTTGTTATAAATTAATTATTTCTGGAGTTGAAAGTATTAATAATTTTTATAAGCAAATTAATTTTTATTCTCAGCGTAAAAAAGAGGTTTTAACTAATATTGAAAATATTAATAATACTCGTTTAAGTAAAACTGATTATATACCTTATATTAGTGAGTATTTAAGAAAAAATTATAATCAAAGTTTTTTAAAGAAAAATAATTTTGATCGTTACTCTAAATTAGAAAAAAACTATTCACAATTAGTAAAAATATTAAAGCCAGCTGATAAAGAAATAATAGATTGGTTATTAAAACATAAGTTTTTCTTTAATAAAATAAAAACTATTACAGATCTTAAAAACAAAGAAACAGTTTATTCTGTAAGGGTAGATAGTAATTGCCATTCATTTATTGCCAACGGTTTTGTTAATCATAATACAGAAGCTAAGCTACAAAATATTTCTGATGAACTTTTAATTGATATAGAAAAGAAAACAGTTGATTTTCGTCCTAACTTTGATGGTTCTCATGATGAACCTAGTGTTTTACCAGCTAAACTACCTAACCTACTTTTAAACGGTACTATGGGTATTGCTGTAGGTATGGCTACAAATATTCCTCCTCATAATTTACATGAATTATCACAAGCTATAATACACTTAATTGAAAATCCTGAAGCTAGCATTGAAGATCTAACTGCTTTTGTTAAAGGACCAGATTTTCCTACTGGTGGAATTATTTATAATCAAAAAGATATTGCTCAGGCCTATGCTACTGGTAAAGGTGGAATTGTGGTAAGGGGTAAGGCGGAAATTGTTGAGAATAAAGCTAATGATTTTAAAATTATTATCACAGAAATTCCTTATCAAGTAAATAAAGCTAATTTAGTAACGAAAATTGCTGAATTAGTTAAAGATAAAAAGATTGATAGTATTAAAGATTTAAGAGATGAATCTGATAAAGATGGTGTTAGAGTAGTTATTGATCTTAAAAAAGATGCTTATCCTAAAAAGGTGTTAAACACTTTATATAAAAATACACAACTTCAAGAAACTTTTCATGTTAATATGTTAGCTTTAATAGATGGCTTGCAACCAAAAGTGCTTACATTAAAAATGATACTTGAAGAATATATTAAGCATCGTTTGGAAGTAGTTAGAAGAAGAACTCAGTTTGATTTGGATAAAGCTAAGGATAGAGCCCATATCTTAGAAGGTCTTGTTATTGCTTTAAAAAATATTGATGAAGTTATTAAAACTATTAAAGCTTCAAAAGATAAAGAAGTAGCGAAGTTAAGTTTAATTAAAAAGTTTAAACTTTCAGAGCGTCAAGCAGTAGCCATTCTAGAAATGAAATTGCAGAATTTAGCAAATCTGGAAGGAAAGAAGATAGAAGATGAATTAAAAGAAAAACAAAAATTAATTAAAGAATTAGAAAGTATTTTAGGGTCTAAAACTAAGATGAGAAATATTATTAAACAAGAAGTGGTAGACCTTGAAAAGAAATATGGAGACGAAAGAAGAACTAAAGTTGTAAGTAGAGGAATAAAAGACTTTAATATTGAAGATTTAGTACCAAATGAAGAAACCATGATCATGATGACTAAAGATGGTTATATTAAAAGACTTGATCCTAGTAATTTTAAAGTTCAGGCTAGAGGTGGAAAAGGTGTTATTGGTTTAAGCACTAAAGAAGAGGATTTGGTACAATTTATGTTTACCACTAATACTCATAGTGACCTCCTTTTCTTTACTACAAAAGGTAGAGTTTTTCAATTAAAATCATATGAAATTCCCCAGGCCTCTAGAACTGCTAAAGGTACAGCTATAGTTAATTTTTTACAACTCATGAGCAATGAGCAAGTTACTTCAATATTACCTTTAGATAAAATTTCTAATCAAAAATATCTATTCTTTACTACTGAAAAAGGTATAGTTAAAAAAGTTTCTTTAGATTCCTTTGCTAATGTTAGAAGGTCAGGACTTATAGCTATTAAGATTAAAAATGAAGATAGACTTATTTGGGCTAAACCAACTAGTGGTGACGATGAAGTAATATTGATTACAGCTAATGGACAAGCTATTAGATTTAAAGAAAAAGATGTTAGAGAAATGGGAAGATCTGCAGCCGGCGTTTATGGAATGCGCTTAAAGAAGGATGATAAAGTTATTGGCATGGGAGTAGCTAATCAAAAAGCAATTAAAGAAAAAGATTATCAAGTAATGACTATTATGGCTAATGGTTTTGGTAAAAGAACAGCTTTTGATCTGTATAAAATTCAAAAAAGAGGTGGCTCTGGCATTAAAACTGCTAAAGTTACAAACAAGACTGGTCTTATAGTCAATGCTTATTTAATGGATTACAAGATTATGAAAGAAAAAGATATTGTTGCCATTTCAGCTAAAGGTCAAGTAATTCGTTTATCCTTTGCTTCTATTAATAAAACAGGTAGAGATACGCAAGGAGTGAAACTTATGAGATTAAAAAATGATAATGATAGTGTTGCTGGGGTAACTTGGGTATAATAATAAAACAAATTTATGATTATAGATATAATTACAATCGTATTACTTCTGGCAATACTAGTTTTAGCTTGGTATTTTTTTCAAAGAAAACAAAATGATAAAGGTATGACTTTAATGCAGGAACGTTTAAAGAACTTATCTGAAATCAATACTTTACTTAGACAAGAGCTTGATAAAAAATTATCAGAAGTACATCAAAGTAATCGTGAACAGTTTGGGCAAAGTGCTAAACTTATTTCTAACATCACTGAAAGACTGACTAAATTAGATGAAACTAATAGGCAAGTGGTTAACTTCTCTGAACAACTTCAAAACTTGCAAGATATATTAAAAAATCCTAAGCATCGTGGTGTGTTAGGTGAATATTATTTAGAAGAAACCTTAAAAAATGTTTTATCTCCCAATTCATACAAAATGCAATATAGTTTTAAAGATGGCGATATAGTTGATGCTGTTGTGTTTGTAAAAGATAAAGTAATTCCGGTAGATTCAAAGTTTAGTTTAGAAAATTATGAGAAATTATTAAATTGCAGAGATAAAGAACAAAGGACAAGATTAGAAAGGGCCTTTAAGGCTGATTTAAAGGCTAGAATAGATGAAACAGCTAAATATATAAAGCCATCAGAAAAAACACTTGATTTTGCTTTTATGTTTATTCCTTCAGAGGCTATATATTACGATCTTTTAGTAGGAAAAATTGGTATTGTTCACCGTGATTTAATTGAATATGCTTTTAAAGAAAAGAAAGTAGTAATTGTTTCACCAACATCTTTCCTTGCTTATTTGCAGACCGTTTTGCAAGGCCTTAGAGCTATGCAAATAGAAGAATCAGCTCAAGAAATTAAAAAGAATGTTGAAAAATTAGGGCGTCATATTCTAAGTTATGATAATTATTTACAGAAATTAGGCAATACTCTTTCAACTAGTGTTAATCATTACAATAGTGCTTATAAAGAATTTAAAAAAATAGATAAAGATGTAACTAAAATTTCAAATAAAAAGGAAGAGGTAGAAACAATGGAAATAGATAAACCTAAACAAGAAGATTAATAATATGTTAGAAGATTCAAACATCAATTTAAACAAAGCAATTGTATCTACAATTGCTTTTTTTGATATTTTTTCTTATCCACTTAGTGCTTTTGAAGTTTATAAATACTTACAGATAGAATCTTCATATTCTCAAGTTGTTTTAGCATTAGAAAATTTAGAAGCTAGAAATATTATTAGTTCTAAAAATAGCTTTTATTGTTTAAAAGATAAGGAAGATAATTTTGCAATTAGGCAAAGAAGATATAATTATAGTAAGAAAAAGATGAAAATAGCTAAGAAATGGGCAAAAGTATTTAGATTATTTACTAGCTTAAAACTTGTGGCGATAAGTAATGGTAAGGGTTTATATAATTTAAGAAAAGAAGGAGATATAGATTTAATTATTATCACTAAAGAAAATAAAATTTGGACCACAAGATTTATTTTAGCTACAATTGCTAAGTTATTTAATTTAAGACCTAGCCCTAAAAACAAGAAAGATAAACTTTGTTTAAGTTTTTTTGTAAGTGAATATAATTTAAATTTACAAAATTATACTAAAGAAAATGACTTAGATTTTTTCTATTGGTTAGTTAATTTTAGCTCTATTTATGATGAAGATAATTATTTAAATAAATTATTAGCAGAAAATATTTGGTTAAAAAAATATTTACCCAATTATTTTAAAGTTATAGATGTAAATAATAAAAAAAATTATTTTAAAGTAGAAAAAGAAGTAGATAAAAAAGAAATTAAAAAATCTTTTTATAATAAAAATAGAAATAATGGATTTATTGAAAATTTTTTAAAAAAAATACAATGGCATTTATTTCCTCAGGAAATTAAAAATAAAGCCAATAAAGGTAATGAAGTTATTATAAATGATGAAATTTTAAAACTTCATGTTTTAGATAAAAGGCAGTATTATTATCAAAAATATTTAGAAAAAATGAGAGTTTATGAAGATAAATTATAAGCTAAAAAAATTAAATATTTTGAATGTAAAAAAGCTAGTTAAATATCTATTGTATTTTGTAGTTTTTATTCTACCTTTACAAACTAGATATATTGTCAGCGCCTGGACTGAAGATGGTTTTTCTCTAGAGTTTCATGCTATTAGTTTTTATTTTACAGATTTATTAATAATAATTTTAGTATTATTAACACTTAGTGCATATTTTAAAACTATTAGTGCTCAGATTAAAAATAGATTATGGTATTTTCTGGGAGTCTTTGAAATATTTATTATTATCTCAATTATAGTTTCGTATAATTATAACTTATCTTTATTACATTATTTTTGGTTTATAATTTTTTCTTTATTAATTTGGGTTTTAATAACAGCTCAGTATAATAAGCTAAAGCTTTTATTTTGGTTTTTAGGAGCTTCATTGTTGCAAGGTATTTTAGGAATTTCACAGTTTATTTCACAAAGTTCATTTAGCAGTAAATATTTAGGTATGGCTAAACACAGTGCTTCTGATTTAGGGCAAGCTGTTATAGAAACAGTTTCTGGACGTTGGCTTAGAGCTTATGGAGGACTTGATCATCCCAACATCTTTGGTGTCTTAATGGCTACTAGTTTAATTATTTCACTATATTTATTATTAGCTCAAAATAAAAAGATTAAAAGTTTTAAAAAATTAAGATTATCTTTATTTCTCTGGGCTAGCATTTTAATATCATTTATGGCCTTACTAGTTTCTTTTTCAAGGCTAGCAATAGGGGCTGGATTTATCGGTGCTTTATTAATAGTTTTATATTATTTATTTTATAAAAAAAATTATAAACAAATAATTAAAGTTATTTCAGCTTTAACTCTTTTAGCTGTTATTATAATTAGTGTCTATAGTCAATTGTTTTTCTCAAGACTAGATACTGATAATCGTTTAGAAAAAAAGTCTATCAATGAAAGACAAGAGCAAATAGTTGAGACTAAAACAATTATCAAAGATAATTTGTATTTTGGAGTAGGCGTTGGTAATTATAGCTTAGCTTTATATGAATATTATCCAGATAAAGAAATATATGAATTACAGCCAGTACACAATAGTTTTTTACTTCTTATAGCTGAAGTTGGCATCTTTGGCTTTATAGCTTTCTTGATGTTTTTTCTATATCTATTTGCTATAGCCTATAGCAGAAAACAAGTCTTATATGTTTCTTTATGGTTAATGCTTCTAATAATAATGTTAGCAGAGCATTGGTTAATATCACTTCACTTTGGTTGGCTTATACTAGCTTTAATTTCAGGTTTAATATTAAGACCTGTTAGTGTAGGTGATGGCATTAAAAAAAAGAGATTGAAAAATTAATTAAATAATTTATCAATATCAAAAGTCACCCTTAAAGCTTTAAAGATATTGTCATAGTAGTTTTTTTCTAAGTCTCCTATTTTTTTTATTAATCTATCTTTATCTATAACTCTTATTTGTTCACATTTTAATTTAGAGGTTGTTTGTAGTCCATTTTTCTTAGAAGAAGAAACCTTTATCTCAAAGGGATATATGTTTTCTAGCTTTTTACTACTAAATGGCGCTATTATGGTAGTTTGAGCCTTAGGTCCACTAGCATTTGTTTGCATGATTAAACAAGGCCTTATACCTTTTTGTTCTGATCCTTTTGTAGGGTTTAAGTTAGTTTGCCAAATCTCAAATTGATTTATAGGTTTATTCATTTTTTTCAATTAATGTTAGATAATTAGAAAAATCAGAGTTAGCTAGCTCTAAATCATTCTGATCTTGAGCTGAGAAACCTGCTTCTATTTCCTTTTTTAACAGATATTTTCTGTATTCACTTAAGATTTTGTCGATAAGTTCTGAGCGATTCTTTTTCTTTGTTTTGGAGGTCTGTTCCAGGAAATCAAAGTTATCTTTATTTATTGTAATAGATAATTGTTTGCTATTCATATTATATAATTATATTATTAAATTATATTATAATTATATACTATATATTTTTTTTGTCAAGTTAGCTCTTATTTTTTTCTATAATCCTATAATTCTCCTGCAAATAAACAAGATCCCTCGCTAGGCTTTTTAATATATTTTTAATCTCTTTTTCTGTGAGGTTATTGCTTTGAGATAATAGGTTTAAAATAGTTGCTAGACTGCCAAAATAGTCTTTAGCTTTAACATGAAAATTAGTACTTTTTTTATCACATATCAAATTGTGATATTTTTTTAGATAGTTTTTGTAATTATTTGTATAAATCATAATTCTTAGATTAATTAATTTAATTATTATTTATATTTATTTAATAATTGTCTTCATTATTAATATTTAAATTAATACTTTGATAGCTGTTTTTGGTAATAATGATATGATCTAAAACTTCAATACCTAAAATATTTCCAGCTTTAATTAAGTTAGCACTAACCTTAATATCTTCTAGACTAGGGCTAGTATCACCTGAGGGATGGTTGTGAGCTAATACTATGGCGGTAGCACTATATTCAATGGCCGGTTGAAAGACTTCTCTGGGGTGAACTATTGAGCAATCCAAGGTCCCTAGTGATATAATTTCATCGTGTATAATTTTTGCTCTGCTATTTAGATAAAGACCTCTAAATTGTTCTTTATTTAAACTCTTCATATCTTGAAGATAGTTATAGACATCTTTAGCGTTTTTAATAGTTTTCATTATTCCTTGATTTTCTTTAAATAATCTTTTCCCTAGTTCAAAACAAGCGATAAGTTGAGAAGATTTAACAATAGGTAAATCAAATTGTTTACTTAATATTTGAGGATCTGTTTGCTCAGATATTGCTTTATTTCCATATTCTTTAAGTAATCTTGAGCTCATATTAATTATGTTTTCTTTTTTAGTGCCAGTTTGTAATATAATGGCTATTAATTCTGACATAGATAATATATCAGGACCTTTTTCTAAAAGTTTTTCTCTAGGTTTCTCATGTGTGGGTAAATCTTTAATTTTTATAACTTTTTCTTTGTTATTTTTTAAACAATATTTTTTCATTTTAAGTAATATTTGTTTATTTTAATATTTCTTAATTTGAATTATAGCTGATATGTGTTAAATTTAAGATATATTAATAATAAATAATTACTATATGAATAATTACAAAATAGATAAGTTAAAAAATGATTTAGAAATTATAAAGATTCCTGACAGTAGCTCTAAAACCGTAACTGCTTTAATTATGGTAGGAACAGGTTCTAGAAATGAAAGCAGAACTAATAATGGTATTAGTCATTTCTTAGAGCACATGATGTTTAAGGGTACAGAAAAATATCCTGATGCCCTTAGTTTAGCTTCAGCCTTAGATGCTGTAGGAGGGGAGTTTAATGCCTTTACCTCTAAAGAATATACTGGTTATTATATAAAACTTAGAGCTGATAAATTAGAAATAGCCTTAGAGATACTTAGTGATATGTTATCTAACTCAACTTTTAAACAAGAGGAGGTTGATAAGGAAAGAGGTGTTATTTTAGAAGAAATTAATATGTATAGAGCTAACCCCATGATGAGATTAGATGATGTTTTTGAGTCATGTTTATATGGTGACAATAGTGCAGGCTGGGAAGTTATTGGTACTAAAGATAATATTAAGAAATTTCAAAGAAAAGATTTTGTTGACTATTATAGAAAGCAATATGGAGCTAATAATCTTCATTTAGTTTTAGCCGGTAATTTACCTAAAAATATTAATAGTTTAAGTAGTAAATATTTTGCTGATTTTTCTAAAAATAAAAAGAAAGAGCCAGCTAAAATTAATCTTAAACAAAGTGCACCACAGATAAAAGTAGAGTATAAAGAAAACGATCAAATTAATTTAGCACTTGGTGTAAGAGCTTTTGCAATTGATAATAAAAGAGAGGCTACTTTAAAATTAATGCAAGTTATTTTAGGTGGATCTATGAGCTCTCGTCTTTTTACAGAGATTAGAGAGAAAAGAGGTTTAGCTTATTATGTTAAAGCTGTTACTGAATTATATAAAGATTCAGGTTATTTAGCAGTAGAGGCAGGACTTAAAAATGAAGCAGTTTATGAAGCCATTAAAGTTATACTAGAAGAATTTAAAAAATTAGCCTTTGAGCCAGTTTTAGCTAAAGAACTGAAAAGAAATAAGGAGATGATAAAAGGACGTATGGCTTTAAGTTTGGAAGGTTCTGACGCTATTGCTAGTTTTTATGCTCGTCAATCTGTGACTAGAAAATCATTTAAGAAACCCAAAGACTTTTTAGCTGAAATAAATAAAGTTAGTAGTGCTGATATACAAAAATTAGCTAAAGATTTATTTGTTAATGATAGATTAAACTTAGCAATTATTGGGCCTATGAAAAAGAATGCTAAGTTAAAGAAAATTGTAGATTTAAGTAAATAATATTTAATTGATAATAAAATATATAACTATGAAAGTAGATTTTTCTCATTTAAATAAAGAACAAAGACAAGCAATAGAACATGAAAATGGTCCTTTGCTTTTAGTGGCTGGAGCTGGTACTGGTAAAACATCAGTGCTTATTAGTAGGATGATTTATTTAATGAATGAGAAAAAAGTTAATACTGAAGAAATATTACTTTTAACCTTTACGGAAAAAGCAGCAGCTGAAATGGAAGAAAGAGCTTTAGAAGCTTTACCTTATGGTTATTTTGATTTGTGGATTAGTACTTTTCATAGTTTTTGCGAAAGAGTTCTTAGAGATCATGGTTTAGAGATTGGTTTACCAATAGATTTTGAATTGTTAACTCAAACACAGCAATGGATTTTTATTTATAATAATTTAAATAAATTTGAGCTCGATTATTATAAGCCACTTGGTAATTCAACTAAGTTCATTCAAGAGTTAATTAAACACTTTTCAAGATTAAAAGATGAAGAGATTTCTCCACAAAACTATCTTGATTATGCTGAAAGTTTAGAACTTAATAAGGATAATAGTTTAAACAATGAGGAGGCTAAAGAACAAGAACAAGAAATAGCACGTTATAAAGAGTTAGCTAATGCATATTATACTTATAATCAATTACTTCTTGATAATTCTTATTTAGATTTTGGAGATTTAATTACTTATACTTTAAAACTTTTTAAAGAAAGACCTCATATACTTAATAAATATCAAAATAAGTTTAAGCAAGTAATGGTTGATGAGTTTCAAGACACTAATTGGGCTCAATATGAATTAATCAAATTACTTATTAAGTCTCACCAAAACCTTACTGTAGTGGGAGATGATGATCAAAGTATATATCGTTTTCGTGGTTCTTCGATTTTTAATATTATGCAGTTTAAAGATGATTTTCCTACAGCTAAACAAATAGTTTTAACTAAGAACTATCGTTCAGGACAAAAAATACTAGATAAAGCTTATGAACTTGTTAAACATAATAATCCTAATCGTTTAGAAGAAAAAATTAATGTTAACAAAGAATTAAAGGCGCAAAAACCAATAGATGCAAAAGTAGAACATTGGCATTTGCAAAATGAAGAGTCAGAAACTACTTTTGTTAGAGAAAAAATAGAAACTATATATAAAACTAATAAAAACAGTAAATGGTCTGACTTTGCTATCTTAGTTAGAGCTAATGATGCAGCGGACAAGTTTGTTAAAGAATTAAATCGTCATGGCATTCCTAATCAATTTGTTTCTTTAAAAGGTTTGTATTTTAAGCCTTTAATATTAAATGCTATAGCATACTTTAAACTTTTAGATAATTATCATGAATCTTCAGCTTTGTTTAGAGTGTTAAACTTTGATTATTTTTCTTTACCATATAAAGATATTTTAGAATTAAATAAATTAGCTAGAAGAAAGACCTGGTCATTATATGAAGCTTTAGAAAATATTCATATTTTAAATGATTTAGATAGTGAGTCATATAAAAAAATTAATGAACTTCTTAGTTTAATTAAGAAGCATAGTGAAATGGCTAAAAAGGAAAATCCTAGTAAGATATTTTTAGAATATGTAAAAGCTTTTGCAATTACTAAAAAATTAGATCAAGATAGGGACAAGGAAAAATTTTCTTGGTTGAATCAGTTTTATAAGAAAATAAAAGAATTTGAAAGTGCTGATAAAGAAGCTAAATTAAAAGATTTTGTTAACTATTTAAATTTAGAACTTGAAGCTGGAGAAAGTGGTTCTTTGTTTTTAGAATTTGAAGATCCTGAAGTAGTTAAAATAATGACAGTACATTCTGCTAAGGGTTTAGAATTTAATTATGTTTTTGTTTGTAATTTGGTTGATAAACGTTTTCCTACTATTTCTAGAACAGATAAAATAACAATTCCGGATGATTTAATTAAAGAGAAAGTTGAATCAGATAAAGATTTTCACGTAGAAGAGGAAAGAAGATTATTTTATGTAGCTATTACTAGAGCTAAGGAAAGTCTTTATTTAACCAGCGCTAAAGATTATGGTGGTAAGTTAGAAAAAAAGCCCTCACTTTTTCTTGAGGAAATGAATTTAAATGCTAAAGAAAAATTTAGTGCTGATTATCAAGCTTTAAATGAATTGGAAAAAGATTTATACAAGGAAGAAGCAAAAAGTTTAAGCAAGACAAACAAAAGTCAACTCAGTTTACCTAACAAATTTTCTTTTTCACAATTAGAGTCATACAGCAAATGTCCTTGGCAGTATCGTTATGCTTTTATACTTAAAGTTCCTGCTCCTGAAAAAGCTAGTCTATCTTTTGGTAGATCCTTACATAACACTTTATATCAATTTATGTACCCATTGTTAGAAATAGGCCAAGCTCAAACTAGTTTATTTGCAGAAACTAAAAAAAGAAAAGAGGAGATTACAAGTCAGATAAATTTAGATAGATTAATGGATTTATATAATGATTACTGGCAAGAAGGAGGTTATGAAAGCAAAAAAGAAAAAGAAGCGTATTATAAAAAGGGTAAAGAATCATTAATTAATTTCTATAATAATTTATTAGAAGAAAAAAATGTAAGACCAGTGATGTTGGAGAAAAATTTTGTTTTGAAAGTTGGTCAAGATTCAATTAAAGGTGCTATTGATAGAGTGGATAAATTAGAAGATGGCACAGTGGAAGTAATCGATTATAAAACAGGTAGAGTTAAAGATAAGTTGGATACTAAAGATAAAAGACAATTAATGATATATCAACTAGCACTGGAAAACGTTTTACATCTTAAAGTATCAAAATTAAGTTATTATTTTTTAGACAAAGAAGGTCACAAACTTTCTTTTTCAGCTACAGATAAACAGTTAGAAAAATTACAAGAACAATTACAAGAAGAAATAGAGCAAATTAAATCAATGAATTTCGCCCCCACCCCTAGCCCTCAAAAATGTTCTTATTGTGATTTTAATAGTATTTGTGAGTTTAGAAAATTTTAGAAATATTTTAACATTTTACGATTTAGATAATATAATATAATATATAGAGAAGTATTCTTGTATAAATATTATTATATAAATATATGGAAGAGACAGATAGAATTATAAGTTCTAATGAAAACTCCGAAGATAAAGCTTGGGATAGTTCTTTGCGTCCTCAGCACTTACATGAATATGTTGGCCAAGAAAAAGTAAAGGATAATTTAAAGATAAGTATTGAAGCTGCAAAAAAAAGATCAGAAGCCTTAGAACATGTTCTTTTATATGGTGCCCCTGGACTTGGTAAAACTACCCTAGCTCATGTTATTGCTAAGGAAACAGGTGCTAACTTAAGAATTACCTCCGGACCAGCTATTGAAAAAGGAGGAGATTTAGCTGCTATTTTAACTAACATTGCTGAAAATGATATTTTATTTATTGATGAAATTCATCGTTTAAATAGAAGTATTGAAGAAATACTTTATCCAGCTATGGAAGATTATGCCCTAGATATTATTATGGGAAAAGGTGCTAGTGCTAGAACTTTACGTTTAGACCTCCCACGCTTTACCATTATTGGAGCCACTACTAAAGCCAGTCACTTATCTGCCCCACTTAGAGATAGGTTTGGTTTAGTTCATCACCTAAACTTTTATGAAGAAAGTGATATTGAAAAAATTGTACAAAGAAGTGCTAGTATTTTAAAGATAAATATTGATAAAGCTTCTAGTAAAGCAATAAGTAGCCGTTCTCGTCGCACTCCTAGAGTTGCTAATAGATTGCTCAAAAGAGTTAGAGATTATTGTCAGGTAAAGGGAACTGGTGAAATTACTGAAAAAGACTGCTTAAATTCTTTTAAAATGTTAGAGGTGGATAATTTAGGTTTAGATTTTATTGATAGAAAGATACTAGAAATTATTGTTGATAAATTTAATGGTGGTCCTGTAGGTCTTAATACTTTGTCTGCTGCTTCTGGAGAGGAAATGTCAACAATAGAAGATGTTTATGAACCATATTTAATGCAACTTGGCTTTTTAGAAAGATCTGCTAGAGGTAGAATGGTAACGGCTAGAGGTTATGAGCATTTAGGGAAGAATCAAGTTGGTCAGAATAATTTGATTTAAAAATAAAATTTAAATATATTGAGATAATTTTAGTATTTAATATCTATTAATATTATATACATCTATTAAAATATAGGTGTATTTTTATTTTATATAATAAATAATATAAATAATATTAATATAATAAACTGTGTAAATAAAACTATTGACACATTTTATTCTATGCTTTATAATATTTATATAATAATTATTAATATAAATATATGCATGATAATCAAAGAAAAATTCTTGATTTAGCCAAGAAGAAAAATCTTAACTCAATGACTTATCGTGAGATAGGAAAAGAATTAAATATTAAAAATCCACAAACCGTTATTTATCATATTGATAAGTTAAGAGATAAAGGTTTGATTTATCTAGACTCCAAAAAGGATACAACTAAAGTATCTTCTGGTGAAGCTTTTGTTATTGATGAGTTATTCAATTTACCTATTTTAGGTTTAGCTAATTGTGGGCAAGCCCTACAAATTGCTCAGCAGGATATTTTAGGTTACATGAAGATATCACCTAAAGTATTAAATAGGAAAAGAGATCCTAAAGATCTTTTTATTGTTAAAGCAGTGGGAAAATCATTAAATAAAGCTAACATTAATGGAAAAAGTGTAAAAGATGGTGATTATGTTGTTATTGATAATGGTTTACAACCAAGAAATGGAGATTATGTTTTATCTATTATTGATGGTCTAGCTAATATTAAGCGCTTTTACGAAGATAGAGATAGTAATGAAATTAGATTGGTTTCTGAATCAAGTTTAAAAATACCACCAATTGTTTTACATAAGGAAGATTTAGATTCTTTAGGATATACTATAAATGGTGTGGTTACTAAGGTTATTAGGGCATAATATAGTAAATATTTTATCACTTGATTTTGTGATTAAAAAATGCTATAATTAGTTTACTTTTATTGCAATAAATAAATAATTTTATGTTTAAAAAGTTTTTTAGCTTCTTTTTTGAAGTTTTAAAGATAGTATTAATATCTCTAGCTATTATTGTTCCAGTTAGATATTTTTTAATACAACCTTTCTATGTGAAAGGAGCATCAATGGAGCCTAGCTTTCATGATTATGAATATTTAATAATTGATGAGATAAGTTATCGTTTTAATGAACCTAAAAGAGGTGAAGTGGTGGTTTTCCGTTATCCTAGACATCCGCAAGAGTATTTTATTAAAAGAATAATTGCTTTACCAGGAGAAAGAGTGGAAGTAAAAAATGGTTTAGTTTATATTTATAATGATGATAATTCTAGAGGGTTTTTATTAGATGAAAAGTATTTACCCAATGGTACACAAACCTATGGTTTAAAAAATGAAGAAGTGGAATTAAAAGAAGATGAGTATTATGTTTTAGGAGATAATCGTACTGCATCTAAGGATTCTCGTAGTTTTGGTCCTGTTAATGAAAGTTTTATTGTTGGTAAGGTATGGATTAGAGGTTGGCCAATAGATAAATTTGAAGTTTTTAAATATGATATAAATTATTAATAACTATATATATGCCCAAACAAAGAAATCAAAAAAATAGAAATAATAAAAAAAATGTAAATATTAAACCAGGAAAAAACTTTTCTCGTATATTAGGGACTAAAGATGTTACAGTAAAGGATTTTGATAATTGGGAGATAGTTAAAAATAATATTACTGATTTTTTACATAGGTACGGTTTTAAACAAATAGAAACGCCAATACTTGAGAAAGCAGAATTATTTAAGAGTTCTTTTCGTAATAATGATCCTAAAGAATTTTATAGTTTTATTAGTGATAAAAAAGAAAAGGTTGTTTTGAGACCAGAGTTAACACAAGGGATACTTAGAGCATATCAGGAATATAATTTAGAAGAAGAAATGCCACATCCAGTTCGTTTATTTTCAGTTGGACCTGTTTTTAGACAAGAAAAATTACAAAATGGACGTTATAGACAATTTAATCAAGTAAATGCAGAGGTTATTGGAGAAGATAAGCCAGTTTCTGAAGTATTACTTATGGTTACTGCTTATAACATGTTTAAAGATTTAGGTTTAAATGTTGAGGTGCAAATTAATAGTTTGGGTGATAAAGATTGTCAGAAAGAATATAAAAATAAACTAACAGCTTTTTATAAAGAAAGAGGTAAACGTAGTAAATTATGTAATTCTTGTAAAAAGTTATTAGAAAAGGATCCATTAGCATTACTAGATTGTAAAGAAAAAGAATGTATGGAGATTAGAAAAGATGCTCCACAAATTGCTGATTTTTTAAGTGAAGATAGTAGGGAACATTTTAGTAAGGTTGTTGAATATCTTGATGAATTAGATATTCGTTATAACTTTGATCCTTATTTAGTTAGAGGTTTAAGTTATTATAATGATACTGTTTTTGAAATTTGGCCATTAGATGAAAAAGAAAATGCTCAGTTTAGATATTCTCTTGGTGGTGGTGGTCGCTATGATAATTTAGTAGAAAAATTAGGAAATAAAGCAACACCAGCTGTTGGTATGGCTATTGGTTTAGAAAGAGCTTTAACAAAAATTAAAGAACAGGGCTTGATTTTATTTCCAAAACCATATAATCTTATCTTTATTGCTCAAATAAGTGAACAGGCTAAAATTAAATCTTTACAGATATTTGAAGAACTTAGAAAGGAAGGTTATAATGTTAGACACTCTTTTGCTACTAATAGTTTAAAAACTCAATTAGAAGAAGCAAAAGAATTAGATGCTAGATTATCTTTAATTATTGGTAAAAAGGAATTAAACGATGATACCATACTTCTTAGAGATATGGATTCTGGGGTACAAGAAATAATACCACAGAAAAAAATTAAAAGTGATATTAATAAAAAATTAAAATAATTATTAAATATTAATATAAATATTAATAATATAATAAATTATATAAATAGAAAGGAAGGTGTTAATTATGGCAGATTTTAAGCGTAAGACAGGTGAAAATTTTGAAAGTTTTTTAAGAAGATTTAAGAAAGGACTTAGAAATTCTAAACGTTTGGATAAAGCAAGAGAAAAACGTTATTACCAAGGTAAAAAATCTAAAAGAGAACAGAAGAAGTATGCTTTAACTAGTTTAGAATTAGGAAAGAAAAATGAGTATTTGCGTAAAATTGGCAAATTAACTGATGATAGAAAATAGTGTGCTATATCTGAAATAATTAAAAAGAGACATCTATATGATGTCTCTTTTTGTATGTTATTATTTATTATTTTTATGATGTTTTTTATGTTTGTGTTCTTTTTGATTTCCTTTGATAAGGTCTTTAATATTATTGAAGGCTGTTTTTTTAGAGTTTTGTTTAATTCTTTCTTTAGCCTTTTTAGTTTTAACAAATTTTAACCAATTTTTATTTGGATACTTACGATTTCTGTCGATTACAATTTCTACAATATCACCATTTCCCAGAGGATGTTCTAAGCTAGCTATTTTGTCATTAATTAAAGCTCTAACAGCTTTGTTTCCTATATCTGTATGTACAGCGTAGGCAAAATCAATTGGTGTTGCTTTTTCAGGAAGTTCAAATATGTCTCCTTTAGGGGAATGAACAAATATTCGATTGCGAAAAATATCTAGTTTAATTTCATCAATGAAATTTTTAGTATTAAGATTTTTTTGAATTTTAAGAATTTCTTTAATCCAATATGGTTGTCTAGCACTTTTATCACTACCTTTTCCTTTGTAATACCAATGAGCAGATAATCCATAGATAGATTCATCATGCATTTCTTGGGTTCTTATTTGAAATTCTATATTTTTACCTTCAGGACCAAAAACAGTAGTGTGTAGTGAGCGGTAACCATTTGGTTTAGGCATTGCAATGTAATCTTTGAATCGATTTGTTTTTGGTTTCCAGATAGTATGTATAACTCCTAGAGTTTTATAGCAATCATCAATAGAGGGAACAATAATTCTTAAAGCAAAAACATCATATATTTCATCAAAACGACGATCTTTTTTCTTCATTTTTTGATAAATACTGTATAAATGCTTAAAACGAACTTCCATTTCATAGTTTTTTATTCCACTTTCACTTAATTTATCATATAATATGTTTTTAATTTTCAAAAAATATTGATTTCTTTCTGCCTTTTTTTCTATTTCATATTTATGTTCTAATTTTCTATACTCTTCATTTTGTAAAATTTTGAAACAAATATCTTCCATTTGCCATTTTAAACGCCACATTCCTAAAAGTCCTGCTATAGGTGCATAAATTTCTAAGGTTTCTTTAGCTATACGATTTTGTTTGTTAGGTGGTAATGCCTCTAAAGTGCGTAAATTATGTAATCTATCACAAAATTTAATAAATATTACCCTAACATCTTTAGCCATAGCTACGAACATTTTTTTAAGATTTTCTCTATATTTTTCTTCACCTCTATATTTAATTGTTCCTAGTTTTGTTACCCCATTAACTAAATTATATATATCATCTCCGAATTTTTGCTTTATTTCTTTTAAAGTATATTTAGTATCTTCTGGAACATCATGAAGTATACCGGCTGCTACAGTATTTATATCAGCTTTAATTTGAGTTAAAACGTAAGCAGTATGTAAACTGTGTTGTATGTAATCTTCACCACTTTTTCTTTTTTGTCCTTGGTGTGCTTTATTTGCTAATTGATAAGCTGAAAAGAGTAAAGCAGTGTTAACTCCAGGATGAATTTCTTTAAATTTTTTAATAATTCTTTCTATAGTCATTTTATATTGAAAAGTTTAATTGTCCCTTTTTTATTTTATTAATTATGTGTTATAATATGAAAAAGAAGATAATTATATTTAATTTATTATACTATATACATAGCTTGCAGTCAAAGCTAAAAAAGTATTTATTTTACTATAATGAAATTTAAATTTTTCATTTTCATATTTGGACTAGCAGTATTAGGTTTTGTTTTTTTTGCATCTCCAGTATCAGCTTTAGATACTGGTGTTAATGCTGTGAACAATTCAATCGAATTATCACAAGAAGATCCTAGAACTGTGGTGGGTAGAATTATTAATATAGCTATATTGTTTTTAGGTGTTATTGCGGTAGGTATTATAATTATTGCTGGTTTCAAATGGATGATGGCTGGAGGAGATGAAGAGAAAATTAATAGTGCTAAAAAACTATTAAAAAATGGAGTTATTGGTTTAGTTATAGTTTTATCCTCTTGGGGTATAGCTACTTTTATTTTAAACAGATTATTGGGCGCTACTGATAATGGTGGTATAAACATGGGCACAGATGATGGTAATAGTGGTATAATAGGGTCTGGTGCTATTGGTTCATGTTCAGTGCAAAGTGTGTATCCTGAACCCTCACAGAAAGATGTAGCTAGAAATACAGCCATACTTATAGAATTTAAAGAAGAATTAAATTTAGAAACTTTTTGTTTAGATACTAATGGAGATGGTGATTACTGCAATAGTGGTGATAAAATAAATCCTGAAAATATACATATATATGAGCAAAACAATGGAGATGCTTGTGATGATGGAGATTGTAATAATAATATAACAGATGTTTATGCTACAGTTTCTGATAATGGCTTATCTTTTGCTTTAGCGCCAGCTAATCATTTGGGTTCATCAGATTCAAAAACTTGGCATACAGTCTATTTGTCAAATGCTATAGAAAAAGCTGATCAAGGTAATATATTTGATAATTGTAGCACTGATTATTTAGAGTGGAGTTTTGAAGTGGGTACTTTTTTAGATTTAACACCTCCTCAGGTAACTAGTGTTTTTCCAGCACCTGATAATGGCAAAGATAGTGTTAGTAGTACTAGTTATCAGGCGGCTACTGGCAGTATTACAGTTTTAGGTGAATTAGATACTTATACTTCAGCTAGTGTTGATAGTGTTGTTAAAAATGATGAAGGTGAAGGTGCTAATTGGGACGAGGCTAGTGCTGAAATTTCTGAAGATTACCATCAACAAATCGAAATTTTTACTGTTCAAGTTACAAATGGAGGTTCTCAAGCTGCATTATATGATAATAATAGTAATTTGGTAGCGCAAGGTGTTTTTAATAATAATGAAGTAGTTTTTGATAATTATTTTACTCTTACCGTTAGTGGTGATACTTATTCAGATGGTAGTTCTTGGTTAGTTAATGTTACACCCGAAGTGTTAGCAGATTCTTTAACTGTTGGTTCTCAAACTTATGTTGTAAGTGAAGATGAAGGTGCTAATAAAATTGAACTTAGTAGTGATGTTAATGAACAAGCTCAAAATATTTATATTACTTTAAGTGGACATCCTAATGTAGAAGCTTCACATGATGGCGATACAATTAATTTAGAGGCAAAAGTTCAAGGTGAAGAGGGTAATAATATTATTTTAAATAGTTCAGCTACTAATTTAGATATTACTTCAATGTCTGGAGGTGTAACAGGGCAAGAGATACAAAATACTGATGATAAAAAAGATCAACCTCGTAATTCAATTATACAAATTAATTTTAATGAAGCTATAAATCCAGCTACAATCTCTGGCTCTGCTTCTAATATTTCTAATTTTCTAAGGATTATTAATTTTAAAAATGGCGCATCTAATTCCGGTAATACTTGTGTAGATGATAGTGATTGCTTGTCATATAATTGTAATGAAAATATTTGTGAAGGTGATTATTTAGATGGTAATTTTGTGGTTTCTAATCAATTTAAAACAGTAGAATTTATTTCTAATAACGAATGTGGTGTTAATGGCTGTGGTGAAACTATTTATTGTCTTCCTGGCTCTAGCAATCTAGCAGTGGTTTTAGTAGCTTCTGATTTGAAGAGTTGTGCTAGTGATAATGATTGTGTTTCTCATTCTCCATTTAATAATTGTGAAGATACTGGATTAGATGATAATGTTTGTCAAGATGATGAAGGTAGTAATTATCCCGCTAGTGATCCAGGTGATGGATTAACTGGTATTTTAGATGCAGCCCTTAATTCTTTAGACGGAAATAGTGATGGTGTGGCTGATGGGCCTTTAAGTTTTTACTATGAAAACATTGAAACTAGTGAAGGTAAAGATAATTATATGTGGAGCTTTTATATTAACGATAATATTGAAATTTCTGCACCTAAAATAAATACTATTAGTCCTGAACTTGACGATGAAGGTGTAAATTTAGATGATCCAGTGGTGGTAGAATTTGATAAATTAATGAGTAGTACTTCCTTAAAAAGTGGTAGTACAATAATTAAACAAGGTGATAAAGAATATGAGCATCAATTAATTAATCTTAGAGGTTCTAGCCCATATGGTTTGGGTTATTGGATTAATACCGAAAATACAGATATAGCTCCTTTAGACGGACAAGCAGATGTCACTTCCGCTATTATTAAGCATTCATTATTTAGTGATGCTTTAACTCATATTGCAGAAGTTGGTTCTGGAGTAAGAGATATATATCAAAATTGTTATAAACCAAGCAGTGGTCCTGATTGTGTTGCTAGTGATTTAAATCCAAGTTGTTGCTCTGGTGTAGCTAGTGAAAATTGTGATAATAATTAATAAAAAGCACAATGTTTAAGCGAAAAATTCATATATTAATATTACTAATTATAGCTTTAGCTTTATTTTTAGTACCAGCTGAAACTGTGGAAGCTTTAGATACTGGTGTTAATGCTGTAAATAACAGTGTTGAATTGGGACAAGAAGACCCTAGAACTGTGGTAGGTAGGATTATTAATATAGCCATATTATTTTTAGGTATTATTGCGGTAGGTATTATAATTATTGCTGGTTTTAAGTGGATGATGGCAGAAGGAGAAGAGGAAAAGGTTAATAGTGCTAAAAAACTATTAAAAAATGGAGTTATTGGTTTAATTATAGTTTTATCTTCTTGGGGTATAGCTACTTTTGTTTTATCAAGAGTAATGAACTCTACTGGTAATTCTAACCCATCAAATACAGGATGTAGTGATGGTGAAGTAATTGAGTGTGGTTGTGGTGGAACTAGAGTTTGCATTGATGGTTCTTGGGGGCTTTGTGTTGGCTCTGATTGTAGTTCTGATAGTAATAAATCTTGTGATGGAAACACTTTAACTGATGTTTGTAATCAAGATAATAGTATTTGTGATGATAATTCATTTTGTAATCAAGATTGTTTTTGTGAAGAGCTAGGAGGAATTGGTGATGCTTGCGAGGCTGATATTCAAAGTGAAGAAGGTGTTTGTAGTCAACCAAGTGATGAAATGTGTGGAAATTATTTGACCTGTGATGCGGATACTTGTACTTGCCAAGGTTCACCTGTAATTACATCAATTAGTCCTTATGGAGGGTTTTGTGAAAATGATGTTAATTCTCCATGTGTTCAAGATTCAGATTGTGGCACTGAAGGAGAAGTTTGTAATTTAGAAACACCAAATGGTGCCAGTGGTAATTTAATTAGCATACACGGACATAATTTTTCAACTAGCACAGAACTTATATTTCTTGGTGATTTAAATAATGAAAATGATAATACTTTGGCTGTTGATCCTAATCAAGTAAATTCAAATTGTAGTGGAGTTCTAAGTGATAATTTAATTATTGCAGTAGTTCCAAGTGGAGCTAATTCAGGACCTATTGCAGTAAGGAGTATTGATGATAATTTATCTGATAATACTTATAACGATTTAGGTCCATATATAGATGATTTTGTAATTAATAATATTGAACGACCTGGACTTTGTACTTTAGATCCTAAGCAAGGCGTCTTAACTGATGAGATACAATATCAAGGTTTGAGATTAAATTCTAGTGATGCTTATTTTGGAACTTATAATCAAAAATCTAGAGGTCTAAGTTCTAGTTTTTCTCAAACTAGTGGTACAAGTTTGGTTCCTAATATTCAAGAGGGGAAAATGACAACTTTCGTTATTAAAGATTTTAGTGGATTTCCGGTAAAAAGTAATTATCTTGATTTTACTAAAGAACCTGAGGCTGATGCAGGTCCATATATTACTTCTTTGTCACCAGAAATTGGAGCTCCAGGTCAGTATGTTACTATTACAGGTTCTGGTTTTGGAAATGTTAGAGGTTTTAATCAAGTACTTTTTGGTAATTATGAAGCTAGTTATGATTTCCCTAGTGTTTGTCAGTCTTCAGTTTGGACTGATAAAGAAGTGATTGTAAAAGTGCCTGAAAATGCTGAAGATGGTACTTATGCTATTAACATGGAAATAGATGAATGGGAAATTAATTCTAATGAAGCTAATCCTAATGCCTTTATTGTAGATAGTAGTCAAAATTTAAAACCTAGTTTATGTAAAATTGAACCAATTAGAGGGCCTACAAATTCTCCGGTAACTTTATATGGAGAATATTTTGGTGAAATAAATACGCAAGCTATAGTTGATTTTTATTATAATAAAAGAGAAAATTCAGAAATTTTAGCTGAAAATGATTATTTATATTTAGAAACTCAAGTTCCTCAAAATGCTAGTACTGGACCTGTTAAGGTAATAAAAGATTCTGAAGCAGGTAATTCTTTGGATTTTTCTGTTGAACAATGTGAAGTTAATGATGATTGTGGTAATCAAATATGTTGTCCTGCAGGAACATACAAAGAAGGAAGATGTGAGAATGAAGGTACTAATAGTATTTATGAGAATTGTTATGTAGATATTCCTAGTTCAATGTATCAATGGAATTTTAGTACTGGTTGGGAAAATCCTGATAATTATTATAGTTGTGAAGGAATGGCTAAGGCTATGGGAGCTTGTCAGGTAGATGAGTTTTGCCCTAATTCACCTGGAAAGTGTTCTATATATCCTGGAGGTGGTCAAACTGTCTCTAGTGAGTGTGATTACAGCTGTGACTCTTATCCTGGTTGTGAAGATGAAAATAATTGTCTTTATAATGATGGTTTAGATAAATGTGTGCTTGAGGGTAGTAGTTGTTATTTATCAGAACAAATTTCATATAGTTTAGGAGATGAAACATATTATACTTATCAAACTTGCCAAGAATATGAAGGAGAAAATGGAACTGCTAATCGTTTACATATTAATGTAGATAGTTCTTGTCCTGAGAATTGGACTAATATTGGTGATGGTGTTTGTGTTAATGAAAATGAAACATGTTCAGTTTGTGAGGATGATAATTTGAGCTGTGTTAATAATGGTCAAGGTGGTGGTGTTTGCGCTACTGATACTATTTGTGATAATGGTGCAATTTGTACTTCTGATGATGTTTGTGTAATAGATGATGAGGCTACTTGTGAATGTTGTTGTGAGATTGGTGAAGATGAAAGGGATTGTTGTGCACCTTTAAATTGTGATAATTCTTGTGGTAGTGATAGAGAGGGTGAAGATACTGATACTTATGGTTATTGTTCGGGTTGTGCCTTTGCTGGAGGTACTCAAGCGGAACAAGATGAAGCTTGTAATTGTTTTCATACTAGTGGTAAGTTTTGTGATGTCAGTGAATACTCTGAAGGTATTTGTGTAGATTGTGAAGAATTATCAACACCAGAGCTTTGTAACGCACATGTCGGTAGTTGCTGTTATGATGGAGAAAATGATACTTGTAGAGGCATTGATGAAGGTGGAGTTGTTGAGGACACAGATAGTGATTTTACTGGCTATTGTGCTTATTATGATTGTAATCAAACTAGTGGAGAATGTAATGTTGGTAATCCTAGTCATGAAGGAGATTATAGTAATCCTTCAACTTGTGAAGAAAATTGTGCTAGTGAGGACCCTTGTTTAGGTTTAGATGCAACTACTTGTGCAAATAATAGTGATTGTTGTTTTGATGTTAATGGAGTAGATGTAGAAGATGGAGAATGTAGATCAGGTGAGGATATGGGCGGTGAAGGAGATGATGCATCTTATTGTGCTTATTATAATTGTCAAGAAAATAATAATCTATGTGATTTAGGTAATCCTAATCCTAATTTTGAATATGAGGATAAGTTAACATGTCAAGATAATTGTGAAAAAGATCCTTCTAATTTAGGGGCTAGTTGTTCTAGTGAGGAAGAAGGTATTTGTGATACTTTTATTTGTGGATCACCTTTTGCTTGTTTAGCGCAAGATGGTAGTGGTGGCAGTAGTAGTGATTGTGGTTTTTGTTGTTGTAATCCTGATAATATTAATGATGATCCTGAAGCTCCTGATTATGATAGTTGTTTAGATATTAATAGTAATTTAAATTGTGAAGCTAATAGAACTCCTTGTGATGGAGAAAATAGGGGTTTATGTTGTGGTTGTAGTGCTGATAGTGAATGTGGTGATGAGGGTTTAGTGGGTTGTGGTCTTGATACTTGCTGTAGAAATAGACCACAAGTTGATACAGATAAAGGTGTAAATCCTAGTAATATGCAGTCTGATGTATGTAGAAATGTCTTAATTACTGTTCCTTTTGATCAAAAAATGGATAGAACTAGTTTTAATAATAATTTAGTTTTACTTGCAGAATATGATTATGGAAGTACTTGTCCTGCAGGTACATTTTTAGCTAATAAAGATTTAGAGGCACCTAAATTTGTGTGGTGGAAAAAAATAAAATCAAATATTAGTAAAACTTTAAGTCCAATTTTGGCTAGACTAAATTTAAATAGTGCTAGTAGTGCTTTAGCTGAGTGGAATTCTGTGCCTACTGAAAATGATTTATATTGTTTAGTCCCTGGTACTGTTAGTTATGAAAATAGTCCTAATGGAAATACTACTTTAACTTATTCTTCAAACAAAGTGCTTGATGCTGATACAGTACATTATGCAATTGTTAAAGGTGATGAAAACCTTGATAGTAATACTGGTGTGAAAAGCTATCAAGATATAGGAATGAATGGTGAAGGTCTTTGGAGTATTAATGATTCTGGATATATTGAGGGAGAAAATCTTAGTTTTAATGGTATCAATTATCCTAATGCATATATCTGGAAATTTGAGACTTTAGATGATCAGGGAGATGATCCAGGTATTTGTAAGGTTGATTATGTAAGAACAGAACCTGATTCATATTTATTTAGTACTACTCAAAATAGTTTAATAGAAGATGATACTAATCCTGCTGATAATAGTTATGATACGATAAAAGATAGAGATAAAGAATATCATGCTAAAGCTTTTAGTAGCAATGGTCAAAGATTAGCTAGAACAAGTCAGTATGATTGGGATTGGAATTGGTATATAGATAATATTGATGTGGTTAAATTTATTAATCAAAACTCATCTCAATTTACAGTTTCTAATAATAAACAGTTAATAGGTACAGCTGATAATGTTAGTGACGGACAAACATTTGTAAAAGCTACTGTAGACATGAGTAGTTATACTAACAATATTACCAGTGATGGTGATGGGACTTCTCATGCTGTGCCAGCTTATGTGTTTATTTGTAATAATCCTTGGCCTGCTCCAGATCCAAATACTAATGCTTGGAGTCCTTGGATGGATAATTCTCAAAATTGTTTACCGGGTGAGGAATGTGATAGTTATAATTATAATTTTTATTACTGCAGAGATGCGGGTGAAGAAGGAACTCATGATGACCTACCAGCTATTATTGATGAAGATGCTGTAATTAGAGGTTCTAGCAAGGTTTGCTCAGATGGTAGTGGTCCTTGTTCTAATGATAGTGATTGTGGAGGCGCTCAATGTATTTGGGATGTTTTAAAAGAGTCATATTTCTTTAGAGAAAAAGTTCCAGGCATTGGTACAATCTCAGAAGTAGATGATTTAGAAACAGGTGGTACTTTAAAAGTTTCTTGGTCTTCAGATTCTTATTTAGTTAATAATTACATTTTATATTACAGAGATAAACAAAGTCAGACCTATAGTTTTGCAGAAGTAGAATTAGATGATAGTTCTAATCCTGATAATCCTAATGCTGGACAAGCTTGTAATGAGCTTGGAGGTGAATATATTTGTAATTATGTAATAAATAATTTAGAAAATAATAAAACATATTATTTTAAAATAAGTGCTGTTACTAATACAGGAGCAGAAAGTCCTTTATCTAATCAAGTTGTTGGAATACCTACTGATAAACAAGCTCCTACAACTCCAATGGGTTTAGGCGCTGAAAGTAATTAATATATGAAAAAGAAAATATATAAAAGTTATTTAATATTATCTTTAGCTATTTTAAGTATTTTAGTTATAAGTTTTTTTGCTTTTTCTAATTTAGAAAACATTGATAATGATAATTTGGGTTTTCAAGCTGTTTGGGCACAGGATGGTGAGACTATAAAGTTTACTTGGGCTGAAAACAGTGATGAAGATGTTTCTTCGTACAAACTTTATCATGGTGTAAACAGTGGACAATATGGAGAGTCTTTAAAAACAGAGGGATCTAATAATTTCTTAGTTTTAGATGTTAGTGATTTTAGTGAGGATAAACATTATTTTGCGGTATCAGCTCTTGATAAAGCAGGTAATGAGAGTAATAAATCTACTGAATTAGTTATAGATTTAAGTATTGATGTAAGTAATGAAGATGTTGATACTTGTGGTAACGGTATAGTTGAAACAGATAGAGGAGAGATATGTGATTCTAATGGTCGCTTATGTGAAGCAGGTTCTGGCTATTTAGGAGAGATGTATTGTAAAAATGATTGTTCTGGTTATCTTTCTACTTGTATAGCTATAGAAAGATGTGGAGATGGTATTATAAATGGTAATGAAGAATGTGAAGGTACAAATACTGATATTGTTTGCACTGATGGTGTAGATTTAGGTACTTTAACTTGTAATAATTGTCAGATTGGTAGTTGTGATATTGGTAATTAAATTTGTGCTAATGATTTTGTAGTAAAACAAATAGTTGTTCTAAATGATTATAGTAGTTGTGTAAATTAGATGATATATAATTTAAAATAAGTTACAGTCTAGAATCTAACGCAACACCCTTGGCACTTAGTGCTAAAGGTGATATATTAGATTTCTATGAAAAATTATAAAAGATTAAGTTCTTTTGAGCGAGAAGAGATTAGCAGAATGCTGGCTCAAAAGCATT
>JAIPJO010000025.1 GCA_021734135.1 Patescibacteria group bacterium
AGTATTATCTGGTCAAAGCTTATAATATTCCTTTCTTTTATAGCTTTCGCAATGGCAGGAAACTTTTGGGGACTGCTTTTAGGTAATTTAATATATGAACTTGGAAAGAGTTTTCGCTCGGGAACAGAGACCGCTTTTGTCTATAATTATTTACTAGAAGATAAAAATAGACCAAGCTACACGAAAGTAAAATCTAATCAAAAGTTCTATGCTAGAATCTCAGAAAGTATTGGTACAGCGCTAGGCGGTTTTCTAGCATATCAATTTGGTTTTAGTTTTGTTTTCTTTATTGCCGCTATCCCAGCTTTTATTAACTTCTTGCAAACTTTAACCTGGGAAAAGATTAAAGAGAATTTATATAAAGGTAAATTTAATTGGAAAAAGAATGCTTTATTTGCCACTGATGCTGTAAAGGAAGTATTTAATTCTCCTGCCCTTAGAAAAGTAGTAGCAAACATTGCCATCTTTACAGCCGTGTTTGTAGCAGCAGATAAGTTTATTCAACCCTACATGAAAGAAGTGGGCATTGAAATACAATACTTTGGTTTAATATACTCTGCCTTTTTAATTATTACAGCCTTTTTAGTTAGATATTCATATAAGTTGGAGGATAAGTATGGAGGAGTTAGGCTTATGAATTACCTCACCCTTATTGCTTTCTTACCTTTAATATTTCTAGGTACTGGCATTAGTGCTGTTTGGGGAGTAGCGCTATTTTTCTTTGTTATGATGGTAGAAAATATTAGATCACCAATAGCTAACACTTTATTTCATCAAAATGTTAACTCTGATAATCGTTCAACTATGGGTTCAATATTGCAACTTTTTAAATCTTTAGCACAACTAATACTTTTACCTGTAATTGGTTATAGTGCAGATATTTACAGCGCTTCAACAGCCATACTTATATTAGGAATAATAATATTTCTAAATGGCACCTTGTTTTGGATTTCTAGAATGAATATAAAAGAGAAGGCTACTTAAAAAAAGAAAAAAGAATTAATTATTGAAATTATTTTTTAATATATAAAAATTGATAATTATTTTTTACTAATATTAAAGATAAAAAAGAGGGTTTGACCGTGATTTATAAATTTGCTAATATATCTATATATAGTAGTTTTTATTATTCTAATACCACTATATATAGTATATATTAATTTTTAATTATTTTACGCTCTATGGAAAATAAGTCAAAAAAAAGTTCCTTTGATCTACTTAAAATGATCAGTGCTTGGATTTTAAGCTTTGGCCTTCGTTTAATGCCTTTTCGCCCACCAAATATTGAACCAATACTTGCAATACAAATGCCCTTTACTAAAAAGTTTGGATTTATCTTTGGTTTTATGTTTGCCTTTTTTAATATTGTAATATTTGACGTGGTAACCGGAAGAGTTGGACTTTGGACAATTATCACTGCTTCTGTTTATGGACTTCTAGCTTTGTTTTCTGCTTGGTATTTTAAAAAGCGTAAAAATAAAGCTCGCCACTACGCTATTCACGCAATTTATGCCACTTTAATATATGATGCTTTAACAGGACTTACTATTGGTCCTTTATTTTTTGGTCAGAGTTTTTATACTACTTTAATTGGCCAAATTCCTTTTACTGCTTATCATTTACTTGGCAACGTTTCTCTGGCTCTACTTTTCTCCCCTGCAATCTATAGGTTCATGGCTGCTAATCCTAAACTGAACTTTTCTTATCTAAAAAGAAAACTATTACACACTTAAAATAATAATATTTATAATATAAATATATAATAATAAATTACAAATATGCCTAATTCTAATACATTAAAAGTAATTAACAAAGTCAGAAAAAGGGATGGACGCTTAGTTAATTTTAATACAGAAAAAATTGAAGAAGCTGTTAATAAAGCTTTTATAGCAACAAAAGCTGAAAGTAATGGTTTTTCAAAAAAAATAGCTAAACAAGTTGAAGCTGATTTAAAAAAACTTAAAAAAGTATCTACTGAAAAGACTTTTGTGCCAACAGTGGAGATTATCCAAGATTTAGTAGAAGAAGAATTAATGAAAAATGATTTTACCAAAGTTGCTAAAGCTTATATTTTATATAGACAGCAAAGATCTAAACAACGTGAAAAGAAATTTGAAGTGCCTGAACATGTGCGCAAGTTAACTGATGAGAGTAAGAAGTATTTTAAAAACCCTTTATCTGAATTTATTTTTTATCGTACTTATGCTCGTTGGATTGAAGACGAGACGAGGAGAGAAACCTGGATTGAAACTGTAGATAGATACATGCAGTATATGAAGAAGCAATTAAAAGAGAAGATAAGTGATAAAGACTATAATGACATTAGAGAAGGTATATTAAAACAAGAAATTATGCCTTCTATGAGGTTAATGCAGTTTTCAGGTAAGGCAGTAGAAAAAACAAATGTTTGTGCCTATAACTGTTCATACACTGCCCCAGAAAACTTCCAAGATATTGCTGAAATTATGTATGTTTCTATGTGTGGTACAGGTGTGGGTTGGGCTGTAGAGAGTCAAAATGTTGGCAAGTTTCCTCAAATTCAAATACAAAGTGGTAATAAAAAACAAATTCATGTAGTTGATGATAGTAAAGAGGGTTGGTCAGATGCCTTAGCGCTTGGTATGAAAACTTGGGCTAGCGGTGAAGATATAGAGTTTGATTATTCTCAGCTTAGACCTGCAGGTGCAAGACTTAAAACTATGGGTGGCAAAAGCTCAGGACCAGATCCATTAAAACAACTTATGGACTTTACCCGCATGAAGATGTTAAATAGACAGGGTAAAAGACTCAGAAATATTGATTTACACGATATTATTTGTATGATTGGTTATTGTGTTGTCTCTGGTGGTGTTAGAAGAAGCGCCATGATTTCCCTTTCTGATTTAGATGATAGAGATATTAGAGATGCTAAGAAAGGACAGTTCTATGTTAATGAACCACAAAGAAGTTTAGCTAATAACAGTGCTACCTACATTAAAAAACCTAGCAGTGAAGAGTTTTTAAATGAATGGTTAGCACTAGTAAAGTCTGGCTCAGGTGAAAGAGGAATATTTAATCGCGGTTCTCTAGCTAAAACTATGCCTGAAAGAAGAATTGATTTACTTAAAGAAAAGAAAGGTTATTTTGATATCACAGGTAACTTTATCATCGGCCAAATGGGAACAAATCCTTGTGGTGAGATTATTTTGCAGTCTAAACAATTTTGTAATTTATCTGAAGTAGTAGCTAGAAGTGATGATGATGAGAAGAGCTTAATGAGAAAAGTTAGACTAGCTGCAATACTGGGAACATATCAAGCTAGCTTAACTAATTTCCCTTATCTTTCTAAAGGCTGGAAAAACGCCTGTGAAGCAGAAAGACTCTTAGGTGTTTCTGTTACTGGCCAATGGGATTCTAAAGCCAGTAGAGAGGAAAGTACTTTAAAGAAATTAAAGGATGAGGCAATCAAGATTAATAAAGAATATAGTAAGAAGTTTGGCATTGAACAGTCCACTTCTGTTACTTGCGTTAAACCTTCTGGAACAGTTTCTCAGTTAGTAGATTGTGCTTCAGGAATGCATGCTAGGTTTGCTCCATATTATATTAGAAGAGTTAGAATTTCAGCTACTGATTCACTATTTAAAATGCTACGTGATCAAGGTGTGCCACATAAAGCTGAGGTAGGGCAAATGTATGGAAGTGCAAGCACATATGTATTTGAGTTTCCAGTTAAAGCCCCTAAAGACTCTATCTATAGTAATGATCTCAGTGCCTTAGAACAACTTGAACACTGGAAAAAGGTAAAGTTAGCCTATACTGAACATAATCCATCAGTAACTATATCAGTGGCTGAAAATGAATGGATAGAGGTAGCAGATTGGGTTTATGAAAACTGGGAGATAATTGGCGGGCTATCATTTCTACCTAGAACTAATCATGTATATGAATTAGCGCCATATGAAGAAATAGATAAAGAGAAATATGAAGAACTTTTATCTAAATTCAAACATATGGACTTTGCTCAAATTGTTAGTTATGAAAGAAAAGACGAAACAGAGGTTAAGAAAGAGTTAGCTTGTGCTGGTGGAGCTTGCGAAGTTAACTAGTTATAAAGAAATAACTAGAGTAGAAAGTAAAAGTGTAAAAAATATAATAGAAATATTTATATAAACATATGTATTACACTGGAAAAGGAGATAAGGGTACAACTAAGCTTTTCAATTCTAAAGATAGAGTTGATAAAGGTGAGCAAATTTTTGAAGTTTTAGGGTCTTTAGATGAACTTAATTCTTGGCTAGGTCTTAGCTCTGTTGAAGCTAAAGATGACACAGAGATATTAGAGTTAATAAAAAAGATTCAAAACGATCTCTTTACTTGCCAAGCCCATTTTGCTCGCTCAGATGTAAAAATTCCTGAAGATTTTGTTAGTAGCTTAGAGGAAAAGATAGCTAAGATATCAGAAAAAATTAAACCAAGAGACAGCTTTGTTTTAAGTGGCGGTTCTAGACTTAGTGCTAATTTAGATATTGCTAGAACTTTAGTAAGAAGAGCGGAAAGACAAGCTTTAAAATTAAGTGATGAAGATAAAAGGCAGGTAAATGAAATAATCTTTGTGTATTTAAACCGTTTATCTAGTTTACTCTACGTTCTAGCAAGGTTAGCTAATGATATTTATGAAGCTAAAGAAAGCAAACCTCAATATAGTAGTTAATTTAAAGCTAACTACTCTTTTTCCTTGACTAATAATACAAAAACTATATACTGAAAGTAGTTAAGAAATAGATAAATAATAAAGTAGATGCCTTGGCGTCACTTTTGTTGTTAGAAAAATAGTTATGAGAATTAAATGGCGTAAAGCTAAACCAAAGCAAGTAAAACCTTATTTTATCTCTAATAATAATATTAAGGCAGAGAGAGTTTTTTTAATTGATGAAAACAATGAGAGAGCGGGAGAGTTTGATACATATGATGCACTGCAAAGAGCAGAAGATTCTGATTTAGACTTAGTTTTAGTTAATCCTAAAACTGATCCTCCAGTGGCTAAAATAGTTGATTTGGGGCAAATGAAATATGAAAGAGAGAAAAAGGCTCATAAACAAAAAATGCAACAAAAGAAAGTAGATGTTAAAGCTATTAGACTTTCAGTTAGGATTAGTTCTCATGATTTTGATTTCAGATTAAAACAAGCTCAGAAGTTTTTAAAGCAAGGAAATAAATTGAAATTAGAAATAAATATGAGAGGTAGAGAAAAGCAACATCCAGAACAAGCTAAAGAGGTAATTAGAAAGTTTGTAGATCAAGTTAAAGAAACAGAAGGATTAGAAGTAATTGAAGAGCAAGCCTTGACAAAACAAGGTGGAAGGTTTACTATTATATTAGCAAATAAAAGTTAAGACTTTTTATATCAGGTTTACGCCTGTTTTTTATTCTAAAAAAGTAAATATATGCCGAAAATAAAGACACACAAAGCCACAGCTAAACGATTTAAAGTTACCGGCACTGGCAAAATAAAACAAAGAAAGGGTGGTCAAGACCACTTTAATTCTAAAGAATCAGGAAAAACTACTAGACAAAAAAGAAGAGATAAGGATGTCTACAAAGGTTTAGTTAAAACTGTTAAGAAATTAACTCCGTATTCATAATAAAGCCAATATTAGGCTATTTTAAACTTATGCCCAGAGTAAAAAGAGGAACAATTCATACAAAAAGAAGAAAAAAACTTTTAAAAAGTGTTAAAGGATATAAGTGGGGACGCAAGAATCAAATTAGATTAGCATCTACCGCTCAAACAAAGGCTGGCGCTCATGCTTTTAAGGATAGACGTAGGAAGAAAAGAGATATGAGGGCACTATGGCAAATTAAGATAAGCGCTTTTGCTAAAGAAAATTCTTTTTCATATTCTCGTTTAATGGATCTTTTTCGTAAGAAAAAGGTTGGTTTAGACAGAAAAATTTTAGCTGACTTAGCTGAAAACAATAAGAAAGTTTTAAAATCTGTTTTAGAAAAAGTAAATAAATAATATGATGTTTGCACTTAAAATTGCGCAAATTATAATTGCAGTACTACTAGTTGTAGTTATTTTACTACAAAATAGAGGCTCAGGAATGGGTAGTGCTTTTGGTGGTTCCAGCGCTGTATTTACCACTAAAAGAGGCTTAGACAAAAAACTTTACAATATTACTATCGTTTTAGCAATACTCTTTTTTGCAGTATCACTAGCCGTTGTTATTATATAAGCTACTGCATTTAACTTTTCTATAAGTGAACGAAGATCAAGAGAAAAAATTTGAGATAAAAGAAAAAGCTCAATCACGTTGGGCACGTTTTTATTTATTTGTAAAAATAAAGTTAAAAAAGTTTTTTCAAAAAAATAATATTTTCAAAAAACAAAAAACAAATAAAGAGTTTGATCATGAAATGGTAAATAAAAAACTTATCTATAGTCTAGCTCCCTCTAAAATACCTTCTTTTAAACAATTAAAACATATAAAAAAGTTTCTAAGCTCTAAAGAGAAAAGATGGATTAATATAGCAATACTTTTAATTATTGTTAGTGTGTCATTACTGGGATGGGGTTTTTATAAAAACAATCTAGAAACAGTTCCTAGTTTTGGCGGTGAGTATAGTGAAGGTTTAGTGGGTACCCCTAAATATATCAATCCTTTATATGCTTTTTCTGATGTAGATAGTGATTTAAGTTTTTTAATATATTCTAGCTTATTTAAATATAATGGCAATGGTGAATTAGAATATGATTTAATTAAAGATTATGAAATTAAAGAAAGTGGCAAAACATACATTTTAAAATTAAGAGATGATGTTTACTGGCATGATGGAGAAAAATTAACTGCTAATGATGTAGTATTTACCATTAATGCCATTAAAAATCCTGATTTTAGATCCCCACTTAGAAGTGTTTTTAGTGGTGTAGGTGTTGAAAAGCAAGGTGAGTACACTATAAAGTTAAGTTTAGCTGAGACTTATGCTGGTTTTGAGGAATTATTAACCTTTGGAATTTTGTCTGAAAGGATTTGGCTTAATATTAATCCTGAAAATGCTAATTTAGCAGAGCAAAATATAATGCCTATTGGTTCAGGCCCATATAAATTTGATACTTTTTCAAAAAATAAGGAAGGAGACATTAAAGAATATCATTTAATTGCTAATGAAGATTATTATAACAGCAGTCCTTTTATAGAAGAATTAAATTTTAAATTTTATCCTGATTTCTATAGTTTAAACGCTGCTTTAAATAATGATGAGGTGGAGGGAATAAGTTATATCTCAAGCAATAATAAAAAAAATGTTATAGCTCAAAATTCAATTAATTTTCATAAATTGTTTGTACCTCAAATAACCTCTATCTTTTTTAATCAAGAAAATAATAATTCATTAAAGTCTCAGAATTTTAGAAAAGCTTTAGCTTTAACAATGGATAAAGATGATATATTAAATGATGTATTTAGTGAATCAGTAAGAAATATTGACACGCCAATATTACCTGAAAACTTCGCTTGTAATCATGATATTAATGCTTATGCCTACAACATAGAAGAAGCTAAAAAGCTTTTAGAAGAAGATGATTTATATATACAAGAGATAAGTCAAGAAGATATTGATAAAATGAAACAACAAAAAGAAGAGGCTTTAAAAGAAGAGGAAAGCAAGGAAGATAATGATGAAAATAATCAAGATGAAAATAGTGATGAAAATATAAATAATGAAGATAATGAGATAGATAATGAAAATAAGGAAGAGACAGCTTTTGAAATTGAAGGATATGATAAATTAAAAGATTTAAGTGAATCAACAAGTTTAGACTTAGTTGGTAAATGGTTGTATAAAGAAAACGATGAAGGAGAAAGAAATTATCAAACATTAAGCCTTACCATAGTTGATAATCAAGAAAATAAGGAATTAGCTAATAAGTTATCTCAAGCCTGGCAAGAAATAGGGGTTAGAACAATTATAAACTTTGTTAGCAGTGAAAATATCCAATCTCAAATTATTGAACCTAGGGAGTTTGAAGTATTGATCTATGGCCAAGCTTTAAGCTTTGATCCTGATCCTTATACTTATTGGCATTCGGGACAAGATTTAAATATTGTTAATTATAGTAATGAAGAAGTAGATTCTTTACTTGAGGAAGCTAGAGTTATCTTAGATAAAAAAGAAAGAACTGAAAAATATTTAGAATTTCAAGAGATATTACACAAAGAAGTACCAGCAATCTTTTTATACTCACCTTTATATATTTATCCTCAAAACAAAAAAGTTAAAGGATTTAATACTGAAAGCATTTTAAAACCTGAACATAGGTTTTCTAATATAAATAATTGGTATATTAAAGTAAAAAGTAAGTTTGTATTGTAAATAGATAAAACATATGAATGAGAAGAAGTTTATTTCTTCTCTTAAAGATGAACTTAAATCTTTAATTGACTTAGAATATAAAAACAGAGTGCAAAGTTTTTTTAAGGAAACAATTTTTCCTATTGGAGTTAGGTCTAAAGATTTAAATAATTTAGAGAAGAAATATTTTAAATATCTTAAATATCTAAATAAAAAAGATTTTTTTAATATTATTAACTCTTTATTGCAAGAACAAGAACATGAAATAAAGAAGCTAGCCTTTAAATGGCTGTATAGAAGAAGAAATGATTTCACAAAAACAGATTTTAAGGTTTTTGAGAGATGGCTAAAAAAATATGTAAATAATTGGGAACATTGTGATAGTTTTTTGACTCATAGTCTGGGGTATTTAATATATTCTTATCCAGAACTTATAGACAAAACAGATTCTTGGATAAAAAGTAATAATAGATGGCTTAGAAGATCTGCTTCTATTATATTAATATATTCTTTTAAATATCATAAAAATAAAAAAGAATTTAATAGATTTTTTTCAAGACTTAAAAAAATAATACTTGAACAAATCAGCGACAGTGATGACTTAGTGCAAAAAGGTTACGGTTGGAGCGCTAAAGAAGCAAGTAATGTAGAGGAAGGCTTAGTGTTTAGATTTATATATAAACATAAAAATAAGTTGCCACGTACAGCTCTTAGATACGCAATTGAGAAAATGAATTTAGAATATAAAAGAAAAGCAATGTTAAAATAAAAAAACAATCTCTCTATAATAATTAATTAATTAGAAAAAAGAATAAATAATTATGTAAAAGATATTATTTATACTTAAATTAAAAATATGTATAAAACATATAAATCACAGACAAGTGATGCACGACAAAGTGCTGTAAATAAAAATAATAATAAAAACAAAAACACAAACATTAGTAAGAATGTAAACAAAAACACAAATGAAAATGTAAAAGCAAATAATAAAAGAGGTCCTAAAAGACAAAATCTTTTTAATAAACCACAAAATAAAGTAGATAAAACTAAAATTAAAAGCACACAAACTTTTGCTAAAGGAAAACTTAGAGTTATGGCTTTGGGTGGATTAGAGGAGGTTGGTAGAAATATGGCTTTGATTGAATATGAGAAAGAAATTATAATTATTGACATGGGATTGATGTTTCCAGATGAAGATATGCCTGGTATTGATTATATTATCCCTAACACTGAGTATTTAGAAGATAAAAAAGATTGGATTAAAGGTGTAGTTATTACTCACGGTCACTATGATCATATTGGTGCTATACCTCATATTATGCCTAAAATTGGTAACCCTGCTATGTTTATGGGTAAGATGACCGCAGGTTTAGTTAGAAGAAGACAGAAAGAATATAAAAATAGTTCTAATTTAAAAATTCAAGAAATAGATGAACATAATAAAATTAGTTTAGGTAGAAACTTTAAAGTAGAATTTCTAAGAGTTAATCATTCTATACCAGATTGTTTTGCTATTATAGTTCATACACCAGTGGGAACAATTGTTCATACTGGAGATTTTAAGATAGACTTTTCTCCTGTAAATGATAAACCAGCTGATTTAAATCGTATAGCTCAAATTGGTGATCAAGGTGTTACTTTGTTAATGTCTGATTCTACGGATGCAATTAGTCCAGGTTATCAAATGTCAGAATCTACAATTGGTGAAGAAATGGGTAAATTGTTTGAAGAGATTGAAGGTAGAATTATTATTGGTACTTTTGCTTCACAGTTAGCTCGTGTGCAAAAATTATTTGATTTAGCTGCTAAATACAATAAACGTATTTATTTACAAGGAAGAAGTATGGTTAGCAATGTTGAGGTAGCCCATGAAATTGGTTATTTAAAATTTAATCCTAGACTTTTACTTACAGACGAAGAATTTAAAAGAGTCCCAGATAATCAATTAGTTATTTTAGGTACAGGCGCTCAAGGAGAAACTAATGCCTTTTTATCTAAAGTAGTTAATGGAGATCATAGACATGTTAGTTTAAAGGCTGGTGATACAGTTATTTTCTCATCTTCAGCTATTCCTGGTAATGAAAGAAGTATCCAACATTTAATGGATGCTATTGTAAGACAAGGAGCAAAAACAATTAATTATAAAATGTTAGATATTCATGCTGGTGGTCATGCTAAGCAAGAAGATTTAAAGTTAATGATTAGATTAATGAAACCAGAATATTTCATGCCGATTGAGGCACATCACTTTATGTTACAAGCTCATGCAGAGCTAGCTAGTAAGGTAGGAGTAGATAGAAATAAAATATTTGTGGCTGATAATGGTCAAGTAGTTGAATTAAAAAAAGAAGGAGAAAATGTTATTGGTGCTTTAACAAAAGAAAAGATTCCAACTGAGTATGTCATGGTTGACGGGCTAGGAGTTGGAGATGTTTCTAATATTGTACTTAGAGATAGACGTATGATGGCAGCTGATGGAATGATAGTTGTTATTGCTACTATCGATTCAAAAACAGGCGATATTATTGGTAATCCAGATTTAATTTCTAGAGGTTTTATTTACATGAAAGAAAATCGAGATTTAATTGAAAGCACAAGAATGAAGGTGAAGAAAATGGTTAAAGATAAACCTAGCACTACCCCAACTGATGATGATTTCTTAAAGAATAAAATCAGAAATGATATAGGACAATTTTTATTTAACAAAACCAAGCGCAGACCAATGGTATTGCCTGTGGTGATTAAAGTTTAAATATGTTAAATAGTTTTATTGACTGGATAATGCTGTTAGTAGAACAATTAGATTATTGGAATATAACTCTACTTATGACAATTGAGAGTTCTTTTGTTCCTTTTCCTTCTGAACTTATTATTCCTCCAGCTGCTTATCTTGCTCAGCAAGGTAATTTAAACCTTATTCTAGTAGTTTTATTTGGAATTTTAGGTAGTCTACTGGGAGCCTTGATTAACTATATTTTAGCTTTAACTTTAGGTAGAAAGATTTTATATAATTTAGCAAAAACAAAAGTAGCTAAATCACTTTTAGTAACTGAGACAAAATTAAAAAAGTCAGAAATATATTTTTTAAAGCATGGTGAAAGATCTACTTTCTTTGGTAGATTGATACCTGTTATTAGACAGCTTATTTCTATCCCAGCAGGACTCGCAAAAATGAATATATTTAAATTTTGTTTATACACCTTTTTAGGTTCTAGTATTTGGGTTGTAATTTTAGCTTTAGTTGGTTATTATTTTGCTAAAGAACAAGCCCTTATTCTTCTATATTACAAAGAAATAGTCTTTTTTATTTTAGTTATCGCTTTAGCAATAGTATTTATTAGAAAAAGAAAGGGTTTTAAGAGAAAAAAGGAAGAAAATTATCAAGAAAATAAAGAAAGAATTGATAACATAGACTCAGAAAAAAATATTAATGATGATTTAGTTAATTAGTTTTTAAAAATTAAACTAATTAATTACACTTGCATTATTTGTAATCTTAGTATAGAATAAGAAAATAATATAATAAATTCACCTATAAGAATCA
>JAIPJO010000026.1 GCA_021734135.1 Patescibacteria group bacterium
CCTATCTTTTTGAAGATTTTTTAAAGAGAATGTTTTTGTATAATGGTTATAAGGTAAAACATGTAATGAATATCACTGATGTTGGTCATTTAGTAGGAGATGGAGACATGGGTGAAGATAAGTTAGAGCTTGGTGCTAAAAGAGAACAAAAAACTGCTTGGGAAATAGCAAATTATTATTTCCAGGCTTTTGTAGAAGATTTAAAGTACTTAAATATAATTGAACCAAGCAAGTGGTATAAGGCAACGGACACTATTAAAGAGCAAATTGATTTAGTTAAAACTTTAGAGAAGAAGGGTTATACCTACAAAACCTCTGATGGTATATATTTTGATACTTCTAAAATAAGTGATTACAATAAATTAAGTAAGCAAAATTTAGAAGATTTAAAAGATGGCGCTAGGGTTGAGAAAAATCAAGAAAAAAGAAATCCTACAGATTTTGCTTTATGGAAGCTTTCACCAAAAGATAAAAAAAGGCAGATGGAGTGGGAGTCGCCTTGGGGTCTAGGTTTTCCTGGTTGGCATATTGAATGTAGTGCAATGAGCTTAAAGGGTTTAGGGGGCCAATTGGATATTCACTGTGGTGGTATAGATCATATTGATGTTCACCACACTAATGAAATTGCTCAATCAGAAGCTGCTACTGATAAGAAGTTTTTTAATTATTGGCTACACAGTGCTTTTATGAATATAGAAGGAGGGAAGAAGATGGCTAAAAGTGAAGATAATTTTTTAACCTTGCAAAAAGCTTTACTGAATAATAATATTAATCCACTAGCTTTTCGTTTAGCTACTATGCAAGTGCATTATAGAAAACCAATGGAATATAGTTTTGATATTATAAAAAATGCTCAGTCAGCACTAAAAGCTTTATATCAAAGAGTTCAAGATTTAGAAACTAGTTTAGGTAAAGTTAATCAAATATATAAAGATAAGTTTCTTGATCATATTAATAATGATCTAAACACAGCTCAAGCTTTAGCTTTAACTCAAACTATGTTAAAAGATAAAAATTTAAGTGATGCTAATAAGTTAGCTACTATCTTAGATTTTGATAATTTTTTAGGTTTAGATATAGAAAAACAGATAGATAATAAAGTACCTACAGCCGTAGAGGTGTTGGCTGAAAAAAGACAAAAAGCTAGAGAGGAAAAAGATTTTGCTGAATCAGATAATTTGCGTAGGGAAATTGAAGAAATGGGTTATGAAATTAAAGATAGCAATGATGGTTATAAATTGAAAAAGAAGTAATTATGGCTAATAATTTTTGGAATGATTTTAAAAAACCAATAATAGCTTTAGCACCAATGGCAGGCATTAATGATATAGCTTTTAGAGAAATGTGTTCTCAATACGGTGCTGATGTGTTGTATAGCGAAATGGCTAGTGCTACTGCTTTAACAAAAAATCCTGAAAAAACTTTAGATATGCTTAGTTATACTGAAAAACAAAGGCCATATGTGGTGCAACTTTTTGGTTATCACCCTGAGCACTTTAAAATAGCAGTGAAGGTAATTGAAAAAGAAATTAAACCTGATGGCATTGATATAAATTTTGGTTGTCCAGTTAATAAAGTATTAAGACAAGGAGCTGGTGCAGTACTTATGAAAGACAAAGAACAAGCTAAGAAAATTATTGCAACTACAATATCTCAAGCTACAGTACCTGTATCAATTAAAACTAGAACAAAGTCAGGGCAGGTAGAATTACTTGATTTTTTAGATTATATTAGTGATTTAGATATTAAAGCTTTAATGATTCATGGTAGAACCTTAAGCCAGGGTTTTAGTGGAGAAATAGATTACAAAACAATACTTAAAGCTAGAGATAAATTTAAAGGAATTATTTTGGCTAATGGTGGTATTAATGATATAGATAGCGCTAAGAAAACTTTAGATAAAACTAAAGCAGATGGCTTAGGATTAGCTAGAGGAGTTATGGGTAGACCTTGGTTATTTCAAGAGATTAAAGAGGAGAAAGACTTAAATTATAATAGAGATAAAATAATTGATTTAGCTTTAAAGCATAGTAAGCTTGCATATAAATATAAAAAAGATTTTGGTTTAAAGGAGATGCGTAAACATTTATCTTGGTATATCAGTTCTTGGCCTGGAGCTAGAGCACTAAGGCAAGAATTAGTTAGGATAGAAAGTATAGAAGATATTAAAAAAGCATTTGAAAAATATGAAACTATATATAGATAGTAGAAACAATAAAAAAATAATAGTTAAAATAATTGAGAAGGGTAAGGATCTTTATGTTATTAATAAAGATATTGTCTCTAAAAGACAAGCTAATGAGTTATTAGTAAGTATAGATACTTTATTAAAAGATAATGATATTTCTTGGTCTCAAATTAAAGAGATTTTTGTTAATAATGATGGTGGTAGTTTTACAGGATTGCGTTTAGGAGTAATAGTTGCTAATACTTTAGCCTATGCAAAAAATATTAAATTAAGCGCTACTACTAAAAAAAGTATAGAAGTTAATGGTATCAAAATAGTAAAACCAGATTACGACAGAGATCCTGATATAGGTATTTCTAAAAAAAGTATATAATTTTTTATATAAATTAAAAAATATATTTAGTATTTTTTAAATAATATAAAGTAAATATAGGCTGTGGATAAGTTTCCACAGTTTTTTTGTTTTTTTATAGGTTTTATTCAATTATCGTTAAAAAACTAATTATAGGCAGTATTTATAGGGATTTAAAATAGTTGACGAGTGTGTATAAGTGGTGTATACTAAAGTCACGGTGGTGAAAGGTGGTGAATTGAGGTGAATTATTTAAATAAGCAAATATATGTTTATTGGAGAATACAATCATAATTTAGATTCCAAAGGCAGGTTAGCTATACCAGCAAAGTTTCGTGTTTCTTTAAAAAAGGGAGCAGTGGTAACTAAGGGTTTAGACAACTGTCTTTTTTTGTATTCTAAGGAGCAATGGCAGAAAATGGCAGAGAAGCTTGCTAGTTTACCAACTAGTCAAGCTAAAGCTAGAGCCTTTGCTAGACATATGATTGCTGGAGCTATGGATCTAGAGTTCGATAGTCAAGGAAGAATTACTTTACCTGAGTATTTAAGAGATTTTGCTGATTTAGATAAAAAAACAATTATTGCAGGATTGTATAATCATTTAGAAATTTGGGATGAAGGTGCTTGGAATAAATATAAAAAACAAGCTGAGAAAAATAGTAATGATATAGCAGAGAGCTTGGGAGATTTAGGAGTTTAATATGGCTAGTATTCATATTCCAGTAATGCTTAAGGAGGTAATAGATAATTTACAAGTTAAAAAAGGAGATTATTGTATAGATGGAACCTTAGGAGCTATGGGTTATACTAAAGAATTACTTAAAGAAGTAGGGAAAGAAGGGAAAGTTTTAAGTTTAGATTTGGATGAAAAAGCTATAGCTGAGGCTAATGAAATTAAAAAAGAAGAAAGTTTAGATAATCTAATTATTGAACACAGTAATTTCAGAAATATAAAAGAAATAGTTAAAAAACATTTTTCTTTACAACAAAAATTCAATTGTATAGTTGTTGATTTAGGTCTTTCTTCAGATCAGCTATATGACAGAGAGAGAAGTTTTTCTTTTCAAAGTGATGCACCATTAGATATGGCTTTTAGCAGGGAAGAATTGAATGATACGCAGAGAATTATTAATACTTATTCACAAAAAGAATTAGAAAAAATTATTAAAGAGTATGGAGAGGAAAGATTTGCTAAATCTATTTCAAGTAATATTGTAAAAGAAAGAAAGAAAAAAACTATTAAAACTGGAAAAGATTTGCAAAATTTAGTGACTAAAACTGTACCTAAAAGATTTTGGCCTAAAAATGTTAATGTAGCTACTAAAACTTTTCAAGCACTGAGAATAGCTACTAATGAAGAATTGCAAAATTTAGAAGAGTTCTTACCACAAGCAATTGAATTATTAAAACCTCAAGGACGTTTAGCGGTAGTTAGCTTTCATTCTTTAGAGGATAGAATAGTAAAGCATTATTTTAAAAGAGAGGCTAAAGATTGTATTTGTCCACCCCAAGCACCAATATGTGTTTGTAAACATAGAGCAAAAATAAAAATATTAACACCTAAAGGAATTACAGCTAGTAAAGAAGAGCTAGAAAAAAATCCAAGATCTAGAAGTGCCAGACTTAGAATAGCACAAAAAATATAATATATATTCCCATGCAAAAGAATTATATACAACAAAAAAGTCGTGTGTCTAAAAAAAGCAAAGTATTAAGTTGGCTAAATGCTACCATTGTCGTGTGCCTAGCTTTTAGCTTAATTTATTATGTTGCCGGAATTAATGATTTAACAGTTAAGGGTTTTGACTTAAAAGAAAAACAAGCTCAAGTCAGAGCCCTAGCAGTTGAGAATGAAAATTACAAAGATTTGGCTATGGTAAAGGAATCTCTTTATAATGTGAAGTCTCGTATTGATGATTTAGATTTAGTAGCAGTTGAAGATGTTACCTATATTACTACCGTTAATACAGCTGTTGCTAAGAAATAGTTATGAATTTATTAGCACAATTTTTACCACAGATTAAAGCTATAAAGGATATTCTCAAGTATTTCATGGTGTCCGGTGATTAGTTAATATGTGGAAACAAAAAAATAATCAAAAAAAAGAATATAAAAAATATAATAATCGCTTATACTTTGTCGTTGCGATTATTTTTTTATTACTAGGAACTTTAATTTTTCAATTGTATGTAGTGCAAATAAAAAATCATGATTATTACAGCCTCATGGCTTCAGGGCAACATAATATTAATGCTGATTTAATACCTACTAGAGGGAATATTTATATGACAGATAGTGCTAATGAAGATATATTTACTGTTGCCACTAACAAAGATTTTGCTTCACTGTTTTTTATTCCTAAAGAAGCGGTTAATAAAGAGAAATTAGCTGAAAAAGTATATTTAGCTTTATATCATAAAAATATAAAAGAGGAAGCTATAAAAGAAGTTGAAAAAGAGGAAGGAAAAGAATTAGAATCTGAACTTACTTATATTAATAGTTTAAATATTTCTTCTGAAGAAAAGAAAGAAAAAATAAATAATACTAAAGCTCATTTTAAAAATCGTATCAATGATCAAAGTTTTAAAGAAAGAAGAAATATAGCAATAAATTTAAAAATTGATGAAAAAAAAGAAGAAGTAATTAATTCTTTTTTAAAAAAATTAAGAAAGTTTAATGACCCTTATGAACCTATCACAGATAAATTAACAGAGAATGATATATTAAATTTATATAGATATTTAGCTAGTCCTAGTGATGAACCTTTAAATGAGGATTTGCTTAGTATTAGGAATTTTAAAGTATATTTAAAAGATTTAAATTTTAATAATTTAGATTTAGATTTAGAGATTAAAGAAAATGGACAAATTATTTATCCTGGTATATCACAGCAAATAGAAAAACATCGATATTATCCAGAAAAAAATGTCACTTCACAACTTACTGGGTTTGTCAGACAAGATGAAAATAAACAAATAGGTAATTATGGTTTAGAAGAATTTTTTGATAAAGAATTGTATGGTTCTTTAGGTTCTCTTAGTGGACAAAAGAGTACTGGAAATACTGTGGTTATTAATAACAGGAAATATCTTAAAGTTCAAAATGGAGCAGATCTAGTTTTAACTATTGATCGTCCAGTACAATTTAGAGTTTGTGAAGAGTTAGAAAAAGCAGTTGATGATTATGAAGCTAGTGGTGGTACAGTTATTGTTTTAGATCCTAAAAATGGAGCAATTATAGCTATGTGTTCATCTCCTAATTTTGATGCTAATAATTATAGTGAAGTTGAAGATATTAGTTTATTTAATAATCCAGCGGTATTTAAACAATATGAACCTGGCTCTACTTTCAAAACTATGACAATGGCTATTGCTTTAGATGAAGGTAAAATTAGTCCAGAAACTTCATATAAAGATGAAGGGAAGATAATGATAGAGGGATGGCATAAAGCAATTAAAAACTCAGATTATTCTAGCCATGGCCCTCATGGCTGGGTAAATATGAATACTGTTTTAGCTAAATCATTAAACACTGGTGCAATATACGCTATGAAACAAGTTGGTGCTGATATTTTTGCAGATTATTTAGAAGATTTTGGTTTTGGCCAAAAAACTGGAATTGAATTAGGATCAGAAGCTAAAGGTAATATGAATAATTTATTAAAAGATAATATTAAACAAATTGATGCTGCTACTACTTCTTTTGGTCAAGGTATCTCTGTTTCACCACTTCAACTTATTATGGCTTATGGGGCTATAGCTAACGACGGTGTACTCATGAAACCGTATTTAGTTAAAGAAATAAAATTTAGTGATGATGTTATTGAAAAAACACAGCCAAGAATAATTAGAAGAGTTATATCACAAAAAAGCGCTTCTTTAGTTTCAGGAATGTTAGTTAATGTTATTGAAAGTGGTCACGCCTCCAAAGCTGCTGTAGATGGATATTATATAGGTGGAAAAACTGGTACAGCTCAGGTTGCTGAGGATGGTGCTTATAGTGAAGATAGATTTATTCATAATTTTGTAGGTATATTACCTATTGACAATCCACAATTTGTAGTATTAACTAAGTTAAATGACCCCAAAACAGTCAGATATTCCGCAGATTCAGCTGCACCATTATTTGGAAAAATAAGTGATTTTTTGTTAAAGTATTATAAAGTACCACAAGAAAGATAAATATATGAAAAAAATATTATTTCTAAAATTAAAATATTTAGCTCGCTTAGTCTTAAAAAGATATAAGCCTCAGATAATTAGTATTACTGGTTCAGTAGGAAAAACTACTACCAAGGAAGCTTGTGAGGCAGTATTAAAATCACATTTTAAAGTTCGAGCTACTTATAAAAATTTTAATAATGAAATAGGAGTTCCTTTAACTATTATAGGGATAAAAGAAGCTCCAGCAAAATCAATATTTAGCTGGCTTTATATTTTTTTAAGAGCTATAAAATTAATAATAATTAAAGATAAAAAGTATCCACAAATTTTGATTTTAGAAATGGGTATAGATAGGCCAGGGGATATGGATTATCTTATTAGCATTGCTCCTCCTGATATTGCTATAGTGACTGGAGTAAGTTTTTCACATTTGCAATTTTTTAAGAATATAGAAAATATTAAAGAAGAAAAGGCTAAACTTATTAAAGCTTTAAAAAAAGAAAAAAGAGCAATTATAAACTATGATAATACTTATAGTAGAGAAATGCGAGATCTTAGTAAGGCTGTGACTATAAGTTATGGCTTGAATAAAGAAGCAGATTTACATGCTGATGATTTAATATATAACTTTGAGCGTTATACAAATGAAGATATTAGCATGGAAAAAATTAAAGGCATTAATTTTAAATTAAATTGGCAAGGATCCACTGTGCCAGTAAAAATACCAGAAGCTACTAGTTTTAGTGCAGTCTATGGAGCTTTAGCTGCTGTTAGTTGTGCTATCTCTTTAAATTTAAATTTAGTACAAGCTTTAGAAGGTTTAAATAATTTTAAAATGCCAAAGGCTAGAATGAATGTTATTTCTGGAATAAAAAATACTTATATAATTGATGATACCTATAATTCTTCACCTAGTTCATCACTTTTAGCTTTAAACTTACTGCAGTCAATAAAATTTAAAGATTATAGGCAAGTAGTGGTAATGGGTGAAATGTTAGAATTAGGTTCATATACAGAAGAGGGGCATAAAGAAGTAGGTAAAAAAATAGCAGAAATTAATCCCGCCTTTTTAATTGTAGTAGGGGAAAAAGCAAGAGATATTATTAAAGGAGCTCAAGAAGGAAATTTTGATAAAAATAAATGTTTTTATTTTAATAATAATTTAGAAGCTGGTAAATTTTTACAAGAAAAAATCAAAGAAAACGATTTAATACTTGTTAAAGGCTCTCAAGGTGTTAGAATGGAGAAAGTGGTTAAAGAAATAATGGCTCAACCACTTCAAGCTAAAGACATCTTAATTAGGCAAGAAAAAAATTGGTTATGAACATCTTAGTTTTAGGGGCTGAAGGTAATCTAGGAACACAAATACAAAAAGAATTTAGTCCTGATAATAATATAATTGCTCTAGATAAAAAAGAGTTAAATCTTTTAGATTTTTTTGTTGTAGAAAAAAAGCTTAGCACTTTATCAATAGATATAATTATTAATTGCGCTGCTTATAATAATGTTGATAAATGTGAAGAGGATAAAGAGACATATAATTTAGCTTTAAAACTAAATGCTGAATTACCCGAGCTTTTAGCTAATATTGCTTTAAAAAATAAGATTAAGTTAGTTCATTATTCTTCAGATTATGTTTTTGGTAAAGAGGATAGATCTGAGCCTTATTTAGAGTATGAAGTGCCAAATCCAGTTAATAACTATGGTTATAGTAAATACATGGGTGAAAAAGGATTGGAAAAATTAGAAGCTAGAGGACTTGATTATTATATAATTAGAACTTCAAAATTATTTGGCCCTAAAGGTTATAGTCAAGAATCTAAGATTAGTTTTTTTGATATTATGTTAAAATTATCAGAGAAGGAAGAAAAAATTAAAGTAGTAGATGATGAAATTAGTGCCTTTACTTACACTAGAGATTTAGCTATGCATACTAAAGATATAATTAGCAATAATTATCCTTTAGGTATATATCATTTAATTAATAAAGGTCAAGCAACCTGGTATCAAGGAGCGCTAGAACTCTTTAAAATACTAAAAAAAGATGTTAAGATAGAGGCTAGCTTAGCCAGTGAATTTAAAAGACCTGCTGATAGGCCACATTATAGTGTTTTAGCAAATACTAAAACAAAACCGCTTCCATACTGGAAACAAGCTTTAAGAAATTATTTATTAGATTAAAATTTAAATTATGAGAGGTATAATATTATCAGGAGGTTCAGGTACACGTCTTCAACCTCTAACTAAAATTACTAGCAAACAACTACTTCCAGTTTATAATAAACCAATGATTTATTACCCTTTAAATACTTTAATTAAAGCAGGTATTAAAGAAATTTTAATTATTGTAGCTCCAGAAAGAGCTGGTGATTATTTAAATCTACTTGGTAGTGGTAAGCAATTTGGGGTTAAATTTACTTATGAAATTCAAGATAAACCTAAAGGTTTAGCTGAGGCTTTTCTAATTGGAGAGAATTTTATTGATGATCAGGATGTCGCTATGATTTTAGGAGATAATATTTTTGAAGATGATTTTAGTCATGATTTGAGCTCCTTTCAAGGTGGAGCAAAAGTTTTTGCTAAAAAAGTTAATGATCCATATAGATTTGGTGTAGTTAAGTTTGATGATAATAATAAAGCTGAAAAGATTGTAGAGAAGCCTAAAAAATGGATTAGTGATTATGCTGTTACAGGTTTGTATGTTTATGATAGCAGAGTAGTTGAAGTGGCAAAGAGCATTAAACCTAGTGATAGAGGGGAATTAGAAATTACAGATATTAATAATTGGTATTTAAATAAAAGTGAATTAGAAGTAGCTAAAGTAAAAGGTAAATGGCTAGATGCTGGAACTCATGATAGCTTACTTGAGGCGCAAAAAATTGCTAAAGAGAGACTAGCTGATAATATGATTATTTAATTATATGAAAATTACAGCCGGATTTATAAGCTATGAAAAAGATACCTATAAATATCTAGGTATTTTTTTACCTAGTTTAATTAAGGCTTTAGATAAAGTTGGTGACTATAAATTATTTTGTATTGACAATAGTGTTAATGATTTAAGTAATTTAAAATATATACAAGAAAATTATCCGCAAATAGAGACACTTAACTCAGGTAAAAACCTGGGTTTTTCTAAAGCTTATAATATAATTTTAGAAGAAGCTAATAAGTATAAGTCTGATTACTTTTTTATTATTAACCCAGATACTTATTTAGAAGAAGACTCTGTATGTAACTTATTAGATAAAATAGAAAATAATGCAAGTTTAGGTTCTGTTAGTCCAACAATATTGCAATGGAATTTTCCTAGTATAAAAAGGCCAAAATTAGTGGATAGTTTAGGTTTAAGTTTAAAATCAGGTCTTTATTTTGTTGATAAAGCACAAGCTGAAAATCTGGATAAGCTTAAAAAAAACAAAGATAATCACATTATTGGTATTTCAGGTGCAGCAGGAATATATAGAATGAGTGCTTTAAATAAGGTCAAAGAAAATAATAAATATTTTGATGAGAATATGTTTATGTATAAAGAGGATGTAGATTTAGCTTATAGATTATTTTTGCAAGGTTATAGTGCCAAAACAGTAGATAATGCATATATATACCATGATAGAACAACAAAAAAAGAAAAAAATAGATCAAGTAAAAGTATGTTTGCTAGAAAAATGTCTTTTTTAAATCAACACATAATTTATATAAAATACTTTAGATTACAGAATTTAAGGAATAAAATAAAGATATTAAGCAAAATTTTGTTAATGTTTATATATATTTTACTTAAAGAGAGGTTTCAAATAAAAAATTACTTTATACTTCTTAAAAAAATAAAAAATATTGTTAAATATTAGTTCTTTCTTTAATAAGTTGCTAAAGCTTGACTATTTATTTTATTTGTGATAGAGTAATTATTAGAAAAAAAAATAAAGATAAATCTATGTCAAGATATATAGAAAATTTACTAAAACAAAAAAAACAAGAAGAGTTAGTAAAGTTAGACTCTATTTCGATTGTAAATAAAATATTTTCTCAATTAAAAGATAGAGAGAAAAATATTTTGAAAAGACGTTATGGACTTCATGGTAAAAAGAAAGAAACCTTAGAAGCCATTGGTGGTTCGCATAAGCTTACACGTGAAAGAGTTAGACAAATAGAAACAGCAAGTCTAGCTAAATTACGCAAGCTAGACTCTTTAAATGAGTATATAAAAGATATTAAGCAAAGTGTTTCAGAATTACTTCAAGAGCATGGTGGTATTATGAAGCAAGATTTTATGTTAGATATTTTAACTATTTCATTGCAAGAATTAAGAACTAAAGAATTAAGTGAAAAAGAAAGAAATTTATATAAAGAACACTTTGATTTTATTATTTCTAAATTATTTCCAGAAAATATTACTAAATACACTAATCATGATAATTATAATACTTCATATAGTTTAAAAGATATATCTGATAAATATTTTGATGAACTTGTTGGTGATGCAGTGGCAAAGATTAAGAGTATGCGTCAAACAGTTAAAACTCAAGAATTACTTGATATATTAAAAAATTTAAAAACATATAAAAAATTTAGTAATGAACTTAACACTAAAGATGAATCTGATTTAAGTAAAGTATTCAAGAGTGATGTTTTCCCTGAAGATTCAGATTTGATTAATAAAAATAAGGTTTTGTATAATTTTTTACAAACTATTAAACATTTAGATCAAAATAAATTTGGTGAATGGGGTCTTAGTGATTCTAAGGAAGTAAAGCCTAAAACTATAAATGATAAAATATATTTAGTATTGAAATATAATAATGAAAAACCAATGCATTTTACTGAAATTGCAGAAAGAATTAATAAAGTTGCTTTTGATAAGAAAAAAGCTAATGCTGCCACAGTACATAATGAACTTATTTTAGATGATAGATATAAATTAGTTGGTAGAGGTTTGTACGCACTTAAAGAGTGGTAAGAGAGTATAAAATAAATTTTTATAGAATACATAAAATCCCATAATTATGGGATTTTATTTT
>JAIPJO010000027.1 GCA_021734135.1 Patescibacteria group bacterium
AGATAAGTTTTTAGAATTACAAACTCTTTTAGAAAAAGAGGAAATTTCAAATAATAGCTTAAATAATGAAGGAATATATAATTATGAAGATATTATACAAAATCAAAATGCTTTAAATAATAATGATATATTAAGAGAGCAAAATAATAATAATTTAAATAATAATGACGATTTAAAGGAAAGCAGAGAATATAATATTAAAGATATAATTAGTGCAGATACTTTTCTTTTAGAAAATAATATACAAATTACTTTAGCCTCTATAGCAGTGCCTAAATTAGGAGATAAAATGTGGCATGAAGATGAGTGTAAAGCTAAGGAGGCATTAAATTATGTTAGTAAAAATTTAAGTGATAACAAGGTAAAATTAAAATATGGCAATAGTTTAAATTTTGATAGTGCTAGCCGTTTACTTGCCTATGTTTATTTTAAAGATAAAACAAGTGGTAAATATAAATTATTAAATAAAGAATTATTATATTTAGGTCTAGCTAATATATTAGATTGTAGTAATAATTTATATTGTGATCTAAATATATATAAAGAACTTGAAAAATCATATCAGCATGCTAAGGAAAATAATTTAGGAATATTTTCTGCAAACTGTGTAGAAAATAATGATAATGATAATAAAATAAGTAATTTAGCTAGAAACCTCTTTAAAGGTATAAGTTTAAAATCTAATCAAATTATTAATAGTCTAGGACAAGTAGTTAATAAGCCTAAGAAAGATAATCAAAATGAAGATAATTCAGATGACGGTGATGCTAATCTAAGGAGTGATAATAATGGTGATAATGTAAGTGGTGAAGATATAAATAGTAGTGATGATGATGTAAGTAATGATGAAAATTTAAACAATGAAGATAATAATGAAGAAATAGAAGGTAATTTAGAGGATAAAAATAATGAAGATGAGTTTGAATATAATACTTGTATAGATGAACTACTAATTAGCGCAGTCTATAGCACTAATCAAGATGATTATATTGAAATATATAATAATTGTGATGAAGATATTGATTTAGTTGCTAATAATATTAGATTAGAGAAAGCTGTGAGTGTAGATAATCCTAGTATTATGATTAGATTTAATGAGGAAAGTGATTATAGTGCAAGTAGTGCAATTATTAAGGCATATGATAGTTATACAATTAGTAGAGCAGAAGCTAATTTAAGTTTTAATACTGATGCGATATCATTAAGAGAGAATTTTAGTTTAGGTGATTCCGGCTATAGTATTTATTTAGCTAGAGGACCAGTTTCAAACTCTAGTGATGAAGATATTATTGATTTACTTGGTTATGGCTCTTCTAGTAATTACTTGGGCATTGGTCCAGCTCCTAGTATAGAAGATTATATGTTACTTAGAAGGAAGGTAGATACTAGCAGTGGTGTTAGTAGTTTAGATGTTTTTCATGATTATAGTTTAAGTGGTATATATAACAGTGATGATAATTATTTTAATTTTATTGCTATTCCCAGTGGTTTTAGTGAGGACTCTAGCAGTGAAGATGATGGTGAATTTGATGATGAAAGTGAAGATGAAGAAGAAAAAGATTATAACATTATTTCTCTTTGGCATTTAGATTCTTGTTTTGGTGAATATGTATATGATGAATTAAGTGGTGTTAACTCAGATAATACTTGGCAATGGTCAGCTAGAGAAGCAGGTTGTGTTTTAAAAGCAAATTATAATGATGAAGCTTTAGAATTGCCTATTAGCAATGATATAGATCCTAATAATATGAGTATATTATGGGATTTACAATTTGAAAATGATAATAGTAGAATAAATTTAGAGTTAGTAACAGTAGAAGGAGACAATTTAATTTTAACCCTTAGTCCTTATTATATTGAGATTACCAAACCCGGACATACTAAAGTAAAATATGAAGAATATAATTTCTTTATTGACAATAATTGGCATAGATTAAGCTTTACTGTTGACTCTAGCGATATATCTGACTCTAGTCTAAATATATATTTAGATAATGATATTTTATCTACAATTAATTTAGGGCAAAGATTATATGATTTAAGCAGTATTAAATTTAGAGCAGAAAATTCATATATACAAATAGATGAAATTGCTATTTTTGATAAAGCATTGAATGAAGAAGATTTAAGTTCTTTGTCATCTAAAATTAATCCTTATCTTGCTCCAGAGTTTGTAGGAACTTTAGATTTAAAACATAGTTGGGACTTTTTAGAAGGACAAGGCACAAGTGCTTATGATACTATTAATAATTATAATTTAAATATTAGTGAATCATACTGGTCTAATGGAATTAGTGACTATGGTATTGAGATGAATAAAAGTAATTCTGAGATCTCTAGTGAATTATTAATTGATAATAATAGGAAAAGTTTTAGTTTGTCTTTCTGGTATAGAAATAGTGCCTACACTAATGAGGGCAGAGGAAGAATAATGTTAAAGAATGGGGTTAATACTAAGCTGGGATTTAAATTTACACCATATAAACCTTATCTTTATTTTAATAATAAAGAAATTAAATTATCTAATTATGATATTTATATTCCAGATGATGATAATTGGCACTTTATAGCTTTAAGCTTTGATGCTAGTAATTATAATTTAAAGTTTTATCTTGATGGTATTGAAGTATATAGTAAATATAAATCCTGGTTGGATACTAGTTTTAATTATATGGAAATATTATATGAAAATTACAGTTTTCAATTAGATGAGATAAAAATATATGAAGGAGTTTTGGGTTCAGAGTTAATTAATAATAGTTATCAACAGAAATACTATTGACACTTAGATTTTCATAATATATAATAATTGCCTTCAATTTTTTCTTAAGTATAAAAGCCTGTTTTATTAAAGACAGGCTTTATTTTTACGTCAATATTTTCTTTACTTTTCACTATCTTTATTGTAATATGATACTTAAAGGCAGACGGATGATTGCTTTAGTTTTTTTAACTAGAGAGGAAAGTCCGGACTCCAAATTGCTACAAGCAAGGAAAGTGGTAGTGGGTAACGCCCACCAAGAGAAATCTTAGGGAAAGTGCCGCAGAGACTATACTAGCCCCTTCGGGGTGAAAGGTGAAAAGTAAGTTGAGGTTTGCAAAAAACGAGCCACAACTTTCGCTTCTTGGTGACAAGAAGTGTGGTAAACCCTACCTGGAGCAAGAGTAAACTCAGCCTAGCTGAGAACAAGTAACTCGCCAAAGTTTGTTAGTAATAACAAGCTCAGATAGATAATCATCGATTACAAAATCCGGCTTATAGTCTGCTTCATTTATAAACTTTATTAATTTTAATATGAAAAGATCTGATTTGACCTTCTCCTTTTTACTTATACCCATTGATTATTTAATGGTTATTTTAGCTGGTGTTAGTGCCTATTATATACGTTTTGCAGATTTTACCACTGATATTAGACCGATTATGTTTGCACTGCCTTTTAATAATTATTTTTCAATAATTTTAGCAGTAGCATTACTTTGGATTATTATATTTGTTTTTACTGGGATGTATTCAATAAGTGGTTCTAAGCGTTTAGCCCAAGAATTGCATAAAGTATTTATAGGTTGTTCCATGGGGCTGGTTTTAATTGTTATTTTGATATTTTTTCAAAGAGAGTTATTTAGTTCTAGATTTATAGTTTTAGTTGGTTGGTTATTGGCAATTATTTATGTTAGTTTAGGTAGAATATTTATTCGTTGGTTACAAAGGAAATTATACAAAATTGGTTATGGAGTAAAGAAAGTTGTAGTAATTGGAGCTTATAAAACAGCTGATAATTTAATTCATGAATTTGAAAGTAAAAAAAACTCTGGTTATAAAGTGGTTAAAAGAGTTAGAGAATTAAATAGTGATACTTGGGAAAATCTATATCTATTTATACAAGAAAATGAAGTAGATGAGATTATACAAGCAGATTCTAATTTAAATAAAACAGAGGTATTAAAATTATATGACTTAGCAAGTGAGAATCATATAAGTTTTAAATATGCTGCTGATCTTTTAGGTATTAAAGTTTTAAAAACTGAGGTTACTGAGATCGCAGGTGTTCCTGTTGCTGAAGTAAAGAGAACTACTTTAGATGGTTGGGGTAGAATTATGAAGAGAGTTTTTGATTTAATAGTATCATCTATTTTAATTATATTACTTTCACCTATATTTATCCTTACTGCTATTTTAATTAAAATTGACTCTAAAGGTCCTGTATTTTTCTCAAAAAAAGATGATGGTACACATTTGTCTAGGGTAGGTGAAGGTGGAAAATCATTTAATTATTTTAAGTTTAGATCTATGATTCCTTATAGCGACAGTATGCGCTACAATGAATTAGCTAAGAAAAATATCAGAAACGATGGACCAATGGTGAAAATAAAAGATGATCCTAGAGTTACTAAAGTAGGAAGGGTTATTAGACGTTGGTCTATTGATGAATTACCAGAATTATTTTTAGTATTTGCTGGTAAAATGAGTCTAGTTGGTCCTAGGCCACATTTACCTGAAGAGGTAGCTAAATATGAAAATCACCATAAAAAGAGCTTAACTATTAAGCCAGGAATTACAGGTTTAGCACAAATATCAGGACGTAGTGATTTGCTTTTTGAAGAAGAAGTAAAACTGGATGTATATTATATTGAAAATTGGAATTTACTTTTAGATTTATCAATACTATTAAAAACACCTTGGGCGGTAATAAAGTCACGTGAAGCACAATAATATGAAAACAGCCTTAATACATGATCATTTAGCACAAGATGGCGGAGCAGAAAAAGTTTTACAAACATTTTTAGAAATGTATGAAGATGCTCCTATTTTTACTTTGCTTTATGATAAAAAAAATGCTTTAAAACATTATAGCGATCATGAGATTCAAGCTTCAATTATTCAAAAACTTCCTGGCGGAGTTAGCCATTATAAATGGTATCTACCTTTAATGCCACTAGCAGTAGAGTTTTTTGATTTAAGAAAATATAAATTAGTACTTTCTGACACTAGTTCTTTTGCTAAAGGAGTTATAACATCTCCTGATAGTGTTCATATTTGCTATTGTCACACACCTACTCGTTATCTTTGGAGTGATACTCATCAATATATTAATGAATTAAAATACAATAAATGGTTAAAGAAAATTATATCATTAATACTTACAAGACTTAGAGTTTGGGATAAAAGTGCTGCTGATAGAGTTGATTATTTTATTGCTAATTCTAAAACAGTACAAAAAAGGATTAAGAAATATTATAGAAGAGATAGCACAGTTATATATCCTCCAGTGGAAACAAATAAGTTTTATATTTCAGAAAATATAGAAGATTATTTTCTTATTGGTTGCAGGCTAGCACCATATAAAAGAGTGGATTTGGTGATTGAAAGTTTTAAGAAACTTGGCAGTGAGTATAATTTAAAAATATTTGGTTCAGGTATTGATGAGAAAAGACTTAAAAAAATAGCTAAAGGATGTGATAATATTGAATTTTTAGGAAGGGTTAGTGAAAAAGAAAAGGCTGAGTTATATAGTAAAGCGCTGGCTTTTATTAACCCTCAAGAAGAAGATTTTGGTATTACTCCAGTAGAGTCTATGGCTAGTGGTAGACCTGTTATTGCTTATAGAAAAGGAGGGGCCACTGAAACAATTATTGAAGGAGAAACAGGAATATTTTTTAATGAACAAAACCTTGATTCTTTATCTGAAGCTATAAAATCATATAGTAATTATAATTTTAATCCTCAAAACATAAAAGAACATGCAAGTTCTTTTTCTAAAGAGCGTTTTAAAAGAGAAATTAATAATTTTATTGCAAGTCATTTAAATAATTAATTCATATGAACATTGGTATTGATGTTAGAACTTTAATGGATAAATATTACAGCGGTGTTTCCACTTATTCCTTCAATCTTGTACAAGAGCTTCTAAAATTAGACAAAGAAAATAACTATTTCCTCTATTATAATAGTGCTAAAAAAATTAAATTACCTGAACTGAGCGGTGAGTATAAAATTATAGATACTAAATATCCAAATAAGATATTTAATTATATTTTGCAAAAAATATTTTCTTGGCCTAAAATTGATAGAATTATAGGTGGAGTTGATATTTTTTTAGCTCCACATTATAATTTTACATCTTTAAGTACTAACACTAAAAAAATCTTAACAATTCATGATTTAAGTTTTTTGAGATACCCCAATTTTTTTAGCAAAAGAAAGAATTTTTGGCATAAAGCTATAAACATTAAGAAATTAGCTAGGAGTATGGATATAATTGTAGCTGTGTCAGAAAATACCAAACAAGATGTAGTTGAACTTTTAGGGGTAAATAAAGAGAGGGTTAAAGTTGTTTATTCTGGTTTAGAGAGTAATTTTATAGAACTAAACAATAGTACAGTTAGTGTTGATAGTGAAATAATTAATAAAAGAAATAGAGAGGTAAAGGAAAAATATAAACTACCTGATAAATATATTTTAAGTCTTTGTAATTTAGAGCCAAGGAAAAATATAGAAACCTTAATTTTGGCATATAATAAGTTAAGAGACGATAACTTCAATAAAAATAATGATATAGATAATCTTAAATTAGTAATTTGTGGAGCAAAAAGTTGGAAGTATAAAAATATATTTAAAACTATTAAAGAAAGTAAATACAGAGATGATATAATATATACTTCCTATATTGAAAATATTGATAAACCTTATATATATAAACAGGCTCAAGTTTTTGTTTATCCTAGTTTTTATGAAGGTTTTGGTTTTCCACCACTTGAAGCTATGGCTTGTTCTGTGCCAGTAGTTGCTAGTTTTAGCTCTAGTTTACCAGAAATTATTGATAAAGCAGGAATATTAGTTGACCCTAAAAGCAGTGATGAATTATCTAAAGCTATAGAAAACATTTTATTAGATAAAAGATTAAAAGATTATTATATAGAAAAAGGCTTAAAAAGAGTTAAAGAATTTTCTTGGCAAAGTACTGCTAAGAGTTATATAGAAATATTTAAAGATTTAGAATATGAAAAATAAAAAAGTTGCTGTGGCTGTATCAGGTGGCGTAGATTCATCTGTTAGCGCTAAATTGTTAAAAGACCAAGGTTATGATGTTATTGGTATTTATATGCACCTTGGTTTTGAAAATGAATCTGCTGAGAAAGCAGCTAAAAATGTTTGTGATAAATTAGGTATTAAATTTATAGTAGAAGATATAAGTGAAAGCTTTAAAAGGGAAGTTATTGATTATTTTGTTGATAGCTACAAAAAAGGATTAACACCAAATCCTTGTGTTAAATGTAATAAAGCTATTAAATTTGGCACATTACTTGAAATGGCAAAAAAACATGGTGTTGATTTTTTAGCCACAGGACATTATTTGCAAAAGAGATATAGTAAATATTATATTATACACTTACTGTATAAATATTTAGTACAGTATTTTAATATTAAAAAAGAGCATAAACTTTTTATTTCCAAAGATAGTTTAAAAGACCAAACATACTTCCTTTATAATTTAAATCAAGAGATACTAGATAAAATAATGTTTCCTGTGGGTAGTTTTAAGAAGTCTAAAATAAAAAAAATAGCTGAAAAAGCTAATTTACCTACTTTAAAACAGGAAAGTCAAGATATTTGTTTTCTATCAGGTGATCATAATATCTTTTTAAAAGAACACTTAGAAGATAATCCTGGACCTATTAAAAAATTAAATGGTGAAGAAATAGGTCAGCATAATGGTCTGTATTTTTATACTATTGGACAAAGAAGAGGAATTGATATTGGTGGTAGTGGACCATATTATGTAGCTAAATTAGATTACAAAAGTAACACGTTATATGTAGTTAATAGTTGGAATCATGAAATTCTATACAGAAAAGAATTAATTGCTAAAGAAGTTAATTTCTTAAAAGATAAAGCGCCTAGTTTGCCATATAACTGCCAAGCAGTGATTAGATACGGTCATGCTCCTGTAGGGTGTAATATATTTAAAGATGAGAAAGGTGATGGTTATATGGTTATTTTTAAAGAAAAGCAAAGAGCAGTGACTCTTGGTCAAAGTATTGCTTTCTATCAAGGTAGAGAGCTAGTTGGTGGTGGGATTATTGATCTTGATGAAAATTAATCTTTAGAAAATAGTATTGTTATATCTAATGGTATTTCTGATACCGTAATATATTTATTATTTCTTTTTTGTAATATTTTAAAGATATATCTACCTTCTTTATTTACAGGTATTTCATTAATATTTATTTTATTTCTTAGTCTTTTTTTACCTTTTTTTGCTTTTAATAGAAGATTTTCATTACCAATAATAATATTTTGTGGATTTTTTAATTCAATTTTTATTTCATTTATATTTTCTTTAGTATAATCATCTATTGACCATAGACTAATTAATTCCAAGTTTACTGGTATAAGTCTATTATTATTTTCTTGAAATTTACTTTCTTTCATTGCTAGATTTATTTCTTCAACACAATTTAATAAACTTAAAAGATTAGTTTGGCTGTCAATTATTGATTTTTCACAAAGAATAGTCCATACATGTTTCATATGTTTATTGCCTTAAGTGATTAGTAGATAATTTTTGTTTATTTTTTGTGTTATCTTCAGTTTTTTGGCTATTAAAAGTAACCTTTATTGGTGGTAAGCTAAATTTAAAAATATTGCTCCAATTATTGCAATCAAATTTTAGGGAATCAGCTATTTTATTTAATAAATCAAAGCCAATATTTACATCAGCATTTTCAATCTTAGAAATAATTTTTTGTGTTGTTTTAGCTTTTTTAGCTAATTCTTGTTGAGATAAACCTAATTTTTTTCTGGAATTATATATTTCAACAGCTAATCTTATTCTATCTTGAGCTTCTTTATAATATTTACTAAAATTCTTTTCTTTCTCAATTTCTAATAGGGGATTAGAATTATTTTGTTTTTCTTTTTTATTTTTCATATTGACCTGGTTTTTTTATAAATGTATTTAAATAGTTTTGAGCTATGTCATTTTCTTTCTTAATTTTATTTTTTTCTTTATTTGTTGAATAGGAATTCGGTTTTTCGTATGCATGTAATAGAACCATTTTATCTTGATAATTAAAATATAATATTCTAATAACAGTTCTTTCATTCTTTGGGTTTAATATTTCAAAAAAATTGTATCCACGCATTGGTTTTGATATAGGAGGCGAATGGAGTTCTCTTGATAATTTCTAAACTTATTTAAATATTTTTTTACTGGACAATGTTTTAATTCATTATTATAGTAATAAACTAAATTCATAAGCATAACTTATTTATTATGCTATTATTATATCTTATCAGATATATTTTGTCAACTCAAGCAATTTAGAAGAAAAGTACCAAATTATAAAAAAAAGGCTCTTTAGGTGCGAGACCGTTCGGATCCTTTTTCGTCTTAATATTAATATTATACTATTTATAAAAGACAGGTTAATAGTTAATAAAAAATACATAGGGATAAATTGTCCCTAAGTATTATATTAAAAAGTATATTTAAAATACGCCAATTATAGCATGTTTTTTATATTAGTGCCGATGGTGGGACTTGAACCCACAAGCCAGAGGCACGCGATTTTGAGTCGCGCGTGTTTACCAGTTTCACCACATCGGCTCTTGTTATTGTTTAAGTATTTACTCTATATTGAGCTACTTATAGGGCTTACTATAATGTATTTGTTATAAATTGTCAAAGTAACTATAATACGTTATAATGTAGATAAGATAAAAAAATATGGCTCAAGTAATCTCAGTAGTAAATCAAAAAGGTGGTGTAGGGAAAACTACTACCGCTGTCAATTTAGGTGCATATCTTACCCATTTAGGTAAGAGAGTTCTTTTAATTGATATTGATCCTCAAGCTAATGCTACCTCAGGTTTAGGAGTAGATCATAGAGCTCTTGAGCATGGTATTTATGAATCTATTATTGGTCATAAACCTATTTTTGATGTAATCACTCGTACAGTGCAAAATAATTACAGCTTAGCTCCTGCCACACTGTCTTTGGCTGGTGCTGGAGTGGAGCTTGTTAATCTAGAAGAAAGAGAATATCGTTTAAAGCGTATTATTGATTCAGTTAGAGAGGAATATGATTATATTATCATTGATGGACCACCATCGTTGGGACTTTTAACGGTAAATGGCTTAACAGCATCAGATCAGGTTATTATTCCTATTCAAAGTGAGTATTATGCTTTAGAAGGTTTAAGTCAATTATTAGAGACAATTGCTTTAGTGCAAAATCATTTAAATCCAGATTTAGGAATAATGGGTGCGCTAATAACTATGTATGATAAAAGAAATAAATTATCAGGACAGATTATGGAAGAATTATATAGATATTTTCCCAATAGAATTTTTAGATCAGTTATTCCAAGAAGTGTAAGATTAGCTGAGGCTCCAAGCTATGGTAGGTCAATTTTACATTATGATCCTAAGTCTCGTGGAGGGAAGGCTTATGAAAATTTAGCAAGAGAGATAATAAGTTTTTAATAAATAATAATTATATAAATTTAATAAATAATAATTATATAAATATATGGCACAAGGTGGTTTAGGTAGGGGTTTAAACTCTTTAATACAATCAAATAAACCAAATACTGAAAAAGAATACGATCTTGATTTAGCTGATGATAAAGATAGGGTTTTACATGTAAAGCCTGAAATGATTGTGGCTAATACAGATCAACCTAGACAAGATTTTGACAGTGATAATTTAAAAGAATTAGTATCTTCAATTAAAGAACACGGTGTTTTGCAACCTCTAATTGCAATTACTAAAGATGATAAATACGAACTTATTGCTGGTGAAAGAAGACTTAGAGCCTCTAAATTAGCAGGTTTAAAAACAGTTCCTTTAATTGTTAGAGGTGTTGATAAACAAGAGAAGCTAGAGTTAGCCTTAATAGAAAACTTACAACGTCAAGACCTTTCACCACTTGAAACTGCTATTGCTTACAAAAAACTAATGGAAGAATTTAAGCTTACCCAAGAACAGGTTGCTAAAAAAGTGGGCAAGTCAAGACCAAGTATTACTAACACTTTAAGACTTCTAAATTTACCTCAAGAGATTAAAGAAGCATTAATGAATAGAAAGATTACGGAAGCTCATGCCAAATTAATCCTTAGTTTAAAAGATGAAAAAGAACAATTAAACTTATTTAAAAAAATAATTCAACAGAATTTAAATGTAGCTGACAGCACTAAGATGAGTAAAACCTATAGTGGAGCTAATAAAACTGCTAGGAAGAACTATAAAGATGAGGCAAGGGAACAAAAATTACAAAGTTTTTTTAATGCTAGAGTGCAAATTAGAAGAAAGAGAGAGGGTGGAGAAATTATTGT
>JAIPJO010000028.1 GCA_021734135.1 Patescibacteria group bacterium
AATCAATTTCAGGATTTAAAGTTAGAGAAGGTATGATTGTTGGCGCTATGGTAACACTGAGAAAGAAGAGAATGTATGATTTTGTGGAAAAGTTAGTTAATGTAACATTTCCAAGAGTTCGTGATTTTAGAGGTATAAACAAAACATCAGTAGATCAGTCTGGTAATTTAACAGTAGGTATAAAAGAACACACAGCTTTTGCTGAAATAGGTGATACTGATAACATTTTTGGTTTAGAAATAACATTAGTTACTAATTGCAAAAACAGGGAAGAAGGCTTTGAGCTTTTTAAGCAACTTGGCTTTCCCTTTAAAAAATAGTATATGGCAAGAAAAGCATTAATAGAAAAAGCAAATAAAAAACCTAAGTTTAGTACCCGCAAGATAAATCGCTGTTGGCGTTGTGGACGTAATCACGGTTATATGCGTGATTTCGATCTTTGCCGTATCTGCTTTAGAGAATTAGCGGATAATGGTGATTTACCAGGAATTAAAAAATCAAGCTGGTAAACTAATTAGGTTAATCAAATAAAGTTATAAACAAAAATTATGACAGATCCAATCGCAGACATGCTAACAAGAATACGTAACGCCTCTGCTGTTAATAAGGCAGAAGTAGTTTTGCCGATGAGTAAAATTAAATACAATATTGCTAAAATCCTAGAACAAGAAGGCTGGATTAAGAGTGCGGAATTAATTAAAGGTGGTTCCAAAGGAATAAAGAATAATAATTTTGATCAATTAAAAATTGTTTTGAAATATAAGAAAAATGGCAAGTCTTACATTAGTCATTTAGAAAAGATTTCTAAGCCCGGTCTTAAGGTTTATGTAAAAAAAGATAGAATCCCTAAGGTTTTAAATGGTTATGGTATAGCAATTATTTCTACACCTAATGGATTAATGACTAATAATCAGGCAAGATCATCTAAAATTGGTGGTGAAGTACTTTGCCATATATATTAAATAAAAGTTTTATGTCACGTTTAGGAAAATTACCCGTAGCTTTAACTGATAATGTTGAGGCACAAATAAAAGACAAAGAAATAATAGTAAAAGGACCTAAAGGGGAACTTAGTACTGCTTTTAGAACAGATAAAGTTAAAATTGAGCAAACAGATGAAGGTTTATTGGTAAGTATAAAAGATTTAGCTGATAGAGAGCTCAGAGCCTATTGGGGTCTATACCGTTCACTAATAAATAACATGGTGATAGGTGTAACTGAGGGTTTTGAAAAAAAACTTGAAATATCAGGTGTAGGTTATAGAGCTGCTGTTAGTGGTCAAAACCTAACACTTAATATGGGTTACTCTCATCCAGTTGAATTTCCGATTCCAGAAGGTATTACAATTACTGTTGAAGGAAATGTAATTACAGTTAGTGGTATTGATAAACAATTAGTTGGAGAAACTGCTGCTAAGATTAGAAAAGTTAGAAAACCTGATGTATATAAACTTAAAGGTATTAAATACGAAGGTGAAATTATTATTAAAAAAGAGGGTAAAACCGCTTCTAAAGGTGAATAATTATAGATAATAAATATTATGAATTGGCACAAATTTAGACAACAAAAAAGAGATAGAATACATAAAAAAGTTAGAAAAAAAATAAACGGGACTGCAGAGCGTCCAAGACTTAGTGTTTATCGTTCTAATACTAATATGTATGCTCAAATTATTGACGATGAAAAGAGTATAACTATTCTTAGCGCTAACGCTAAAGAACTAAAGAGTAAGGGAACTAAGAAAGAGTTAGCTAAAGAGTTAGGAGTTTTAATTGCTAAAAAAGCTAAAGATAAAAAAATAACAAAAATTGTCTTTGATAGAGGCGCTTTTAGATACCATGGCAGAGTTCGTGCTTTGGCTGAAGGTGTTAGAGAAGGCGGTTTGGAATTTTAATATTTAAATTATGTCTGAAGATACAAATAAACAAGTGAATAAGGAAAATACCGAAACAGTGAAAAAGAATGTTGCTACAGTTAATAATCAAAAAAGTGAAGGAGCAGCTAAGGTTGTTGCTAAATCTGTTTATGGTGAAAAGAAAAAACAACAAAAAAGAGACCGCAGAGAAAGAAATGACAAGAAAAAAGATGAATTTGATCAAAGAATTTTAGACATTGCTCGTGTAACCAGAGTTATGGCTGGTGGTAAACGTATGAACTTTAGAGCTTGTGTAGCTATTGGAGATAAAAAAGGTAAGGTAGCTACTGCTTTAGGTAAAGGTTCTGATGTTGCCATTGCTGTAAATAAAGCTGTAAATAAAGCTAAAAAAGATATGGTAACTGTTAGTATGGTTAATGATACTATTCCGCATGAAGTTTATTCTAGAGTTGGTGCAGCTAAAATACTTTTTAAACCAGCTAAAGAAGGAAGAGGTGTTATTGCTGGAGGTGTAGTTAGAATTATTTTAGAGCTTGCTGGTGTTAAAAATATTTCTAGTAAAATTTTAGGGACTAATAATAAAATTAATAATGCTCGTTGTACTATTGAAGGTTTAAGAAGTTTAAAAAAAGTAGAAGATAAGAAGCAGGTAACAGAAAAAAACAAAAGTGCTGAAAATAAAAACAGCCATGATAATAAAGATAAAAAAACTGATAATAATCAGAGCAAATAATAATTAGTATATGTCTATTAGCTTAAACAATATAAAAAAACCTAGCAGTCAAAAAAGTAGAAGAAGAATTGGTCGTGGTAATGCTTCTGGAACTGGAACATACAGTGGTAGAGGTCAAAAGGGGCAAAACGCTCGTGCTGGTGTTAGTAATTTAAAAAGACTGGGAATGAAAGCTAGATTAATTCAGATTCCTAAAGTTAGAGGTTTCAAATCTCAACGTCCTAAAAATCAAGTTATTTCAGTGGAAATAATAAACAATAATTTTAAGGATAATGATATAATCAATCCACAAATATTAGAAGAAAAGAAGCTTATTAAAACAGCTAAAGAGCCAGTAAAGATTTTAGGTAAAGAAAGTCTAAAGTTAAAAGGTTTAAAGTTTGAAAAAATTAAAATGTCTGCTACTTTAAAAGAGCAACTTGAAAAGAAATAATTATGTGGGAAAAATTAAAACAAATCTGGAAAATTAAGGATTTAAGAAACCGTATTTTATTTGTACTAGCTATGCTGGTAATTTTTAGATTTGCAGCTCATATTCCCATTCCTGGAGTAGATGCAGAAGCTTTGCAAAATTTATTTGCTTCTAATCAGATACTTGGACTTATTAATATATTTTCAGGTGGAAGTATGCAAAACTTTTCCATTGTTATGATGGGTATTGCTCCTTATATTACTTCATCAATTATTTTTCAATTACTTGGAATGATTATTCCTAAAATTGAAGAAATGCAAAAAGATGAAAGTGGTAGGCAAAAGATTAATACCTATACACGTTTAGCCACTGTTCCTCTTGCAGCTTTGCAATCATATGGAATGATTACATTATTACAACGTTCAGGATATCAGATATTAGGCAATCTTGGAGTTTTTGATTTGTTTAGTATGATTATAACAATTACTGCTGGTACTATATTTTTAATGTGGATTGGTGAATTAATTAGTGAAAAACAAGTTGGTAATGGTATTTCCCTTTTAATTTTTGCTGGTATTATTTCAGCTTTACCTTCTACACTACAGCAGTTAATTATTAATTTTGATCAATCACAATTATATTTACTTTTAGGGTTCGCAGTAATTGCTATAGTTACAGTTGTTGGTGTAGTTGTTATTAATGAAGGACAGAGAAAAATTCCAGTGCAATATGCTAGACAAATTAGAGGAAATCGTGCTTATGGTGGAACTAGCACTCATTTACCACTAAGAGTTAATATGGCCGGAGTTATTCCTATTATTTTTGCTATTTCAGTATTACTTTTTCCATCAATGATAGCGCAATTCTTTATTTCTGCTGAGACTGTTTGGATTGCTAATGCTGCTCAATGGGTAATTGATATTTTTGAAAATCAATTAGTATATGGTATATCATATTTCTTATTAGTATTTGGCTTTACATATTTTTATACTGAGGTTATTTTTCATCCTGATCAAATATCTGAAAATCTACAAAAACAAGGTGGCTTCATTCCTGGTATTAGACCGGGTAAGCAAACAGCAGAGTATTTATCTAATACTACTCATAAAATTATTTTTGTAGGTGCACTATTTTTAGGTGTAATAGCAATATTACCACTTATCATGAGAGCCTTTACTGGTGTACAGTCTCTTGCAATTGGTGGTACTAGTTTACTTATTGTTGTTTCAGTAATTATTGAAACAGTGAAGCAAATTGAATCTCAGTTGACTATGAGAGAATATGAATAAAGGATTTATTTTAAAAAATAAATAAGTATATTAATATATAAAAAGCCTTCATTTAAGGCTTTTTTACTTACTATAGTATTTTATTTATGTTATAATTAAAATATAAATACTTAATTATATTAATATGTCTAAGAAAAAAGAGAAAATAATTGATGAAAAAACTAAAAGAAGAAATATTGCCATGTCTCGTAGAACTGCGCAGATGTCAAATAGAAACTCTACTAGTGTTAGTGCAGTAGGACAAGGAAATAATGAGAGTGTAAGTATGCTTTCTGGTAGAAAAACTATTGAAAAATCAGATGTTGCTAAAGCGAGTGTTGGTTTTAAAAGTGTAGGCACTAAGGCAAAAAGTAAAGCAGATAATTTAAGAAAGAACTTTGATGGTCTTGGACCTAGAGCGCACGGAAATAATTCAAGTTATTCAAGTAATAATAATTTTAGATTAAAATAATTATTTATAAATAATATGATATTAAAGATTGTTTTGTTCGTTTTTGGTTTTATCTTCTTAGTTAAAGGAGCTGATTTTCTAGTTGAGGGAGCTTCTTCTATAGCTAAAAAATATGGACTTTCAGCAATAATGATTGGTTTAACAATCGTTGCTTTTGGCACTTCTTTACCAGAACTTTTAGTTAGTGCCTTGTCATCAATAGGTGGTAGTCCTGATATTGCTGTTGGTAATATTATAGGTTCTAATTTTTCTAATACTTTACTTATTTTAGGTGCTACAGCAATTATTACTCCGATAATAGTGAAAAAAAATACTATTAATAAAGAAGTGCCTTTTTCTTTGTTGGCAATATTAGCGGTAGGTTTTTTAGTTAATGATTTATTAATTGATGGGCAAGGGCCTAATGTTCTAACAAGAATTGATGGTTTGGTTTTACTTTTATTTTTTATTGTCTTTATTTATTACACCTTTAGTTTAACAAAAGAAAAAGTGAATGTGTTACCTAAATTGAAAGTTTCCAAAGAAGAAGAAATAAAGGAGTATAAAAATGTTAAATCAATTTCTTTAGTTCTCTTAGGTATAGTTGGCTTATATTTTGGCGGTGAATGGATTGTTAATGGTGCAGTAGAGATTGCTACTTATTTTGGCCTTAGTGAGGCTTTAATTGGTTTAACAATTATATCTATTGGTACTTCACTACCTGAGCTAGCAGCTTCAATAATGGCAGCAAAAAAGGGTGAAGCTGATATGGCTGTAGGGGCTGTCGTGGGATCTAATATATTCAATATGCTGTGGGTTCTAGGTTTAAGTTCTATAATATTTCCAATCTCATATAACTCCACCTTAAATATTGACTTAATATTATTAGTCGCAATAACCATACTATTAATCCCACTTATTTATGTGGGTAGAAAAAATGTTTTAACCAAAAGAGAGGGTATAATACTTTTAAGCATTTATGCTTTTTATTTAATATTTTTAGGAATAAGGGGTTAAAGACCTAAGTATTTAATAATCAATATATGACAATAAAATCAAAAGAAGAAATTGCCGTATTAAGAGAAGGAGGTAAAATATTAGCTAATATTTTAGAAGAAACTCTTAAGATGGTAAAACCTGGTATTACCACTTTAGAATTAGAAGAATTTGCTAATTCAAAAATATTAAAAGCTGGTGGTAGACCTGCTTTTAAACATCACCCTATGGGAGGTGATTTGTATTTTCCTTCTGCACTCTGTACTTCTATTAATGAAGAAATTGTTCATGGTCCAGCAGTGCCAGCTAGGGAGTTAAAAAATGGTGATATTATTAGCCTTGATGTAGGTATGGAATGGCCTTTTCAAGGTCAACATGAGAGAATTGTAAATCCACATTCTTTAGGTGGAGGTTATTATACAGATATGTCTAAAACTATAGCTGTGGGAAAGATTAGTAAAGAAGCTAAGAAACTTATAGCTGTAACTAAAGATTGTCTTAGTGCAGGTATTAATGCAGCTAAAGTAGGTAATACTATTAATGATATAGGTAAAGCAGTGGAGACAGTGGCAAAAAAATATGGCTATGGTGTTGTAAAAGATTTAGTTGGTCATGGTGTAGGTCATGAGGTTCATGAGAAGCCTGATATTTTTAATTATAGTATTGGTGATAGTCATCCTTTAAATTTTAAACTAGAGAAAGGCATGGTTATTGCTATTGAGCCAATGATTACTCTAGGTACCTACAAGATAAAAGAAGGGCAGGATGGTTTTAGCTATATTACTAAGGATTCTAAATTAAGTGCTCACTTTGAACATAGTTTGGCTATCACGGATTCAGATCCATTAATTATAACTAATCTATAATTTATTATAATTTTATATGAAATATTTAGCTATTGATTGGGGAGAAAAAAGAATTGGAGTAGCCGTGGGAAATGATGACCCTAAATTAGCTATGCCTCTTAGTACTGCCTCTAACTACAAAGAGCTACTTGAGATAATTAAAGAAGAAGAGCCGGATAAGATAATATTGGGAGATCCTTTGAGTATGTCAGGAGAGGTCAGTTTATCTGTTAGTTTTAATAATTTTAAAAATAGATTAACAGCTGAAATAAAACAAGAAATAATATTAGTTGACGAAAGACTTAGCTCTATATCTGCTGATAAATTAACAGGCAAAAGAATAAAAGCTACTAGAGATTCAGTTTCAGCTATGGTTATATTAGAATCATATTTAGAGACAATATGAGAGAAAGTACTAAAAATATAAGTGCCTTTATATTAAAATCTGAACCTTATAAAGAGAAAGATCTCTTAATTACCATCTTTAGCAAAGAAGAGGGTAAATTAATATTAAGTGCTAGAAGTGCTAGAAAGTCCAGCTCTAAACTAGGAGGTCATTTGCAAGTGTTTAGCCTTTCAGATTTAATGGTGGTAAATGGAAAAAGTTTTGATTATATTGGAGCTGCTAAGAATAATAAATCATATCTTAATATTCGTGAAGATTTTAATAAAATGCAAATTGCTGGTAAGGCTGTATATGTTTTTAATAGATTAGTAAATACTAAAGTTCAAGATGAAGATTTATATTATTTGTTAAAGAGTTTTTTAGATCATTTAAATAAGGATAAAATTGATGATTTAAATAGTAATGATGTAAATAAATTGGAGATGTATTATTTATCTTTTTTATGGCAATTACTTAGTATATTAGGGTATAGACCAAACTTATATACTTGCTATTATTGTAAAAAAAGAATAAGTGAAGGAATTAATTATTTTAATTTAGATAAAGCTAGTTTGTTTTGTAATCATAAGGAAATTAAGGGTCCAATTATTAATCTTAGTTCTAATATTGTTAAATATTTAAGATTTTTAAATAAATATAGTTTTGATAAAGTGGAATTACTTAAAATAAATAAAACAGATTTAAAACAATTAAAAAATATTACTAATAAATATATAATGTATCAATTAGAGGAGTATTTAAGGAAATATTAACTTGTCAAAGAGATTAAAATAATATAGTATTTATATATGTATATTTAATAAAATTCTATGCTAAGAACACACAATTTATCTGAGCTCAATAAAAAAATAGCAGGCCAAGAAGTTACTATTTGTGCCTGGGTTAAGTATCGTCGCGACCACGGTGGTCTAATTTTTTTAACTTTACGTGATCATTTTGGATTAGTACAAGCTAAAATTGATGAAAAAGTGGATAAAGATGTGTATCAGGAAGCAGAAAAATTAAAACATGAATGGGTGGTACAGATTAAAGGTAGGGTACAAGAAAGACCTGAAGGTATGATAAATAAAGAAATGGAAAATGGTGATATTGAAATTGAAGTTAAATCCTTAAAAATATTAAATTCATGTGAAACTTTACCTTTTGAAATAGGTGAACTTAAAGGTGGTGAAGCTAATGAAAGTTTAAGATTAAAATATAGGTTCTTAGATTTAAGAAGAGAAAAATTACAACATCTACTTAAAACTAAATCAGAATTTATTGAACATTTTCGTTCATATTTTAGATCTAAAGGTTTTTTAAATATACAAACTCCAATATTAGCAAACTCATCACCAGAAGGAGCTAGAGATTTTTTAGTACCTTCTAGAATTCATCCTGGTAAATTTTATGCCTTACCTCAAGCTCCTCAGCAGTTTAAACAGCTTTTAATGGTGGGAGGTGTTGATAAGTATTTTCAAATAGCTCCATGTTTTAGAGATGAAGATCCTCGTCAAGATAGACATTATGGAGAATTCTATCAACTAGATATGGAGATGAGTTTTGTAGACAAACTTGATGATATTTTTGATGTTATGGAGCCTATTATGATTTCAGCTACTACTGAATTTAGTAATAAAAAGATTATTAATCTAGATAAAAATGGTAAGTTTCTAAGACTGCCTTGGCATGAAGCAATTGATAAATATGGAATTGATAAACCAGATTTAAGATATGCTCTAGAGCTTAAAGATGTTAGTGAGGCTTGTAAAGATAGTGGTTTTCAAGTTTTTGATAATGCATTAGAGAATTCAGGTGTAGTTAAAGCTTTAGTCGTTTCTAAAGCTAAAGAGATGACTAGAAAAATGATTGATGATTTAACGGCTGTAGCTAAAAAAGGCGGAGCTAAAGGTTTAGCATACTTAAGTATTAAAGATAATGAAATTAGCTCACCTATTGCTAAATTTTTAAGTGAAGAAAAACAAAAGGAAATAATTAAAGCAGCTGGAGCTCATGATGGTGATATTATTTTCTTTACCGCAGATACTTGGCGCATTGCTTCAGAGGCTCTAGGAGGGGTGAGGATAAAGATAGCAGAAATGTTTGCATTGGCTGATGACAAATTAGCTTCTTGGCTATGGATAGTTGATTTTCCTATGTATGATCACAGTGAATTAGAAGAAGGTAAAATAGATTTTAGTCATAACCCTTTTTCCATGCCTCAAGGGGGTATGGAGTCCTTGAATAAAAAGGATCCTTTAGATATTTTAGCTTATCAATTTGATTTAATTTTAAATGGATTTGAAATATCTAGTGGTAGCATTAGAAATCATAGTCCGGAAATTATGTATAGAGCTTTTGAGATAGCAGGTTATAGCAAGGAGGAAGTAGACAAAAAATTCGGTGCTATGATTAGAGCTTTCTCATATGGAGCACCTCCTCATGGTGGTAATGCTCCTGGAATTGATAGATTGTTAATGGTACTACAAGATTTAAATTCTATTAGAGATATATATGCTTTTCCTAAAGATGGCCAAGGTCATGACCTTATGACTGGTAGTCCAAGTGAATTTTCAGATGAAGCTTTAAAGGATTTGCATATTAAGATAAATAAAAAGGACAAATAATATGAAAATAATAGAAATAAAACAATTATATAGACAAATAAGTGAACACTTAGATAAAGAAATTGAAGTAGCTGGGTGGCTTAGAACTGTTAGAGGTTCTAAAGAGTTTGCCTTTATGGAAATAAATGACGGTTCCTTCTTTAAAGGATTACAAGTTGTGATTGATGATAAATTAGAAAACTTTGAGGATTTAAGTAAATTAAATATTGGCTCATCACTCAAGGTAAAAGGAACTTTAGTTAAATCACCAGCTAAGGGACAAGAATTTGAATTAAAAGCTAGTGAGGTGTTGGTATATCAAGAGGCTAAGGAAGATTATCCACTACAAAAAAAGCGTCACAGCTTTGAGTTCTTAAGAAGTATTTCTCATTTAAGGACTCGTAGTAATACTTTTAGTGCAGTTTTTAGGCTTAGATCAGCTCTTAGTTTTGCAATTCACAAATTTTTTCAAGAGAAAAACTTTTCCTATGTTCATACTCCAATAATATCTACTAGTGATGCTGAAGGAGCGGGGGAAATGTTTAGAGTTAGTACTTTAGACTTAGATAATCCTGCTAAGACGGATTCAGGTAAAATTGATTTTTCTAAAGATTTTTTTGGGCAAAAGGTAGGACTTACAGTTAGTGGACAATTAAATGCTGAGGCGTTGATTATGGGTCTTAGAAATGTATATACCTTTGGTCCAACTTTTAGAGCTGAAAATTCTAACACTGCTAGACATGCTAGTGAGTTTTGGATGTTAGAACCAGAGATGGCTTTTTATGACTTAAAAAAAGATATGGATTTAGCTCAAGAAATGATTATTTATCTTTTAAATTATGTTTTAAAAGAGCTACCTGAAGAGATGGAGTTTTTTAATAAGTTTATTGATAATAATTTAAAAGAAAGGTTAAATAAGATTCTTGAGGCTGACTTTAAACGTATTACCTATACTGAAGCAATTGATATTTTAGAAAAAGCTGATAAAAAGTTTGAATATCCAGTAGAGTGGGGTATTGACCTACAAACTGAACATGAAAGATATATTTGTGAAGACGTATACAACTCACCAGTTTTTGTTACTGATTACCCAAAAGATATTAAAGCTTTTTATATGAGATTAAATGATGATAACAAAACGGTAGCAGCTATGGATCTTTTAGTGCCAGGAGTGGGTGAAATTATTGGTGGTAGTCAAAGAGAAGAAAGACTAGATATTTTAGAAAAGAGAATGAAAGAAACAGGATTAACTGAAGAAGAGTATTCATGGTATCTTGATTTAAGAAAATATGGTTCAGTTGAGCATGCTGGCTTTGGTTTAGGCTTTGAAAGATTAATAATGTATTTATCTGGTATGACTAATATTAGAGATGTAATACCATTTCCTAGAACTTCTAAGAATGCTAAGTTTTAAAGAGTAATATAGCTAAAAAAATAGAATATAGATATTAAAACCCGATTAAATGTCGGGTTTTAATATAGTGTAGTTGCAATATATTATACAATTTTTAGTAGTTATATAAGGTTTAATAGACAAAAAACTTAATAATTTATCCGGCTCTATAATAGAATGTGTGGGAAATAATACAAAAAGGTGGCATAATTATTAGAGAAATTAAATAATTCACATCTAATCTCTAATATTATGTCCACCTTTACCCATAATTCTATGGCATCCATGCTAAATTTGCAAG
>JAIPJO010000029.1 GCA_021734135.1 Patescibacteria group bacterium
ATTATTGTCATCTTCTTTATTATCTTCACTCTCTTCTTCTTTTAACTTTAATGATTCTTTTAAATCATAGCTATCATTTAAAGCTTCTAACTTATCTCTTTTTTCAGCTTCTTCACTAACCTTTGCTTTAGGTTTTTCAATTTTAGCTTCCTGGCTTTTTTTATATTCATCTGCCAATTTTAACACCTTATCAATACTAGCATCATCTAAACTTAATCCCCCTTCTTGTCCAGAACGAGACAAGGTACTGCGAGTAGCTATTTTATCTCTTACACCTTTAATATAAGTACGCAAAACCATGTGTAACCTATCAAATAAATAACTACTACTTAAATTAATGTTGGCTTTACTAATTATATCATCAGTAGCTGAGTCTATCTTTATATTATGATCTTCTTTTTTAGTTATTTCATTAATTAACTCTTGTGGATCCTCTTTTTTGCCTACTTCTTGTAATTTTTCTATATCACTACTTTTATTTTTATTATTACTATCTTTATCATCATCTAAATAATCACTAACATCTTTAAAAACATTTTCTTTTAATTTTTTACTTAATTCTTCTGCTTTTTTTTCATTAAAATCTTTTTCTCCAACTAAATATAAGGCAATGTTATTATATGGAATTTGCTTTACCATTACTTTCATAACTAAAGCAGCTAAATCAACCTGATATTTTTTTTCCAATTCACTTACCTTAGACATAACTTCTTTTTCAGATATTTTAGATCTTAAATCTTTAGGAAGTTTGTTGAATTTTTGTAAATAGTCAAACATAAAATAATTTTGTGCCAAGTATTATTTTTTTAATCTTGTCACTTAAACATTTAATTACTTATATTTTAGCATACTTTTAAAAGACTTAAAAGAAAGGGCGGACAATAAAATAAAGCCACTATTTTGTGGCTTTATTTACTAAAACTATTTTTAAAATATTTTCTTTTATATTTCTAATTTCTTTATTTTTTCCCAAGTAAAATCATCATCTTTTCTACCAAAATGACCGTAAGCAGCTGTTTTATTATATTTAGGTTTCTTTAAATCTAGATATTCAATAATATCTTTTGGTTTAAAAGAAAAATTATTGTTAATAATTTCTATAATCTTATCTTCACTAACTTTATTAGTACCATATGTTTCTATATGTATGCCTACTGGATTAGATACACCTATTGAATAAGCAACCTGAACTAAACATTTATCCGCTAAATTTGAAGCCACTACACTTTTAGCTACATGTCTAGCCATATAAGTTCCACTTCTATCTACTTTAGAAGGATCTTTACCAGAAAAAGCTCCACCACCATGAGCTCCCATACCACCGTAAGTATCTACTATTATTTTTCTACCAGTTAGTCCTGCATCTGCAGCTGGTCCTCCTTTGACAAAACTACCAGTGGCATTGATATATATTTTAGTATCGTCTTTATATAAATCTCCTAAAACAGGAATAATTACCTCTCTTTTTATATCATCTCTTAAAGCTTTCATGTTTATGTCTTTATGATGCTGACAAGCAATAACAACAGTATCTACTCTGTTAACTTTAGCATCCTTATATTCAACAGTAACTTGGCTTTTACCATCTGGTTGCAAATAATCTAAAGTACCATTTTTTCTAAGCTCAGCTAACTTATGAGTTAATTTATGAGCTAAAACAATTGGAAGTGGCATATAGACATCTGTTTCATTACTGGCATATCCATACATTAAACCTTGATCTCCTGCTCCTTGTTCTTTAAACTCTCCACTGTTTTCATCAACACCTTGAGCAATCTCTGAGCTCTGCTCATGTAGTGCGTTTAAAACTCCAATAGAATTATAATAAAAACCAGAATCATGATTATCATAACCAATCTTTTTTAAAGTTTTTCTCACTACTTCATCAATATTAACATAAGCTTCTGTTCTAGCTTCTCCACTAACAACAATTAAACCAGTGGTAGCTAAACATTCGATACCAGCATGAGTATTTTCATCTTGAGCTAACATCTCATCTAAAATAGCATCACTAATTTGATCACAAACTTTATCAGGATGCCCTTCAGTTACTGATTCTGAAGTGATTAATTTAATATTGTTATTCATATTAGTATAATTAATATCTTTTTATGTCCCTATTTTCCAAGAAGCAAGATATTTCTTTTGCTCAGGGCTTAACTTATCAATACTAACACCTAAAGCTTTGAGCTTTAAACGCGCAATCTTTATTTCAATACTAGCAGGCACATTATGCACTGCTTTATTTAATTTATCACTATTTTTAACTACATACTCACAAGACAAAGCCTGAGTAGCAAAGCTCATATCCATAACTGAAGCTGGATGACCTTCAGCAGCTGAAAGATTAATTAATCTGCCTTCAGCTAAAACGTAAATACTTTTTTTATCACTAATAACATACTCATTTACATTTTCTCTTAAACCTTTATTTACTTTCTTAGCCATCTTCTTTAAGGAATCTAAATTAATTTCTACATCAAAATGTCCACTGTTGCAAACTATAGCTCCATCTTTCATCTTTTTAAAATGTTTAGTGTCAACAACATGAAGATCTCCGGTTAAAGTACAAAAAAGATCGCCTATACTAGCAGCTTCTTCCATAGGCATAACTACAAAACCATCCATGCTAGCCTCTAAGGCTTTAATTTCATCTACCTCAGTTACTATCACTTTTGCACCCATACCTCTAGCTCGAGTAGCAAAACCTCTACCACACCAACCATAACCTGCTACTACAATAGTTTTACCAGCAATTAACATATCAGTAGCTCTAATAATACCATCTAGAGTTGATTGGCCTGTACCATAACGATTATCAAACAAATTCTTAGTTTTTGCATCATTTACTGCAATTACTGGTAAGTTTAAATTACCAGATTCTTGCAAGGACTTTAGACGAATAACTCCAGTAGTAGTTTCTTCCATAGAACCTTTAATATCTTTAGCTAAATGACTAAAATCAGAATGAAGTAAAGAAATAAGGTCAGCTCCATCATCTAAAGTAATAATAGGAGCATGCTTTAATGCTTGGCGCAGATGTTTATAATATGTTTCTCTATTTTCACCCTTTATAGCTAAAACTTCTATTTTATAATCCTTAACTAACGAAGCTGCTACATCATCTTGAGTTGAAAGTGGATTTGAAGCAACTAAAACTACATTAGCTCCCCCTGCTTTTAATGTTCTAGCTAAATTAGCTGTTTCGGCTGTGACATGTAAACAAGCGGAAATGTTCATACCTTTAAAAGGTTTGGTTTTTTGAAAGTCTACCCTTATTTCTCTTAGTACTGGCATGTCTTTGTCAGCCCATTCTATTCTTTTTTTGCCCTCTGAAGATAATTTAATATCTTTAATGTCGTAATTCATAATCTTAATGTTTATAATAATGAGTCTTTGAACTCTACTTTATATCTTTTTTTAATCTCTGTCCAGCTAAATTTGTGTACTTGTGTTCCTAAATGTGCCACTACATAACTAGCTACCAAAGAGGCTAAATTGCCTGCCCTTTGCCAATCAATCTTTTCCTTATCTAAAATAATACCTTTAACCAGCCCGGCTCGATAAGCATCACCTGCTCCTGTAGGATCAGTCAATTTCTTAGCCTTCACAGCTTTAATTTTATATATTTCATTATTATTATATATTACTGAACCCTTTTCTCCTTTAGTTATAATAAGTGTTTGCACTTGTTTTTTAAGTTCAGCTAAATTTATTTGTAAACGCTTTTTAATAATCTCTATTTCATAGTCATTACCTATAACAATATTAGCTCCTTTTATCATTTTTTTCATCTCTGACTTATTGAAACTAATTACCTGCTGTCCTGGATCAAAAATATACTCAATATTACTGTTCTTATAATAACTGGCATATGCTAACATTCTTTCTTTTAACTCAGCGCTGATAATAGCTACATCAACTTCTTTAATCTTTTTTAATTTATTATTTAAATTCTTAGTTAGTGGTCCAGGATAGAAAGCTGTTATCTGATTATCTTTTTTGTCAGTCATGATATAAGCACTAGCAGTATAAGCAGCTTTATCTACAAGCATATAATCAGAGCTAATGTTAATAAAGTTTAAATGCTTCTTATATTTCTCACTGTCTTTACCTATATGAGCTAATAAAAAGGGACTTTCCTGTAGTAAAGAAAGATTATAACAAATATTAGCAGAAGTGCCACCAAAACTTAAATTTAATTTATTAATAGAAAAACTCACATTTAATTTGTGAATTTTATCTGCTAATATATGATTTTTAAAATAGTCAGGAAAACTCATTACATAGTCATAGGCAATGGAACCTGAAACTAAAATAGTATTATCTTTGTTTGACATTTATTTTTTCTAATCTATTAATTTCTTCTTGCAAAGCCTTAGCCTCCAAACTGTTGGCGTCATAGTTAGAAAGCATATTCTTTAAAATATGTAATTTTTCTTGTGAGTCAGAATTATAATCCCTTAAAACCTCATTATTATCTCTTTCACTTTCATTGTTTTCATAATCTTTAATTAACTGTTCATCTTCATTATTATCTGTGCCCTCTTCATCTTCTTGATAATTTTTAATCTTTTGAATCTTTTTCATTGCAGCATCAACATCATCTATTCCATTTCTAGTAAGGATTATTCTTTTACCATCTACAACCATAAAGACGGTTTCCTCAAAACCATATTTTTGTTGTGAAGACACACTAAGAGCTTCGTATAAATTTAAAAGTGCCACTACTCTTTGTTTATCTTCTGCTTTAAGTTTCTTAATCTCATCATTATTATTTATATATTCAGCTTTTTTAACTGGATCAACCTTTTTTTCAAAATCTAAATGAGAAATAAAGTTTTTTACCCAATCAGAAATTTTAGTAATTACTTGACCTTGATATTTACTATCATTAATAACACTTTTATTACAATTTCTAACACTTTTTATTAACATTTCTTTAATTTCATCTCTTTCTTCCCAATTAGAAACATATTGTAAATTAACCTTAAGTCTTGACCAAAAATCATAACCTGGCATTTCAAAAGCTAAATCAAGATTATTTTTAAGTAATTCACTTATTTCTTGCCAATCATCAAAATAATTTAAACATAAAAACTTACTTTTAAATAATGCTTGTTCAAATTTTCTATAAACTAAATTATTCTTTTCTTTTAAATCTTTATTATTATCTAAAAAGGTTTTTAGTTTTTTATATAAACCAAAAGCAACCTTAAAATCATTAGATTGAGCTAAAACTTCAATCAAATTATTTACCTGCTTAAGTTGTTCTTGGTATACTCGATTCATATTTATTAATCTATATTATTGTCACAATTATTTTACTTCTAATTTTAAACTATTTTAAAATTACTAAACTATTTAGATACTTTTAAATTAATTTCTTTTAACATTTCATTAATATCTTCGTTATTTTTAACAGCTCCTGTTCTTTTATCTTTAATTTCTTGTAATTTTTCAGCTACCTGAGTAGCTCCATTTTGTGCTAAAACCTGAATATTATTATTAGTGCTTAATTTATTAATTAAGTTAGTATTACCAGTATCACCAAGCTGTTTAGCATATTGTTCATCTTTAGATGCAAGTAAAGCAATGGTATCCCTATTTAATTCAAAATGTTCATCATCATGAGGGTGGCCATCTTCACCTTTATATGAGCCAATTCCTAAATGGGTAACATCACGAGCCCATTTCTGAAGTTGCATTTTACTAGATTCAGTAAAAGCAGCAGCATCTCTTTCTTCTTGAGAAGTTTCTCTCCATCTACCATTTTCCATAGTAGTATGGCCAAATCCAGAAAATTGACCTAAACCTTTAGTAATATCACCAACCTCACCAAGTAGAGCAAGAGATTCTTGCTCAGGCATTTCTGCTTCACTTTGAAACTTTTGTCCTATTTTCTTCATGCTTTCATGATCAGTGCCTATACCAAAAGCTTTATTTAACTCATTAAAATTACCAGTCTTGGCTAACTTCTTATAGGCAGCTTGAATCATAGCGTGATCTTTTCTATCTATTGCTTCTTTAATAATCTCCACTAAATCTCCGTCATTGCTCACATTAGCAATCTTTTTAGCAGCTTCTCCTTCAAGTTCAGCTCCAGCAGAAACACGAGCATCTGTTAAACCAAAACCTGAACCATGCTTAGCTTTAACACTTTTTAGATTATTTGAAATTTGTTTTTTTTCTTTTTCTAATTTTGCAAGTTTATTATCAAGTTCACTGGCTTTTTTATCATCATGAGTAATATTTTTTAATTTACCATCTAAACTAGATTTTTTACTATTATTTCCTGCCTTTTCTTTTTCCAATGATTCTATTTCTTTTTCTATTTTAGTTTTATCATCTCCTGTAGCTGATTTTAAATTATAGTTTTTCTTTATAATCTCTTGATCAATTTCATCATTTCTAGCTGAAAGTTTTCCTTTTTCATTTTCAATATTTTTAACATCTGCATTGCTCATGTATTTACCTCTTTCTTCTTTTGTTTGAGCCATTTCCTCATTATTTTGTTTTAAGTTTTCAGCACCTTGATATAATTTCTTTTGACTTCTCATTCCTTTCCCTAATTTTCTATTTTTAAAATGATCCCAAGCTTTATCACCGGTTAGCATCATAGCCATACTACCTTTCACTCCACCTTGAGAAGCTGTATCAAGGGTTTGTTTATATACACCAGCTTGTCTTTCCTGTCTTCTTTGTTGAAGTTGAGCTTTATACCTCTTATGTCCCCTAGCAACATTTAAATCCATACCTACTGCTGAACTAGCATGATCAACAGCATCACCTCCCCAAGTTTTAAGTTGCTTACCACCTCTTCTAAGACCACCCCTAATAGCTGACCTACCAGCACCAAGCACTTTGTCTTTTCCTTTGTTTATAGTATTTAAAGCAGTACCTGCGGCCTTACCTGCAGTAGCTCCTATTTGTTTGCTAACCACTAAACCACCCACTAACATACCAATAGAAATGATGAATTTAATAAACACATCTGTAGTAGCTGCTTGACTAATTTGCTCATTAGAAGCTTGTATCTCTGCTATTTGTTCTTTTGTCATATCATCAGTAATATCGCCCATAGGAACAATATCATTACCTCCTGTAGTAATACTAACTGTAGCAAATGAAAGCCAAATAAAGAAAGCTAAAACTGGGCCAACAATAACTTCTTTAGAAAAATTAGACCACCACATTTCTGAATATTTCTTTCCACCAGGAAAAGCTGCTAAAAGAAAAGCTAAAGGAGATAATACTACATATATCCAAAGCATTACCATCCTCATCACTAAGACTGCTAAAATTGCTACTATTGTCACTAAAGCTATAAGTATATAAAAAAAAGCTAAAAGATAAGCGGTAAAAATTGTCCAATCACCCACATCCGCACCTTCTTTCATCTGTAATATTTCTGTTAAGCCTAACATGTGAGTTAAATTACCAGCACCAATATCTTTAAACCCATTAACAAAAGTAATCATAGCAACCTGTCCAACATCAATAATAAGGCCAGCAATAGTTTTAGAGAAGTTAATAAACACAGCCATTAAAAGAAGTTTAGGCAAATGTTTTTTGTAATTATAGCTTTCTATTCTGAGTATTGTAGCAAAAGCAATAATTAAAAATACCAGAATAAAAAACATATTAGCTAGATCCCTAACAATTATCCATCCTTTTTCAATAGCTTGAGAACCAGTAAAGTCATTATATTGTGCCACCCTTATTAAAACTTCAATAACTAAACCAACAACAACTCCTAATCCAGAAATAAAAGCTCCTATTAACCCTGATAAGACTCTAGCGGCCCAATCAGCAAAAGCTAGACTAGGATGTACAAACAGAAAAACGCCAGTAATTACTAAAGTTACGGTTAATATAAAGGCAAACTCTTTTTTTAAACTTTTTTTCATAAATATTTAAAAAGCGTCTTTTACTAAATCCCACAATTCTGCAGCTGCTCCCCATCCAAGTATCCAAGGGTTAGTAGCTGCTACCAGTATCATTGAAGCTACAATAAGAAGAGCTATAACAAATAAAACAAGTAAGTTAATTAAAACAACTATCCATGGTTCCGCTGACTTCATCATAGCAGATTTGGCACCTGACCCTTTACTATCCCCTGCTACAGCAGCCATGGGTGATTGCCATTCTTCACCTAAAGAGCAAAAGAATTTAGGAAATACAACATGTAAAAAAGCAAAAATATCAATAATGAAAATAGTTGTAAACCAGCTAGGTATTAAGGCCTTCCAGCACATTGACAAAGCTCTTTTGGATCCTTGATAAACAGCCCCCTTCTTTTCCTTCTTACTAGCCTTCTTCTTTTGCCTTTTCTTCTCTCGCGCCATTACTTGTCTATAATTACCACTATTATCATTATTTGCTTGTGTATCACTATTTTTGTCTTTCTTTAAGTTATTTCCTTTTCTTTTTTCATCACCTTCCTTATTGCCAGTACCTCTTACTGTATTATCAAAAGCTAGATTAGCTCCTTTTCCAGGCATTTGTCCTTCTGGTACTCTACTCTTATTTTCTCTTTTTTTCTTATTTAATTGCGCTCTTTTACTTCCTGTATTAGCTGTTTGTGTCTCTGTTTCTGTAGCCATTTTTTTATATATTACATTACTTATATTTTACTATATTTTGAGTTTTTAGGCAAAAGAAAAAAGCCTGCTTATTCTACAGGCTTTATACATTATTCATGAAGATTATAAAAAGGTCAAAATTATGGAACTGTAAAGGAAAAAATCTTTGGTTCTGGATCTGCTGTAACAACAAATGATTTTTTTCTGTGATACCATCCTTTACCACCATTTTTTTTATTATAGGTAACTATAACCTCTATTTCTATTTTTTTACCCACATAATCCTCTCTATAATTTCTTAATATAAAACTGGTTTCTTTAAAATCTTTACCATCTTCTTTATATAACCACCTTTCTATATTTTCATTTATAGGATCGTAGACATAAAGGACACAATAGTCTGCTTCATGTACTTGTGGGTCATCACTAAACATATAAACCCTATAACCTTTATATGTTTTTTCTGGCTCAGTAGGAATATCCTCACCTTTATCACAGGAAACCGTAAAAAAGGCAATCATTACGAAAACTAAAAACATTTTTTGTTTCATGACCTTTAATTTTTGGTTTTAAAATAACTATTAATAATTATTGTATATTAACAAATATCTAAATAAGTGTCAATAGATACGCATTGAATGTCGCAGCCAAATGATAATGTCATAGTATAGCCAAATAGAAATGTCATACCTGTTAATTTTGTGGTATAACGTTTAGATTAATTAATTATTTAATTTAAACGTATATATGACAAAAAAACTAATCATTATGACAGAAA
>JAIPJO010000030.1 GCA_021734135.1 Patescibacteria group bacterium
TCTGCTTTTTCTACTTTTTCTACTTTCTTTTCAGCTTTTTCATCAATCTTTTTTTCCTCTACTACATCTTTCTTAGTAGTGCTTTTTTCTTTACTTGTTGTTTTACTTGCGCTAGGCATATATTATTGAATAATTAATCTTTTTAACATTTCTTTTCTAAATTTTATTGGAGGAAGCATTTCTCTAACAGCTCTTTGTAATACTTCAGCTGGATTTTTATCATATACTTCACCCATAGTCTTTTCTTTAAGACCTCCTGGATAACCAGAATAATGAAAATACTTTTTTTGATCTAGTTTTTTACCACTAAATCTTAACTTATCAATATTTTTTACTTCCACTACATCACCACAATCTAAATTAGGTTCAAATTCAACCTTATTTTTACCACGAAGTAAAGTGGCTATATCAGTAGCAATTATACCTAATACTTTATCTTGAGCATCTATAGTATGTTTTTGTCTTGTTATTTTTTTCATATAAATTATACTAATTCAATTTGTACTATCTTTGCACCATCACCTGAGCGAGTGCCTAATTTTATAATACGAGTATAGCCACCTTCTCTTTCCTTATACCTATCAGCTAAAACCTCCATAGCTTTTCTAATAGCTAACTTTTGAGGCAATGAGCTAATAAGTTTTCTTCTAGCACTTAAATCTTGTTTTTTAGAAACAGTTATTAATTTTTCCACCAAAGGTTTTACAGCTTTTGCCTTAGCTTCAGTAGTCTTAACTTTTTCATACATTAAAATACTAGATGCTAAATTGTTGAGCATTGCTTCTCTTGGTGCTTTTTTTCTATCTAGGATTACTCCTTTATTTCTATGTCTCATATTAATATATTATTTTTTGTCTTTCTTATCTTCTTCGCTCTTTTTAGTGCTAGTTTTACTAGTACTTTTTTTAGTTTCTTTTCCTTTTGGTAAAAGTGAACTAAATTGATTAACTAAAATAGCAACTGAATCATTAAAAGCTTCTTCAAAAGTCATTGTTCCATCGGTTGTAATATCTAAAATAAGTTTATCCCAATTAGTCATTTTACCAACACGAACATTTTCAACTTCTAAACTAACAGCTGTAACTGGAGAAAAAACTGAATCAATCTCTAAATATCCTAAATCCTTAGCTTCTTTTTTATTTGTCTCAGTTAATTTATATCCTCTACCAGCACTAACGATTATTTCCATATCTAAACTTCCTTTAGCATCAGTTATTTCAGCAATTTTTAAATCAGAATTAATTATTTCTACATCACTATTTTTTTCAATATCTTTAGCAGTTACTTGTTTCTTTCCATTAACACGAAGATTTAATTTAATTTCTTCATCAGAATGAACTTTAAGTCTTAATTCTTTTAAATTTAAAATGATTTCTAGTACATCTTCTTGAATATTTGGCAAAGCCATAAATTCATGATCTGCTCCTTTTATTTTAACACCAACAACAGCAGCGCCTGGAAGAGATGAAAGTAAAACTCTGCGCAGTGAATTACCTAAAGTCATGCCATAACCAATATATAAAGGTTCGATACTTACACGCCCTGAATTGGCATTATCCCCTTTTTTAAAATCAATTTTGTTTGGTAAGGCAATATTTTCCATATAATTTTAAAATTAGTTTATTATTTAGAATAAAACTCTACAATAGCTCTGGTATCAATACTCTGATCAACATCATTTTCTGTTTTAGGCTCATGTAGAACTTTAGCGTTTAGTGATTTAATATCAAAATTTAACCAACCAGGAACTTTTTGAGGGTCTAATTCTTGTTTTATGATTTCAAAATATTTACTTTTTTGACTTTTTTCTTTTACAGTGATTTCATCTCCTTCTTTCAATTTAAATGAAGGGATATTAACTCTTCTACCATTTACTCTAATATGAGCATGATTAACAAGTTGTCTAGCTGCTGGTCTACTTTTAGCAAGTCCTAATCTATATACTACATTATCTAGTCTTAATTCCAATAGTTTTAATAAATTAAAACCAGCATCTCCTTGTAATCTTTGAGCTTTATCAAAAGTCAATCTAAATTGTTTTTCTCTTAAATTATATATAACTTTAGCTCTTTGTTTTTGAGCTAACTGTTCTCCATAGTCACTTCTTCTACCCCTACCTTTTGGTCCATGAAATCCAGGCGGATAATTACGCTTTACAAGTGGAGATTTATTTGAATCTGTTGTTTTGATGCCGTAGCGACGACAAATTTTGTTGCTATAAAAATTCATAATTTTTTAAATTAAACTCTACGTGGTTTTTTAGGTCTGCAACCATTATGTGGCACAGGAGTAACATCTTTAATAGCTGTAACTTTTAAACCATTGGCATTTAAAGCTCTAATTGCTGATTCCTTACCTGTTCCTACACCTGAAGCAAATACTGCTACTTCTTTTAAATCATATTCTTCCTTAGCTTTCATGGTAGCAATTTTAGTAATAATTTGAGCAGCATATGGAGTAGCTTTTTTTGGTCCTTTAAAACCAGCGACACCAGCACTTGCCCATGATATTACACCTCCTTGTAAATCGGTAAGTGTGACAATGGTATTATTATATGTAGCTTTAATATATGCTTTTCCTACTTTAACTTGAGCCTGTGGACCCTTCTTTTTCTTTTTTTTCTGTTTTTTCTTATTAACTTTTTCTCTAGCTAATTTATTTTTCTCTAATTTAGCTTTAATTTCTTCTGGCAATTCCTCATCGTCAGCACTAGAAAAAATATCACTTTCCTCTTCATCTTCTTTTTCAGGCTTATCTTTTACTTCTTCACTATCTTTTTTAGACTTTTTAGTTTCTTTATTATTGTCTTCTTTTTTACCTTCAGTTTTTTTATCCTCTTTTTTTAAAACATCTTGTATTTCTTTCTCATCTTTAAGTTCAACTTCTTCAAGTTTAGAGTCTTCTTTGATTTCTTCTTCTTTTTTTGCTTTTTGAGCCTTATCTTCACTCATATTAAAAATTCAAATTACTAAATTAAGTTTTTTGAGCCATGGCATTAGTTTTACCTGAACCCATGGTCATACGTTTATTACCTCTAGCTGTACGGCTATTAGTCTTAGTTCTTTGTCCTCTAACTGGTAATTTCCTACTATGTCGAGAACCACGAACACTATCTATTTCTTTTAATCTTTTAATATTTCCTCCTACTTGTCTTCTTAAATCTCCCTCTACAGTGTAGTTTTTTTCTATATATTCACGTATCTTATTAGCATCAGTTTCTTTTAAATCTTTAACTCTAGTATTTGCATCTACTTTAACCTGTTTAACAATTTCTTGCGCTTGGCTAAGTCCAATACCAAAAATATAAGTTAATGCGTATTCTATTTTTTTATCACTGGGAATATTAACTCCAGCAATTCTTATAGTAGCCATAAAATAATAAATTAACCCTGTCTTTGTTTGTGTTTAGGGGTTTTACAAATAACATAAACACGACCTTTACGTCTTACGATCTGGCAATGCTTACATATCTTTTTTACACTTGCTCTTACTTTCATAAAAAACTCTAATTTAACCTCCTTTTAGGTTTAATCCATAGAAGGCATTTAGTCAAATTGATTAAAGTCTATAAACTATCCTGCCCTTATTTAAATCATAAGGACTGATTTCAAGTTTAACTTTATCACCTGGTAATAATCTAATCTTGTTCATTCTCATTTTACCAGACAAATGAGCCATGATTTCATGACCATTTTCTAAAGCCACTTTAAAAGTGGTGGCGGGCATAAGCTCAAGTATTTCACCTTCCATCTCTAGAAAGTCTTTTGAGTTTTGTGCCTGTGATTGTTCTTTTGAATTTTTATTCTTTTCCATTAACACAAAAATTTGATAAAGAAAAAATATTACTTTATCAAACCATTTAGCAAAACAGATTGTCTCTGTTTATTAAATATAGGCTTATTATATATACTAAACATTTACTTGTCAAGAGCTAGAAACTAAACTGCAATAAAATTAATATTACCCCTCTAATACAGCCTTAATCCTCCTAACACCAGCACTACTACTTTCTTCTTTTTTAATCTTAAATTTTCCTAATTTTCCAGTATTTTCAATATGAGGACCTCCACAAATCTCTCTAGAAAAATAATTATCATCATCTCCTACCTGATAAACTTTTACCTTTTCTCCATATTTAGATTCAAAAATTCCCATAGCATTTTTTTCTCTAGCCTCTTCTAAAGTCATCTCTTTAAAGCTAACTGGCAAATCAGAAGCTATTACCTCATTAACTAATTGCTCCACTTCCTCCTTTTGCTCAGCTGTTAATTTCTCTGGGTGAGAAAAATCAAAACGAAGTCTTTCAGGGGTAATATTTGAACCACGTTGCTCAACATGATCTCCTAGTACTTTTCTAAGAGCAGCTAATAATAAATGAGCTGCTGTGTGAAGTTTAGTTGTTTCTTCACTACTATCAGCTAAACCACCTTTAAACTTCCCTGCTGAGGCTGTTCTAGAAAGTTCTTGATGTTTAGTCATGGCAATTTTAAAGTTTTCATCAAAATCTGAAGCTAATTTAATATTTTTTTCTTTAGCTATTTCTTTAGTCATTTCAACTGGGTAGCCAAAAGTTTGAAAGATATTAAAAGCTTCTTCTCCTGTTATTTCACCCTTTATATTATCAATTTGTTTAGCTCCTGCTTCTAAAGTGCTTAAAAACTTTTTTTCTTCTTTATCTATTTCTTTAAGAATAAAATTCTCATTTCTTTTTAATTCTTGATATGTATCTTGATATATATTTATGACAATTCTAGCTAGATCCTTAAAAGTATAATCAATATCACTATTTAATTGTCTCATATATCTTAGAGCTCTTCTAATTAATTTTCTAAGTACATAACCTTGATCAGTATTAGAAGGAGATACTCCTTTATCATCACCTAAAATAAAAGTGGCGGTTCTAATATGATCAGCTATAATACGCATCTCTTTAGTTTTATCTTTATAATTAAAACCTGTTAAATCTTGTATTTTTTCAATTATAGGCCAAAGTAATTCTGTTTTATAGACATCATTTAAATTATTAAGTACTGCTAAAGTTCTCTCAAGTCCCATGCCAGTGTCTACATTGTGCTGAGATAATTTACTATAGCTATCACTGTTTTTTTGATATTCCATAAAAACATTATTCCATATCTCTATCCAAGCTTCGTCATCAGGATTAAATTTTAAAGGTGCTGGCTCATCTTTAGACCAATAGAAAATTTCTGTATCAGGCCCAGCTGGAGAATTTTCTCCTGGTAATTCCCACCAATTTTCTTTCTTATCTAATTTAGCAATTCTCTCTTCTTTTAATCCTAAATTAAGCCATGCTTCATATGATCTCTCATCAAAGGGAACATTATCATCACCCTTAAAAACAGAAACCGCAATCTTTTCTTTATCTAAACCTAACCACTCTTTAGAGCTTAAAAATTCATAGGAATATTTTATTGATTCTTCTTTAAAAAAATCCCCTAAAGACCAATTGCCAAGCATTTCAAAAAAAGTATTATGGGTATTATCACCAACTTCGTCTATATCACCAGTGCGAAGACACTTTTGCACATTAACTAATCTATTTCCACTAGCGTGACTTTGTCCCAATAAATATGGAACTAGTGGATGCATACCAGCAGTGGTAAAAAGCACTGTTGGATCGTTTTCAGGTATAAGTGAAGCACTACTTAAAATGCTATGATCTTTAGTTACAAAGAAGCTTAAATATTTATCTCTTAATTCTTTAGCTGTCATATTTTAGTATAATTACTTTATTTATTTTATCTTTTCTATTTAATATTATAATTAATATATATTAACTTCAGGGGTAAGTTCAATATCAAACTTTTCTTTTACATCTTCTATAATTCTTTCAGCCAGTTTTTTAATATCTTTAGAGCTAGCTCCTCCTAAATTTATAAGTATTAAAGCTTGCTTTCCCCAAACACCAGCCTTACCCAAAGATTTACCTTTCCAACCAGCAGTTTCTATTAACCAACCCGCAGGAACCTTAATTAAACCATTATCTAAATTATAATACTTAATATCAGGATACTTAGCTTTTAGTTTTTCAAAATGATCTTTAGTGATTTCAGGATTTTGAAAAAAAGAACCTGAATTTCCCCACTCTTGAGGTTCTGGTAGTTTATTTTTTCTAATCTCAACTATTGCTTTAGAAATATCACTTGGTTCAAGTTCATATACATCCTTCTTTATCACTTCATGCAAAGAACCATAATCTAATTGCGGATTTGCTTCCTGTGACACCTGCAAAGAAACAGAAGTAATGAAGATTTTGTTTTTAAGTTGTTTCTTAAAAATACTACTACGATAAGCAAAATTACATTCATGCTTTGCAAATATTTCAGTTTCTAAACTATCATAATTAATAGCTCTAAGACTATAGAAAACATCTTTTAACTCTACACCGTAAGCACCAATATTTTGCACAGGGGCTGCACCAATAGTTCCGGGGATATAACTAAGATTTTCTAAACCCCAATATTTCTTCTCAACACTGTATTTAACAATATCATCCCAAATCTCTCCTGAACCAGCTTCAATAATAATATAATTATTATCCAAGCTTTCTTCTTTAATTCCTTTAATATTATTTTTAATCACTAAACCTGAAAAATCTTCATCAGGAAGTAACATATTAGAACCTTGGCCAATAACAAGTATTTCTAAGTTTTTATGCTTAGCCCAAGAAATAGCTTCTCGAGCTTCATGCTCATCATTAACTTCTATAAAGTAGCGAGCTAAACCACCAATATTAAAGCTTGTATATGGTGCTAAAACCTTATTTTCTTCTATATTTAACATATTTTTATATAATTATATTATCAAGTAAAAACTAAGAAGTAAAGGATAATTACTGCAAATTAATCCTTTAAAAGTGAATCTGCTACTCTAAAAATATCACCTGCTCCAAGAAGTAAAACAATATCTTTATCTTTATAAGTTTTTCGTAAATAGTTCTCTGTTGCCTTAAGTCCACCTGTAGCTTTCACTCTCTGCTTTATGCCCTGCTTTTTATTGTATTCCTTAATAGCTCTGGCTAAATCTTTACTACTAACACCTCCTTGCTTCTCCCTAGCTGAGCCATAGATATCATTTATTAAAACCTCATCAGCTTCACTAAAACTAACAATAAAGTCATTAAATAAAGCCTTAGTTCTAGTATAGGTATGAGGATGAAAAACTACAGAAATACGCCTATCTTTATATTTTGCTCTCAATCCTGAAATAGTAGTTTTTATCTCAGCTGGATGATGGCCGTAATCATCATAAATACTCATATTCTTGTACTTACCTAAAAATTCCATTCTTCTAGCTGTACCTTTAAAGGAAAATAACCCTTCTTTTATTTCTTTAATACTCAGTCCTAACTCTAAAGAGCTGGCAATCACAGCTAAAGCATTATAGATGCTATGCTTACCTAAAAGTTTGATATCAATATTTTTAAAATTTCTTTTCTTCCCTTTTTTGTTAATTTGTAAATCAAAGCTTTGTTTTAATTTATTTTGTTTTAAGTTATAGGCAAAAAAATTGGCACTACTATCTTCTAGAGATAAGCTTAACTTTTTAGCCTTTACTTTAGAGCTAGCTGCAGTACATTTCTTATCATCTAAATTATATACCAAAAAACCCTGCTTATTTATCTTTTTAACAAAATCACTAAAAACTTTAGTATAGGCAAGTTGAGTTTTAAAAAAGTCAGGATGATCAAAGTCAATATTTAAAAGCACAGTTGCAAAAGGGTTAAAATATTTTAACTTATTTTGATACTCATCTACCTCAGCAATTAAATAATTACTTTTACCTGCTAAACTAGATCCTTTTAACTGTGGTACTCTAGCTCCAATTAAAGCTTTAGGGTCTTTAGCTGCTTGATAGAGCACATAAGTAAGCCAAGCTGAAACTGTTGTTTTACCATGAGATCCTACCACTGCTATTCCTTTATAATCATTAAACACTAAACTTAAAGCCTGAGCATAACTTATCATTTTAATTCCCTTTCTATTACTTAACTCTTTTAATTCTATATTATTATCTTTATTATAGGCACTAGAATAAACCACAAGATCAAAATCATCTTTTAGATTATTAACGCTAAAACCTTGATGAACTTTAATGCCATGTTTTTTCAAAACTTGATCAGTCATGAAAGTTTCCTTAGTGTCAGAACCACTAATTATATAACCAAGCTGCGCTAAAAACCCAGCTAGCATGGTCATTCCCACACCTTTTATACCAACAAAATATAGTTTGTGAATATTTTTATTTATCATAATTAATTATAATATTTAAATATAATCTTCAATAATATTAACAATTTTCTCACTAGCTTCTTTAGGTACTAAGTCGTATAAATTCTTTTGATATTTTTCTTTAAGTTCATTATTTTTCAAAATATCTAATATATGCTTAGAAAAGTCTTCAGAACTAATTTTATCTTGTTCTAGAATGATACCAGACTCATGTTTTTTAATATAATCAGCATTATCTTCTTGATGGCTTCTGGGCATAGGAATAAAGATGGTAGGTTTAGCTAAAAATGAAAGCTCTGTAATTAAACCTAAGCCACAACGAGAGACAACTACATCTGCTAAATACAAGATTTCAGCAATTTTTTGAGCTTCTAAAAAATTATAACTATGATAATTATCATCTTTAATTTTTCCATTATTTCTATTTCCTAAAATATTAATTACTTGCATTTCATCTTTTAAACTATTATAGCTATTAAAGAGTAAATCATTTATACCCTGCGCTCCTGTTCCTCCACCTAAAACTAATAATATTGGTAAATTTGCTTTTAAATTATATTTCATTAATAATTCTTCCTTGTTTTTATTTATATTTTTAAATTCTTCTCTAACTGGATTACCAGTTAATACCGCTTTATTTTTAAAATCATTTAATGACTTAG
>JAIPJO010000002.1 GCA_021734135.1 Patescibacteria group bacterium
AATATTAACCCTTAAATATATGTCATTTACATTACCTAAATTAAATTATGAATATGATGCCCTAGAGCCTTATATATCAGCTAAAACTATGGAATTTCATCATAGTAAGCATCATCAAGCTTATATTGATAAAACTAATAAATTTATTAATAATACAGATACAGGACATAAAGAAAAAACTTTAGAGCAAATTTTAATTGACACAGCCCATAATCCTAATGAAACAAGCTTATTTAATAATGCTGGACAAGTATGGAATCATAATTTTTTCTGGCAAAGCTTGAGTCCTCAAGGTGGTGGTGAGCCTGATAGTGAAGTAATGAAATATATTAAAGCAGCCTTTGATGACTTGGATAAATTTAAAGAAGAATTTATTGAAAAAGCTATGAGTCATTTTGGTAGTGGCTGGGTATTTTTAATCTTAGAAGATGAAAAGATAAAGATAACTACAAAGTCTAATGGGGATAATCCAATAGCTCATAACCAAAAACCACTTCTTAGTTTTGATATTTGGGAACATGCTTATTATTTAGATTATCAAAATAGAAAAAAGGAATATTTTCAAGCTTTTTTAGATAATTTAATAAATTGGGATTTTGTAAAGGAAAATATTAATAAATAATATAGTAAATATTGAATTTAGATATATTAATAGAATTACTGGATATAACAAGAATAGGGCTATATTAGCTCTATTTTTGTTGACACTACTAATATAATATTATAATATAGATATAGAGGGAAAACCTCATTTTTTAATTAAATTAATAATAATTATCACGCACACCTTCTTTTAATATTTCTTGCTTAAAAAATTAAGCTTTGAAGGTGGAGGATAAAAAGAAAATTATGACAAAATTACCATCATTAGAAGAGATGCTCAAGGCTGGTATGCACTTTGGGCACAGAACAAGCCGTTGGCACCCAAAAATGGAGCCATTTATTTTTGGCAAAAGAAATAATATTTATATTATTGATCTTGAGAAGAGTCAAAAACAGCTAAAGAATGCTATTGAATTTATGCAAAATTTAGTACAAGAAAACAAATCAATATTATTTGTTGGTACTAAAAAACAAGTACAAAAGCCACTTAAAGAAGTTGCTCAAGAACTTAATATGCCTTATGTAGTTGAAAAATGGTTAGGAGGATTTTTAACAAACTTTGCAGTAGTTAAAAAATCAATTAAAAGGTATCTTGACCTTAAAGAACAGCAAGAATCTGGTAAATTAGATAAATATACTAAAAAAGAAAAATTAGATTTTGAAAGAGAAATTGAGAAAATGGAGAGTAAATTAGGAGGACTTAGTGGTTTAAAGAAATTACCTGATGCTTTATTTGTTTGGGATATTAGAGAGGAAGAAACAGCTATTGTTGAAGCTAGAAAAAAGAATATTCCAATTATTGCAATTTGTGATACTAATGTTAATCCTGAGTTAGTAAACTATCCAATTGCTTGTAATGATGATGCTACTAAAGCTGTAAAATTAGTATTAGATACTATTAAGGATAACCTTAAAAACATTGATAAGAAATAATTAAAATTATATATATGGAAACTTTAAAAAAATTACGTGAACAAACCGGAGCAGGTATTGTTGATTGTCAAAAAGCTCTAAAAGAGGCTGAAGGTGATTTAAATAAAGCTGTTGAAATTTTAAGAAAAAAAGGAATTTCAAAAGCTTCTAAGAGAATGGATAAGGAGGCAACTGAAGGAATAATTAAAGCTGGTATTAGTGAAGATAAAAAAACTGCTTATATTTTAGAATTGAATTCAGAAACTGATTTTGTAGCAAGAAACGAACAATTTCAAGAATTTGCTAATAAATTACTTAAAGTAGCGCAAGAAAAAAATGTTGATACTAAGGAAGAGTTGTTAGCATTAGATTTTGAAGAAACTAATGTAAGTGATGCTATTGATGCTTTAAGTGGAGTTATTGGAGAAAAAATTGTTTTGGGTAAATATAATAAATTAAGTGGTGAAACTGTTTCAGCTTATATTCATATGGGTGGAAAAATTGGTATAATATTATCTTTAGATAAAGAAGGTATGGAAAGTATTGCCAGTGATATTGCTATGCATATTGCTGCCTTAAATCCTAAATATATCAAACCTGAAGATGTACCAGAAGAAGAGGTAAATAAAGAGAAAGAAATATATAAAGAACAACTTCTTAAAGAAGGTAAACCTGAAAATATTATAGATAAAATTTTAGAAGGTAAAATTAATAAATATTATTCAGAAGTTTGCTTGGTAAAACAGGATTTCATTAAAGATGAAGATAATAAAGTTGAAGATGTTTTGGGTGAAGCTCAAATAGTTAACTTTATTCGTTACAGCTTATCATAATAAAATATTCATTATTTCATTCAATGATTTAAGTCTTAGTTTGAGATAATTTTAAATATGTCTAAAATAGTTAAAATTAAATTTTCTACTTGGGATAAAGACTATGACTTTTTAAGTAATGGCTTAGATTTAAAAGTTGGTGATCATGTGATTGTTGATACTGAATTGGGTAGAGATATAGGAATTGTTAATGAAGTTGTCCTAGATAGTACTAATACTGAAATTAAAGAGGCTGAAGATACTGAAAATGATTCTAATAAAAATGAAGAAATTAAACCCGTTATTAGATTAGCAGATAGTGATGATTATGCTAAATTGCCAGATAGAGAAGAAAAATTAAAAGCCTTAAAGTATTGCAAAGAAAGAATTGAAAAACATGAATTACCAATGAAATTAGTTGATGTACATTTCTCTTTAACTGGTAAACGTTTAAATTTTGCTTTTATATCAGAGGGTAGAGTAGACTTTAGAGATTTAGTTAGAGATTTATCGGCTCATTTTAATGGTAATATTAGATTAACTCAAATTGGAAGTAGAGATGAAGCTAGGGTGAGTGGTGATTTTGGGCCATGTGGTTTACCTCTTTGTTGTAAACGTTTTATTAATAAATTTTCATCAATAACCTCAGATATGGCTGAATGTCAGCAAGTGGTTCATAGAGGTAGTGAAAGATTATCAGGAATGTGTAATCGCTTAATGTGTTGTCTTTCTTATGAGCAGGATTGTTATAAAGAATTAGCTAAAAAAATGCCTGCTGTTGGAACAAGAGTAACTGTAGATGGACAAAAAGGTGTTGTAATTTCTCAGCATATCTTAAAGCAAAGCGTTGATGTAGAATTTAAAGTAAAAAATAATGGCAGTGGTTATGAAAAAACAGTAACTGAGGTAGATTTAAATAGAAATAAAAAGAAAAAAGAAGAAATTTAAAGCATCAAAAATCAAATAAAAGATTATATTTATTTATATTAAAAAAACCGATTTATATCGGTTTTTTTAGTTAATGAGATTTAATTGATAAAAATGCTTGATAAAAATATTATTTTTCTAAATATCTAAAATATGTTATTATAAGAGTATAAAAATTTAACTTTTCACACATATGCCTAAAAAAACTAAAATTGCCATTAATGGTTTTGGTAGGATTGGTAGAGCTACTTTTAAGATAATCTTAAATGAAAATCCTAATTTAGAGGTGGTAGCAATAAATGATTTAAGTGATATAAAAACATTAGCTAATCTTTTAAAATATGATAGTGCTTATGGTAAATATGATAAAGAAGTAAAAGAATTATCTGATAGTATTAAAGTTGCTGGTAAAAAATATAAAATCTATAATGAAAAAGATCCTGAAAATTTACCATGGAAAGAATTGAATGTTGATGTTGTTTTAGAATGTACTGGCATCTTTAAAGATAAAAAGAGTGCTGGTAAGCATATTAGCGCTGGAGCAAAAAAAGTCATAATTTCTGCCCCTACTAAAGATACTAAAAAAATTAAAACTATTGTTTTAGGAGTAAATGAGAAAGAAATAAATAAATCTGATGATATATTATCATGTGCTTCTTGTACAACTAATTGTTTAGCACCAATAGCTGAAGTTGTTCGTTCTAAATTTGGCATTAAAAAGAGTTTAATGACTACTATTCATGCCTATACTGCTAGTCAATCACTCGTTGATGGCCCACATAAAGATTTAAGAAGAGGTAGAGCAGGAGCTATTAACATTGTTCCTACTACCACTGGTGCTGCTAAGGCTACTGGACTTGTAATAAAGTCTTTAAATAATAAGTTAGATGGTATGGCAATGAGGGTGCCAATACTTGTAGGATCAATCGTAGACGCTACTTTTCTATTAAAGAAAAAAACAGATATAAATAAAGTTAAAAAAGCCTTTATTTCAGCTTCTAAGTTAAAGAAATTTAAAGGTATAATAAAGGCAAGCACTGAACCAATTGTTTCTAGTGATATAGTTGCTAGTTCATATAGTTCTATAGTTGATTTAGAGTTTATCACTTTAATGGATGGCGATTTTCTTAAGGTTGTTGCTTGGTATGATAATGAATGGGGTTATAGTAGTCGTTTAGTTGATCTTAGTGTTTTAGTTTCTAAAAAATATCTTTAAGTATGGATTTACTTAAAAAAGTAAAAAATAATAATTTAAAAGGTAGGGGTGGGGCAGGTTTTCCAGTTCATGATAAATGGAGTTTAGTTATAAAAGCAAAAGGAAGAGAGAAATATCTTATTGTTAATGGAGCTGAAGGTGAACCGGGTGTAAAAAAAGATGAATATATTATTAAACATTATACTGAAGAATTACTTAGCGGTATTAAAATTATTTTAGATTATATTAAAGCTAAAAAATGTATTTTATTTTTAAATCATAATTATATTAAATATGATGAAAAAATAAAAAAATATATAGATAGTAGTTATAATATAGAGATTGTATATAAAGAAAAAAATGCTGGATATATTGCTGGTGAAGAGAGTACTATGTTAAATATTCTAGAAGGTAAGCGTAGTGAACCAAGGATTAGACCTCCATTTCCAACAGAAAGTGGATATAAAGGAAGTCCTACCTTGATACATAATATTGAAACTATTTATAATATTTATTTAGTTTCTTGCTCTCAGTACAAAAAAAACAGATTCTATACTATAAATGGTGAAGTAAAAAATCCTGGTGTATATAATTTACCAGCTAATTATAGTATTGCTAGAATACTGGAGGAAACTAATAACTTACCATTGTTCAAATTTTTTGTTCAACATGGAGGACAGGCTAGCGGGGAAATGTTAAATTCATCTCAACTAGAAAAAAAAGTTTCTGGTAGTGGCGCTATTACTATTTATAGCTACAAAAATAATAATGATTATGAATTAATTAAGAGATTAATTAATTTTTATTTCAATAGTTCTTGTGGAAAGTGTACGCCCTGTAGAGAGGGTACTTATAGACTTAAAGAAATGCTTAGCAAAGAAAAAATGGACTGGAAACATTTTTTAGAATTAATTGATAATTTAGAAAATAGTTCATTTTGCGCTTTAGGATCATCTTTAGCACTACCTATTAAATCATATATAAAAAATATTAATCCTAAATTTAAACCAGAACTTTAAATATGAAAAAGTTTTATATTAAAATTAATAATAAAAAGATTCTATGTAGTGAGCGAGATTCAATTTTAAATGTTGCTAGAAAAAATAAAATTGATATTCCTTCTTTGTGTTATCACCCTGATTTACCAGTTAAAGGTAATTGTGGTTTATGTTTAGTGGAAATAAAAGGTGCTAAAAAATTACTTAGGGCTTGCTCTGTTAAGGCAAAAGCAGGTATGGAAGTTAAGACTAATACAGCTAAGGTAGTTAAATCAAGAAATTTAAATTTAGAGCTTTTATATGCTGAACATATAAATAAATGTAGTACTTGTGTAAATAGTATTGATTGTCAACTTTTAAAGTTAGCTAGAAAATATAAAATAAATGCTAGCAATTTTCCTAAAAGAAAGACTGAGCGCAAAACATATAAGTTTGCTAATGCCGTGGAGATAGATGGTAGTCAATGTATTGATTGCAGATCTTGTATTGACTCTTGTCAATTACTTAGTGGCATTAAACATTTAGAATTAAAAGGTAAAGGTGTAAAACAAGAGATTGTACCTAAAGGTCAAAAAGATAAATTAAGTGGCTTAGCTGCTAAGAAAAAGGGCTTTGCTTGTATATATTGTGGTCAATGTGCTCTGCATTGTCCAGTTGGTGCAGCTCAAGAACAAGATCAAATAAGTGAGGTAGAGACAGCTTTAAAGAATAAAAATGAAGATGAACTTATAGTAGCACAAATAGCTCCTTCAGTAAGAGTTAGTATTGGTGAGGAATTTGGTTTAAAACCAGGCACTTTAGTTACTGGTAAGCTAGTTACAGCTTTAAAAAAGTTAGGCTTTGATGCAGTTATAGATGTTAATTTTGGAGCAGATACTACAACCATGGTAGAGGCGCAAGAATTAATTGATAGAATAAAAAATAAGAAACCGTTACCGCTTTTAACTTCTTGTTGTCCGGCTTGGGTCAGATATCTTGAATATTATCAACCAGAACTTATTAAATATTTAACATCTTCACGTTCACCACAAATGCATACAGCAGGACTAATAAAAACTTATTTTGCAAAAAGAAATAATATTTCTCCAGATAAAATAAAAGTTGTCTCTATTATGCCATGTACAGCTAAAAAATATGAAGCTACTAGAAAAGAATTGAGGTTCAATAATAAAGATTTGATTGATTTTGTTTTAACAACTAGAGAAACAGCCTTTTTAATTGCTAAAAATAAAATAAAATTTAATGCTCTTAAAAATTCAAGTATGAATAATATTTTGTCTGAACATACAGGAGCAGCTGCTATTTATGGTTCTAGTGGAGGTGTAATGGAATCAGCAATTCGCACAGCTTTGCATATATTAGAAAATAAAAAATTACCTAAAATTGATTTTAAAGAGTGTCGTGGCATGAAAGGATTAAAAGAAGCTAGTATAAAGATAAAAAATAGAAAATTAAATATCGCTATTGTTAATGGTTTAGCTAATTTTCAAAAAATAGTTGACCATATACAAAAATATGACTATATTGAAGTAATGACTTGTCCAGGTGGTTGTATTGGTGGGGGTGGTCAACCAATCCCTACAAACTCAGATATTAGAGAAGCTAGAATGAAAGCTTTATATAATATAGACTCTAAAAAGAAACTTAGAAAGGCTCATGAAAATACTTATGCTTTAAAAGCTCTTCATTATTTAGAAAGTCAAAAAATTGATAAACAGATATTACATACTACTTATAGTGAAAAGAAAAAATAAAATTATGTTTCCTTTATATATAAAAAATACTTTAGAAAAATTAAATAATGCTGATCATGAAGCTTATGTTGTAGGTGGTTGCGTTCGTGATATATTAATGAAAAAAGCTCCCAATGATTGGGATATTACCACTAGCGCTACACCTGAAGAAATAATGGCAGTTTTTGATAATGCTAAATATGAAAATGATTTCGGCACTGTTTTAGTGCCTATAAAAGAAAAAGAGGAATTAATAGATGTTTTAGAGATCACTACTTATCGTAGTGAAAAAGGTTATAGTGATAATCGCAGGCCTGATGAGGTTAAATTTGAAAATGAATTAGAAAAAGATTTAGAACGTAGAGATTTCACTATTAATGCTTTAGCTATGAATAAAGAGGAAGAAATAATTGATTTATTTGGTGGTTTAAAGGATATTGATAAAAAAATAATCAGAGCTGTAGGTGAACCAATGGAACGCTTTAAAGAAGATGCATTGAGATTGCTTAGAGCTATTAGATTATCAGCTCAGCTTAACTTTGGTATTGAAAATAAAACTGAAAGAGCCATACTTAAAATGGCTGGTTCAGTTAAGTTTGTTTCTCAAGAAAGAATAAGAGATGAATTAATTAAAATGTTAAAAACAAATAATGGACATTTAGCTATTAAAAGATTACATGATAATAAAATATTACAGTATATTTTGCCTGAAATAGAAGCAGGTGTAAATGTTAGTCAAAATCATCATCATATATATACAGTTTTTGAACATAGTTGGAGAGCTTTGGCTAGTTGTCCTAGCTCTGATTGGAGAGTTAAATTAGCAGCACTTCTTCATGATGTGGGTAAACCAAAATCTAAAAAAATAATTAAAGGTGAGCCAACTTTCTATAATCATGAGTATATTGGAGCTAAAATGACAGATAAAATATTGAAACGTTTAAGATTTAAAAATGAAGACAGAGAAAAGATTGTTAATTTAGTAAAAAATCATATGTTTTATTATAATGCAGGTGAAGTTACTGCTAGTTCCGTTAGAAGATTAATAAAAAAAGTTGGACAAGATAATTTAAAAGATTTAATTGATTTACGTATAGCTGATAGATTAGGCTCTGGTACTCCTAAAGCTAAACCATATAAACTTCGACATTTAGAATATATGATGGAGAAAGTTCAACATGACCCAGTTTCAGTAAAAAGTTTAAAAATAAATGGTAATGATTTAATGAAAGACTTAAAATTAGAGCCAAGCCCTAAAATAGGTGCAATACTTGAAGTTTTATTAGCTGAAGTAATCGAAGATCCTAAATTAAATGAATATAAATTATTATTAAAACGAGCAAATGAGTTACAAAAAGATAATTTAGAGAGTTTAAGAAAACAAGCTAAGGATTTAATTGAACAGGAAAATATAAAAGAAGATAAAAAAATTAAAAAACAATATTATGTTTAAAAAAATAAAATTTAGTAGTAAGATATTAATAATTTTAGCACTTAGTTTAGTCTTGGGTGCTTGTACAAATTCTAATTCATTAAATAATCAGACTAATATTAATCAAGGAAATAATATTAACAATAACAATATGGCCAATGAAAATAATAGAACAGTTCATAATCAAAAAGATTTAGCTCAAGAATATCAATATGTAGTATTAAATACTAATTATGGCGATGTTAAAATTAAATTATATACTGAGAAGACTCCTATTACTGCTAATAACTTTTTAAACTTAGCTCAAGACGGTTTTTATAATGAGACAAAGTTTCATAGAATAATAGAAGGATTTATGATTCAAGGTGGAGATCCTTTAACTAAAGATGACAAACAAAAAGATCGTTGGGGAACAGGTTCTCCTGGTTATGTGATTCCAAATGAAGATGTAAAAGAGGTTTCTAATTTAGAAGGTACTATTTCTATGGCTAATTCTGGTCCAGACACAGGTGGTTCTCAATTTTTTATTAATACAGCTGATAATCAGGCTCTAGATTATAATAAACAACCACTACAAAGTCAGCATAGTGTTTTTGGTGAAGTAGTAGAAGGAATGGAAGTGGTAAAAGAGATTGAATCACTAGAAACAGACCTTAGAGATAGGCCACTTGAAGATGCAGTAATTACTAGTGTAGAGTTATTAAAAGAATAAATAAAGCAAAAATTACAATTAAATCACTTTAATTATATGCAAGTATATTTAGATAATGCTGCTACTACTAAAATGGATAAAGTGGTAGCAGATATAATGCAAACTTATTTTATAGATAAGTATGCTAATCCTTCTTCAATACATCAAAAAGGTGAGGAAGTATATAATGATGTAGAAAAAGCTAAAGATAAGGTGGCTAAAATATTAAATGCTAAAGCACAGGATCTTATATTTACTGGCAGTGCCAGCGAAGCTAATAACTTTATCATTAAAGGAGTAGTTAGAGCTAATAAAGATAAAGGTAATCATATTATTGTCTCTGAGATTGAGCACCCTTGTGTTCTAGGTCCTGCTAAAGAGCTAGTTAAAGAAGGCTTTAAGGTTACATATGCTCCAGTTGATAAAAAAGGCAGGATAAAAATGTCAGAGTTAAAAGATATGATTTCAGAAGACACTGTTTTAGTATCTATTATGACTGCCAATAATGAAATTGGCACAATTCAAAATATTAAAAAAATAGCAAAACTTGTAAAAAAAAGTGGTGCTTATTTTCATACTGATGCAGTGCAGGCAGTACCATATTTAGAATTAGATGTTAAAGACTTGGGTGTAGACTTTTTAACGCTTTCAGCTCATAAATTCCATGGTCCTAAAGGTGTGGGAATGGCCTATATTGATAGAAGTGTTAAAATTAACCCACTTATTAGTGGAGGAGAGCAAAACTATAGCCTTAGAGCTGGAACACTTGATGTAGCAGGAATAGTGGGATTTAGTAAGGCACTTGAGTTAGCATATAAAAATAGAGAGAAGAAAATAGAAAAAATTAGAGAATTAAGAGATTACTTTTTAGAACAAGTAAAGAAAAATATTAAAGATGTACATTTAAATGGTCATGAAAAGTTTAGATTAGAGAATAATTTAAACCTTAGATTTAATGGTATCGAAGGCGAGGCAATACTTATGGATTTATTTAATCAAGGAATTTGTGTATCTACAGGTTCAGCTTGTAGTGCTAAAAATTTAAGAACTTCATATGTATTACAAGCTTTAAAGATTAATTCAGATTATTTAAACAGTAATGTTAGATTTTCACTTAGTAAAAATACTACTAAAGCAGAATTAGATTACACAGTTAAAAAATTAAAGGAAACAGTTGCAAGACTTAGAAGCTTTAGTCCAATTAAGTAATTACAATTAATGTCAAACATATGGCACTTAACTATACTAAAAAAACATTAAATCATTTTTTAAAACCAAAAAATATTGGTGAGATAAAAAATGCAGATGCCTATGCAGAAATAGGCAACATGGTTTGTGGAGACCAATTAAATTTTTCTATTAAAGTAGAAAAAGGAAAAATTAAAGATGTAAAATTTCTTTCCTTTGGTTGTGCTTCTAATATAGCCACAGCTTCAATTATGACAGAAAAAGTAAAGGGTATGAGCCTAGAAGAAGCTAAAAACTATGACTGGAATAAAATAGTTTCTGATTTAGGTGGATTACCTCAACAAAAAGTTCATTGCTCAATTATGGCAGTGCAAGGATTAAAGAAAGTTATTGATAGTTATGAAGATAAAAAGGGAAATAAAGAAGATCATAAAGGGAAAGCAAAGAAAAAAGTAGTCAAAAAGAAAAAATAAGTAGATAAAATAAATTATATTTTATTGAAGTAATGATGAAAATATATACATATAATAAAACTGCCTATAAGGGCAGTTTTATTATTATATCAATTTTTTGAATTTTTCTATCAAGTTATTCAGAAGAAATATTTAATTTAACTCCAGGTCCCATGCTTGAGCATAAAACAATATTTTTAATATATTGTCCTTTAGCTTTAGCTGGTTTTGCTTTTTGAACAGCATCTAAAATAGTTTTAAAATTCTCCAGAAGTTTCTTATCATCAAAGCTAACTTTTCCAATTAGTGCATGTACATTAGAAGTGGCATCATTTTTAATATTAACCTTACCTTTTTTAAGTTCTTTTACTGCTTTTGCAGGGTCGTCAGTAACAGTTTCATTTTTAGGCGAAGGCATAAGACCTCTAGTACCTAAAATTTTAGCAATTTTTGCTAAATTTTTCATCATAGCTGGTTCAGCTACTGCTACTTCAAAATCAGTTTTTTCACTTTTTTTAATTTCTTCAATTAATTCTTCACCACCAACTATATCAGCACCAGCTTCTTTAACTGCTTTTTCGTTAGCACTAGATACAAAAGCAGCTATTTTAACATTTTTACCAGTACCATGAGGTAGGCTAACAGCTGTTCTGATTTGTTGATCACCTTTTTTAGGATCAATTCCTAGTCTAAAATGAAGTTCAATAGAAGCATCAAATTTAGCTTTGTGTAATTTTTTAACCAATTCAAGTGCTTTTTCTGGTTTGTAACTTTGAGCTTTATCAAACTCAATAGTTTCAGGATTTTCTTTTGTTTCAGTTTCTGCGTTTGTGTTTTTTGTTTCTTTGTTGTTTTTATCTGTCATATTTTTATTTGTGGTTTTAGCGCTACAGCATAGCTCCCACTATTAATTATATATAATTATATAAATAAGTTATTTATATAAATATTATTTATTTAATTTGTACTCCCATTTGCTTAGCAGTACCAGCAATAATTTTTTTAGCTGCTTCAATATCATTAGCGTTTAAATCTTCCATTTTAACTTCTGCGATTTCTTTTACTTGATCTTGAGTGAGAGTTCCAACTTTTTCAGTTAAAGCATTAGCTGCACCTTTTTTGATGTTAGCATACTTTTTAATTAATTCAGATGCAGGAGGGCTTTTCATAATAAAATCAAAACTTCTGTCTTCATATACTGATATTTCAACAGGAACAATGTCTCCCATTTTATCTTTAGAAGCATCATTGAATTTAGTACAAAATTCTTGAATATTTAAACCATGTTGACCTAAAGCAGGACCAACCGGAGGAGCTGGATTAGCTTGACCAGCTGGAATTTGTAATTTAATGGTTGTTAATAATTTTTTTGGCATATGATTATAATCTAACAATTTCTAAATTGTATTATCATTATTTTTTAATAGCAATTATATTTTTTTAATTTGCAAAAAGTCTAACTCCACTGGTGTTTCACGACCAAACATTGAAACAGAAACTTTTACCTTTCCTTTAGCTTCATCAATAGCAGTAATTTTTCCTTCCATATTTTTGAAAGGACCTTCATTAATACGTACTGCTGAACCTTCGCTAACATCAATTTTGTATTTAGGTTCTTCAACACCCATTCTTTTTTGCAGTGATTTAATTTCTTCTTCACTAACAGGTGTAGGTGTGGTGCCGGTTCCAATAAAACCAGTAACATTTGGTGTGTTTCTAACAATATACCAAGATTCATCAGTTACTTCCATTTCAATCATTACATAACCTGGAAAGATCTTTTCTTCAACTATTTTACGTTTTCCATTTTTGATTTTAATTTTTTTCTCAATAGGAACCAAAACATTGAAAATCTTATCTTCCATGTCTAAAGTTTCAATTCTTTGGCGTAGATTTTGAGCAACGTTCTCTTCGTATCCAGAATAAGTGTGTAGAACGTACCAACGACGGCCTTGGTGTAAATTTTGCTTAGCCATAAGTATTCTTATTAAATAATAAAGCCTAAAGCGTAATTAAAAACAAAGTCTAAAAGACCTAAAAAAGCAGCAATAGCAAGGCTGAGTCCAATAACTAGCCAAGTATAACGTGCTGTTTCTTTTTTAGTAGGCCAAGTGACTTTTTTCATTTCTTCAATTGACGCTTTAATATAGTTTCCTAATTTTGTCATACATTTATTTATTGTATTTAAAAATAGCCTTTTCGGCCATTTTTTTTAACTATTAATAGTTTATATAATCTACTCAATTATGTCAAGAAAAAATTCTTTCATTATAATATTTAACTTGACTTATGTTGGCATTTACGTGAAAATAAGTTAAGATATAATTAATTATATATGGTAGGACCTAAATTAAAAAAAACAGAAGATAAACAGTATACAATAACTTCTAGAGCTAAAAGGCTTTTTCAAGCAGTTTACTTTAAACAAAAAAAAGCTGAAGAAGGTGAAAAGGATGAAATAGCTCATATTAAAGTATCAGCCTTAATTTCTAAGGTTGCTTTTGTTTATGAAAAAATAAGAAATGCAGTTGATTATGATGAAGAGCACATGCTTAGGAAAAATGCTATTGAAAGAATACTTAAAAGACAGATTGTTATTGAAGGAGTGCTCAAAGCTTCTAAAAGTGAAGAGATTTCACTGCATTTATTAACTGAATTAATTAGAGCAGGTTATTTAGGTAATGATATGGTGCCTGAAGCTAAGATTAAAGAAATAGCAGATCTTTTAGAAAAATATATTAAATTGAAAAATTATGCTTTAGAAAAAGTTAGTACATTTTCAGATATAAATGATGATAATAAGGTGCTGAAAAACAAGATTAAAAAAAGAAACAGTTTAGTAAATTGGTTAATTTCTATCGCAGCTACTGAAATCGAAGAGAATCTAGGTAAAGATGTAGTGCAACAAACAGTTATTGAGAATATGTATGAAGATCTAGAGTCTAATATTAAAGCTAGTGGTGATCTAGATGAAAAATTAAAAAAAGATTTAAAAATACAAATTTATTTAAGTATCTATAGAAAGTATGTAAAGTATAGTGATTCCATGTTGTCTTTAATTTTATTTAGATATTATAATCGTGAGTGGACCCAAGAGTTAGTAGAGGATGAAAAAATTATGGAGATTGCTTATAAAATACAACCTTTAAAAGAAGCAATTGATAGGCAACTTAAGCATCCACTGATAAAACAAATTGATAAAATAACTCGTAAATATGCCGTATTTTATTCTATTATGACGGAACTTGTATCTTCTGAACCTGTAAAATTATTTTATGAATTAAAAAATAATTCTTCTGCATATTATAAACAAATTAAAAATACATATACCAAGCGTTATAAAAAAGCTAAATCAAAACTTTGGCGTAGTGCTTGGCGAAGTATTGTTTATATTTTCTTTACTAAATCTATTTTTGTGATTTTAATTGAGGTTCCAGCTATAAAATGGTTTGGAGAAGAATTGAATTATGTTTCTTTGTTTATTAATATAATCTTTCCGGCATTACTACTCTTTTTTATGGTTTTAACAACTAGAAAACCTAGTTCTAAAAATCTTGATAAAGTTGTTGAAGGAGTGCAAGAGATAAGTTATGAGGAATATAAAAGACATAAACCATTTAAAATTAAAAGACCTGCCAAGAGAAAACCTCTACCTAATTTCATTTTTAATTTTATTTATTTTGTTACCTTTCTATTTTCAGTTTATGTGATTATAGAAGTTTTAACATTTATAAACTTTAATTGGGTAAGTATAATTATTTTCTTGTTCTTTCTAGCTTTTGTTAGTTTCTTTAGTGTACGTATTAAGAAAAATATTAAAGAATTAATAGTAGCCGAAAGGAAAGATAATTTAGCAGATTTTTTATTTGATTTCTTTTATATGCCTATTGTAGCTTCTGGTCGTTGGTTGTCAGGTAAGGCTTCAGAGGTTAACATCTTCATATTTATAATGGACTTTATTATTGAGGCTCCATTTAAAGTATTTGTGGAAATAGCTGAAGATTGGACTAAATATGTAAAAGAAAAGAAAGAAGAAATAATGTAATTTATATGGCGTCATTATATATTGTAGCTACACCAATAGGTAATCTTGAAGATATTAGCTTTAGAGCTGTAAAGACTTTAAAAGAGGTAGATTTAATTTTAGCTGAAAATACATATACAGCTAAAAAACTACTTAATAATTATGATATTGAAACAGATCTGTGGCAATATAATCAAAATTCATCTGAAAAGCAATTTATAAATATTTCTGAAAAGCTAAAAGAAGGGAAATCATTAGCTCTTATCTCTGAGGCTGGCACACCAGGTATTTCAGATCCAGGTTCAATGCTTGTATCTAGATTATTAGAGAATTTACCAGATATTCAAATTATACCAATTACTGGCGCCTCAGCTCTTAGTGCTATCGTTTCAGTATCAGGTCTTAAAATGGATAGATTTTATTTTTTAGGTTTTTTGCCACATAAAAAAGGAAGACAAAAAATATTAAAAGAAATAAAAGAAAATAAATATAGTGTAGTGTTGTATGAATCTAAATATAGATTGTTAAAATTGTTAGATGAATTAATTGAACATGATTTAGGTGATAGAAATTTAGTTGTTGGTAGGGAACTTACTAAAATATATGAACATATATATAGAGGTAAAGCGGATGCTTTAAAAGAGTATTTTTTAAAAAATGAGATAGAGCAAAAAGGGGAATTTACAATAGTAATAAAAAAAGCCGCTTGATTAGTTCAAGCGGCCAAAACAAGTATTTTTTTATAACCCCTTATAATATTGCATACTTGTTTTTACAGGAGAAATTTAAATGTGCAGATCTAATAATATATAATAAAAAAGATTATGTCAAGTAAATACTATATCACAACCACATTACCATATATTAACTCAGACCCTCATGTAGGTTTTGCTGCTGAATTAATTAAAGCAGACGTTATAGCTCGTTGGCAAAGACTGCTGGGAAAAGAAGTAATTTTTAATACTGGAACAGATGAGCATGGTTTAAAAATATATAGAAAAGCTAAAGATTTAAATATAAATGTTTTAGATTATTGTAATAAAGCATCAGAAAAGTTTGCTGAGTTAAAAGATTCTTTAAATATAAGTTATGATCGTTTTATCCGTACCACTGATGAAAATCATATAAAAGCGGCACAAGAATTTTGGAAAAGATGTGAAAAAAATGGAGATATATATAAAAAGAATTATAAGGTTAAATATTGTGTTGGTTGTGAGCTGGAAAAAACTGAATCAGAGCTAGTTGATGGTAAATGTCCTTGGCATCCTAATCAAGAATTAGATATTATTGATGAAGAAAATTATTTTTTTAGGTTTAGTAAATATCAAGATAAATTATTAAAATTATATGAAGAGAATCCAGAATTTGTTAAACCAAAGCATCGCTTACAAGAAATTAAGAGTTTTGTAAAATCAGGAATTAATGATTTTAGCATTTCTCGTTTAAAAGAAAAAATGCCCTGGGGAGTTCCTGTGCCTGGAGATGAAAGTCAAGTAATGTATGTCTGGTTTGATGCTTTAGTTAATTATATCTCTACACTAGACTGGCCAAATGAAGAAGGTGATTTTAGAGATTTTTGGCCAGGACTGCAAGTTGCTGGTAAAGATAATCTAAGACAGCAATCAGCTATGTGGCAAGCAATGCTTATGTCTGCTGGTATAGAAAATTCAAAAAAAGTTCTAGTGTTCGGCTTTTTAACTAGTGAAGGTCAAAAGATAAGTAAATCTTTAGGAAATAATATAAATCCAATTGAATACAGTCAAAAATATGGTGAAGATGCACTTCGTTATTATTTATTAGAACAAATTCCTACCTATGGTGATGGTGATTTCTCAGTTTCTAATTTTGAATTATTATATAATTCACATTTAGCTAATGAGTTAGGGAATTTAGCTAGTAGATTAAGTAATTTGATAGCGAAGGAAGACTTTGATCCTAATATCAAAAAAGACTCAGATCAAGAGTTTAATGAGAATATAAAAGAGTTAATGGATAAGTATGAACTTCAATTTGCCCTACATGCAATTTGGCAAAAAATTAGACAAACTAATGAGTATTTAACCAAGGAGGCTCCTTGGAAAATAGAAGATAAAATAAAAAAGCAAAAAGTTTTAGAGTTTAGTTTGCAGAGTTTATATGATGCCTGTTTAAAATTACAAGTATTTATACCAAGTACTTGTGAGAAAATACTAAAGCATTTTGAGGCTAGGCCTATTGAGAAAATAGAACCTTTATTTCCAAAAATAAAAAATAAGTAATAATTTATATGGTATTATTTGATACAATTTTAATTGTTATTTTAGCGGGTTTTGTTTTCTATGGTCTCTTTAAAGGTATTATTAAAATGATTGGTGATTTAGCTGGACTTATTGTTGGTGCCTGGTTAGCTAGTTACTATTATTTAGATTTTGCTAATTGGTTAGCTGAATTTAATATAGGTTCTGATTATATTTTAAAAATTGTTTCCTTTGTTGTTTTGTTTGCTTTAGCTAGTAAGTTGGTGTCATTAGCCTTTTCTCTATTAGAGAAAGTTTTAAAATTAGTTTTTTTAATACCATTTGTAAAAACTTTAAATAGATTACTTGGGGCTGTGTTAGGTTTTGCTATTGGTTCTATAAGCATAGGTTTAATACTTTTTGTAATTTCAAAATATGTACCTGTTAGTACTAGTTTAGCTACTTGGTTAACGAATTCTGAAATAGCACCTTTTCTACTTAGTGCGGCAAAAATTCTAATGCCATTACTGCCAGAAGCTCTTAAATTATTAACTGGAATAATATAATGAAGATAATTGATACAGAAGAAAATAAGTATGAAAAAAATATAGAAATTATTTGTACTGCTTTAAATAATTCTAAGGTTATTGCTATAGCTACTGATACTATTTATGGCTTAAGTGCTGTGGCTTTGGATAAGAAGGCTGTAGATAAGGTATATAAAATAAAAAACAGATCTCAAGAAAAAAAGTTTATTCTTCTAGTTTCAGATTTAGAAATGGCAAAAAAGTATGCTAAGATAAATAATAAACAAGAAAAATATTTAGAGTCTATTTGGCCTGGACCTATCACGGTTGTTTTAGAGGCTAAAAATACAGTTGTTAATGATTTAGCTTTAAAAGAGGGAAGTATTGCTATACGCAATCCAGGTTCAGTTTTTTTAATTGATATTATTAAAAAAATAAATAATCCAATTATTTCTACTAGTGTAAACACAAGTGGTAATAATAGTTTAAATAGTGTTCTAGATATTAAAGAATTATTTCAAAATAAAAACAATAAACCTGACTTAATAATTAAAAGTAAGCCGGGTGCATATAAATCATCAAGAGTGGTTAATATAATAGATATAAATAATCCTATAATTTTAAGAAAATAGTATGAAAGATAAAAATGTTTTTAATAAAATTAGTAATATATTTTTAGTAATTATTTTAGTTATAGTTGCCTTTATAGCAGGAAGAAGTAGTCAAGAAAATTTAAATAATACTAATTACGTTGCTCAAGATGGTGATTTTGAGGTTAATATTGATAATAAATATAGCACTACCCCAGAAGGTAAAACTATTAAGAATGTAGATTTTAATTTATATTGGCAAGTTTGGGATACAGTTAAAACAACTTATGTAGATAGTGAAAATATAAGTGAAGAAGATATGTTTTATGGCTCTCTTGAAGGGATGATTAAATCAATTGATGATCCTTATACGAGTTTCTTAGACCCTAATTTATCAAAAAAGTTTAATGACGACCTTTCTGGTAGTTTTGAAGGAATTGGAGCAGAAATTGGTATTAGAGACGATGTTTTAACTATTATTGCCCCTATTGATGGTATGCCTGCTCAAGAAGCTGGTCTAAAATCTGGTGATAAGGTATTATCTATTGATGGTAAATCTACAGCTGGAATTAGTATTGATAAAGCAGTGGATACTATAAGAGGTGAGAAAGGAACAGATGTGACCTTAACTATATACAGAGAAGGTGTAGATGAAACAAAGGATATAACTATAACTAGAGGTGTTATCACTATTGAAAGCGTTAAAACAGAGATGCTTGAAGATGATATAATGTTAATTTCAATTAGTAATTTCAATGAAGACACTGAAACTATGTTTTCTCAAGCTATAGAAGAGGCAAAGACTAATGAGGCTAAAGGTATTATTTTAGATTTAAGAAATAATCCTGGTGGATTTTTAGAATCAGCTATTGAAATTGCTAGTGAATGGGTGGAAACTGGTCCTGTTGTATTAGAGAAATTTGATGAAAATGATATTACTAAATATCAAGCTAGAGGTTTGGCTAGATTGCAAGATTACAAGACTGTAGTGTTATTAAATCAAGGTAGTGCTTCTGCTTCTGAGATTGTAGCAGGAGCTTTGCAAGATTATAATAAAGCAACTATTGTTGGAGAACAAAGTTATGGCAAAGGCTCTGTGCAAACCTTAAAACCTTTTACAGATGGTTCATCACTAAAAGTCACAGTAGCAAAGTGGTTAACTCCTCAAGGTGAGTCAATTAGTGAAAAAGGCATTACACCTGATATAGAAGTTGAGTATACGATTGAAGATTTTGAAAATGATAGAGATCCACAATTAGATAAAGCTATAGAGATAATTAAAAAAGAATAAAAAATAGGAGCTCATTTTTGAGCTCCATTTTTTTGGGGTTTAGTACACAAATTCTTCAAAGCCGTTTAGGTATTTAGCCTCATTAAGACAACATAAAATTTCGTTTTCATTGGCAAAGCGCCAATTATTAGCTAGGTATTTTTCACTATCTTCATTCATGCTAATGTCAAATAGATCATTATCAGCAATGAATTGAGCGACTTGTCTTAAGGTGCCGGTACAGAATACCTCGTTACCACTAAAGATTTTGTACTTTTGATCTCCTCTGAGATCTTTGATTAACAATTGTAATTCTTGAAGTTCATCCATAATCTCTCCTGTATTAGATTAGTTTTAAAAAAATCAATTAACAAATATTTTTATTTTAATTATATTTGTTATATAATAATAATAATAACAAACATTTCTATTAATTGTCAATTTATTTAGTAAATATGAAAAATCAAAAAAAAGAAAAAAAGAAAAAAAGCACTAAGTTTATTTTTGTAGTAGGTGGAGTTATGTCTGGTGTTGGTAAAGGAGTTACCACAGCCTCTATTGCTAATATTTTGCAATCTAAGGGTTTAAAGGTCAGCGCTATTAAAATGGATCCATATATTAATGTTGACGCTGGTACCATGAACCCTGTAGAGCATGGAGAGGTGTTTGTAACAGATGATGGGGATGAAACAGATCAAGATATTGGAAATTATGAAAGATTTTTAAATAAAAATATATATAAAGAAAATTACATGACCACTGGTCGTATATATAGATCAGTAATAGAGAAAGAAAGAAATCTTGAGTATAAAGGAAATTGTGTGCAAGTTATACCTCATATACCGATGGAAATAAGAGATAGAATTAATAAAGCAGCTGAAAAAACTGATTCAGATATAATGATTATTGAAATCGGAGGAACTGTAGGTGAATATGAAAATTTAATTTTTTTGGAGGCAGCTAGAGTTTTAAAATTAAAACAACCTGATGATGTTTTATTTGTAATGGTTTCTTATTTGCCATTTCCTCAAAAGATTGGTGAAATGAAAACTAAGCCAACACAGCATGCTGTTAGAAGTTTAAATAGCGCAGGTATACAGCCTAACTTTATTATTGCTCGCTCAGAATTTAATATTGATGATAAGAGAAAAGAAAAAATTGCTATGCATTGTAATATTAGTTTAGATGATGTAATTGCTGCACCTGATGCAGATTCTATTTATACTATCCCAATTAATTTTGAAAATAATGGCTTAGGAGATAAGATTTTGAAAAAATTTAATTTAAAAAAGAAGAAAAAGGATTTAGTTGAATGGAGAAAAATGGTTGAAAGTTATAAAAATCCTAAAGGTGAAATTAATATTGGAATAGTAGGTAAATACTTTGCTACTGGGAACTTTTCTCTATCTGATTCATATATATCAGTTATTGAAGCTCTAAAGCATGCCAGTGCTCATAATAAAGTAAAAGTTAATTTGCATTGGATAAACACCTCTGAAGTTGAAAAAGAGGGAGTAAAGACTTTAAAGAAATATGATGGAATTGTAGTTCCGCAAGGTTGGGGTTCACGTGGTTCTCAAGCTAAAATAGATACTATTAAATATTGTCGTGAAAATAAAGTTCCATATTTTGGACTTTGTTATGGTATGCAAATGGCTGTAATAGAATTTGCTAGAAATGTTTGTAATTTAGAAGGTGCTAATTCTCAAGAAATTGATAATAAAACAAAACATCCTGTTATTCATATTATGCCTGAACAAATTGAGTTAATAAAGGAAAAGGGTTATGGTGGTACTATTAGATTAGGAGCTTGGCCATGCAAACTAAAAGAGGGAACTAAGTTAAAAGGTGCTTATGATAAATTTAATAAAAAAGGAATAATATCGGAAAGACATAGGCATCGTTTTGAGTTTAACAATGATTTTAGAGAAACTTTAGAAAGTAATGGATTAACAATTTCTGGTACTTCACCTGATAATAAAATTGTTGAAGCTATAGAAATTAAAGATCATCCTTTCTTCGTAGGTGTACAATTTCACCCTGAATATATTTCTAGGCCACTAGATCCACACCCATTGTTTGTAGATTTCGTTAAGACTTGTTTTAAATTAAAATAATAAGAAATCTACTAAGATAATATTTGTTAGTAATTTTTACTTAGTATTCTTTATCATCTTTGATTATTGATAAAATAAAAACACAGCTTTATTGCTGTGTTTTTATTATATAATAAGATTGTTTAAATCTTGAGATTATAATTTATTTTTTAACAACATGAACAACTGTGCTTTGTTTTAGTTGACCATTAAATTTCTTCATTTTTTTACTTTGAAATTCAATAAATCCGCCCTCTTTAGCAAATAGGGAGTCATCATTACCTCTTAATACATTATTACCAGGATGATATTTAGTTCCACGTTGTCTTATTATAATAGCACCAGGTTTTGCGTATTCACCGGCAAAGAGTTTTACCCCCAGCCTTCTTCCAATCGAATCCCTGGTATTGGCGGTTGATCCACCTGCTTTCTTGTGTGCCATATGGTTGTTATTTTAATAAAAAAATAAAAATTTCCTCAAATTTTTATAGCTATAATATAGCAAAACGTTTATTTTATGTCAAATTAATGTATAATTTTAAGCTGCTTTTTTTGCATCTTTATATTCATGAGTAGATTTATGTACAAACTTATCACCCCCAATATCGTAACCAGCATGCTTAAAACTATGAGTGAGCACTTCGTTTAAAGTGTGTGAGCCATGACCAGCACCATGACTAGCAGCGCTAGATATTCCTTGATGTATTAAATCCATTCCACCAATAAGGGATCCGGCCATTAAAATATGAGTTCCTATTTTTGAATATTTCTTTATATTTTCATTTACCTTTTTAGATTTCATTTTTTTCTCATGAAGCTCAATTAAGCTATCCATTGATCCGTCTAGTTTTTCTATTAATTTATCATCTTTTTTCTCTTGACGTTTATCTATACCTTTTTCTATAAAATCTGTTATTTTTTCACCAGCTAAAACTCCAGCTATTGATTTACCTGCCATCATACCAGCTTTAACACCAAATGCCGCTAGACCTAGGCCACTGGTGGTTGCAGCTACCGTTGTACCCGCTACTACTCCAGCTACCATGGCTGCTTGGACATATTTATTTTTGGGCATATGTTTACCAACCGCAGAAAAGAATTTTTTAAGTTTTTGATTACTACCTTTTTCTAAGGTTTTTTCTCTTACTTCTTCATCTAGTTTATCTAAAGTAGATAAAGCGGCTTTAGTTTCAATTAGATTTTCTTTTTCTGGATTATTTTCAACCTCTTCCTTAATTTCTAAGAAAATCTCATCAACAGAATTATCTAGATACTCTTTTTTATTTTCTCTAATTTTTTCTTGATTTGATTTAATATCTTCTTTAATTTTTTCTTTTTCTGGGCCTTTAGCTTTTTTATATTCTAGTTTTAATTTCTTTATTTCTTTGTTAGCTTCTGCAATGTTATTTACTGCTTCAGCTTTTTTTTCAAGGTTCTTTTCTTTTTCTAGACTTTCTTTTTCATTTTCTTTATCTCTTTCTTTTTCTAGGCTTTCTTTATTTTCGCTATTTTCTTTTTTATTTTCATTGTTATCTTCAATACTTTCAACTTTATTTTTAAAATCTTCATGACTAGTATTAATTTCTTTTTCAGCTTTTGTTTTAAGTTCAGTCATTTCTGAAACAATTTCTTGATTATCTTCAGCTGTTTCAGCTAAAGCTTCAAATTTTTTATTTAAATCTTTTTCACTATTTTCAACTTTTTCTTCACCTTTTTCAATTGCAGTATCTTTTATATTTTCAATATCCTTTTCTAAACTAAAAGGATCTTCAACTTTATTTTCAAAACTCTCATGTTTTTCATTTTGATTTTCTATATTATTTTGTTCTTTTTCCTTATTCATATATTTTACATTTTTTTTAAATCATTCATTATTTTATTAATTTTTTCTTTTTCAACCGTGCTAGAAATTTCTGTCATTTCTGTAATACTTTTATCTATAATGTTTTTTAAATTTAAATCTAAATCATTTAAATATGATTTTATGAGCTCAATTTTTTCTTTTTTTTCTTTATCTTGATTTGCCATTTTGTTTTTTTATTCTTCTTTATTTTCATTTTTTCTCATTTCTGCAAATTTAGCTCTTAGCTTACTTTTTAAATAATCAACATCACTTGCAGTTTCTGCACTTATTTTTCTGTTTAGTTCTGGATAATTATTTTCAATATAAGAAATCACCTTATCTTCATCTCCAGTTTCTAAGATATCTTCAAAGGCTTTCTTTTCTTCTCCTTCGGTAGTATTTAATATTTCAGTACTAATTCTTTTAAGTGATATCTCACCCATTTTATTTAAGTTTTCAATATTAACATCATCTGATTCAGGCTCAGTTTCATTATCATTTTGTTTTTTTTCATTGGTCATATTTTCTTCAATTAAATTTTGAGTTTTTTCTACCTCTTCTTTGATAATTTCAGAGAAGTTAGGAATTTTTTCTTGTAAATAGTTAAAGATTTTTTTTTCAGGATCAGACCCTCCGGCAGTTTCATCAAGTTCTTCTTTTTCTTCCTCACTAAGCATTTCTTGTGCTCTTAAAATTGTATTTTGATATGATATTTTTCCCATTTTTTTAAAGGTTTCTATTCTTTCTTCTTCTGTTTTTTCTTCCATGGCTTTGTTAAAAGGTGTTTCTTCAATTTTATTTCTTGAAAATCCTAGCATATTATTATTTAATATTAATTTTATCTTGTAATTTGATTATACTATATAAATGAAAAAAGTAAATATTTTATCTTTAAATATTATAAATAAAAATTAGAACTACTTTAATATTTATGATATAATTAAATTAATTTATAATAATTAATATAATTAAATTTATGAAAGTAAAAGTAGATAAAGATAAATGTATTAGTTGTGGTCTTTGCGCTAATATGTGTCCAGATATTTTTATCATGGATGAAGATAATAAATCAGAAGTAACAAAACAGCCTAGCGCCAAGGAAGAGTCTTGCGCTAAAGAAGCGATAGATTCTTGTCCAGTTGAAGCAATAAGTGAAGAAAAATAATATGGTAAATGAAACAAAAAATATAGAACAAATTCCTTTAAATGAAAGTCCTGAAAAAGATAATCAAGAAAAGGAGAGTTTTGTTAATGATAAGGAAGCTATAAAGAAACCTGAAAAACAGGAAGATATACAAAAATCTCAAGAGAAAGAAGAGAAAGAGAAAATTCAAGTTAAAGATGATGTTAAAAAATCAGGAGTAAGAGTTGGTCAGGATCTTGTAAGTAATGCCCAAAAAGAAAGAATGAAAAAAATTGATAAAATACTTTCAGAGGATATGGGTAATATTTTTTTAAATTTATCTAAAGATAAACAAAAAGAGTTTAAGAGTAAGGGCGAAAGCACTGTCGTTAAAGTTAATGAGTTAATGCAAAAAGCTAAGGTGAAAGTAAATAAAATAATAAAATTAATTAAAGAGTGGTTAGGCGTTATTCCTGATGCTAATAAATATTATTTAGAACAAGAGGCTAAAATTAAAGCAGATAAAATACTTAAATTAAAAAATAAGAGATAATTATGTTGGCTGATTCATATAAATTTACAATTTATAGTTTTGATTTAAACTTTGATTTAGGTCAAGTTTTTTTAATATTTTTTTTAATAGGATTTTTAATATTAGCTCTTTTTATTTTTAGAGCCTACAAAAGGAAAACTAATCATTTAAGTCACCAAGTATATTTAGTTAAACTACCTAAAGATAAACCTCAAGATAATAATAAAGAAGATACAGTTCAGGAGCTCAGAGAAGATATAGCTAAAGGTGAAACTATTTTTGCTTCAATTAGTGGATTAAAAGCACATAGAGGCTTTAAGGCTTGGTTGAAGGGCAGAGAAGATCATTTTGCTTTTGAAGTGGTGGCTCATAATGGTAAGATTGCTTTTTATGTTGCAGTGCCACCTAATCATGCTAGATATTTAGAGCAGAGAATTAATGCTTATTACCCAGATGCTTCAATAGAGGAAATCTTTGATTATAATGCTTTTAATCCTAAAAATGAGATTATAGGGGGATGGCTAATGACTAAAAAGGAATTTGTTTTTCCTATAAAAACTTATACCGAAATGGAAGTGGACCCCATGAATTCAATTATTAATGTACTTACTAAGTTAGAGAAAACTGAAAGTATGGCTATACAGTTTGTAACTAGAAGTGCTAAAAGTTCATGGCACAGAAGAGTTAAAAATGTAGTACGTAAATCATATAAAAATAATTCAATAAGACAAGGTTTGAAGAAAGATGGTTTATCTGCATCTTTTTCACAATTTTTTAAACCTAAAAAAACACAAAATACCCCTATAGACCCAGAAGATCAGAAAAGATTAACCAATAATGAGGAGGAATTACTTAAAAAAATGGAAATTAAAAATGGTAAAGGTGGTTTAGATGTTAATTTAAGAATTATTGTTAGTGCTGAAACTAAGGAAAAAACTAGAATGTATTTAGAAAATTTAGGTAGTTCTTTTAGTGAGTATAATGCTTATGAAAGTGGTAATAATTTAAGTGGAATTAAAACTAAAAATCAAAGTAAAATAATTAAAGATTTTATTTACCGTCATTTTAATGAGAAGCAGGGATTTCTTTTAAGTACAGAGGAATTGGTTAGTTTATATCATTTACCTCTAAAAAATACAGAAACACCTAATATTTTATGGTTAACCGCTAAATCAGCTCCAGCTCCAAGTGAAATACCAACTGAAGGATTATTACTTGGAGAAAATTATTATAGAGGAGTTAAAAAAGATGTATATATTGATAGGAAAGACAGAAGAAGACATACCTATATTGTTGGTAAGTCAGGTGTTGGTAAATCTGTGCTTTTAACTAATATGGCTGTACAAGATATTGAAAATGGTGAAGGGGTTTGCGTTTTAGATCCACATGGAGATTTAATTGGTGATATAATAGAAAGAATTCCCCCTGAACGCGCTGAGGATGTTATTGTGTTTTCTCCCGGTGATCTAGAAAGACCAATTGGTCTTAATTTATTAGAATATGATGAAAACTATCCTGAGCAAAAAAGTTTTGTTATTAATGAAATGATTAATATTTTAGATAAGTTATATGACTTAAAAGCTACCGGTGGTCCCATGTTTGAACAATATATGAGAAATGCCTTACTTCTAATTATGGATGATCCTGAATCCGGCTCTACTTTAATGGAAGTACCTAAAGTTTTAGCTGATGAAGATTTTAGAAGAATGAAGTTGGAGCGTTGTTCTAATATTTCCGTTATAGATTTTTGGAAAAAACAAGCTGAAAAAGCAGGTGGGGAAGCAGCTCTTGCTAATGTTGTTCCTTATATTACCTCTAAATTAACATCTTTTATTTCCAACGATATGATGAGACCGATTATTGGTCAACAAAAAAGTGCTTTTAATATTAGAGATATAATGGATAACCAGAAAATACTTTTAGTTGATCTTCCTAAAGGTGTGGTAGGGGAAATGAATGCTTATTTACTAGGAATGATCATGGTAGGAAAAATATTAATGGCATCACTATCTCGTGCAAATATGGACCCAGAAAAACGTAAAGATTTTTACTTGTATATTGATGAGTTTCAAAACTTTACCACTGATTCAATTACGCAAATTCTTTCAGAAGCAAGGAAATATAATTTGAATTTAATTATTGCCCATCAATATATTGGTCAGTTAAGTAAAAATCAAGATACTAGCATTAAAGATGCAGTCTTTGGTAATGCTGGTACTATGATTAGTTTTAAGGTGGGTTCAGACGATGCTGAGTATTTAGTGAAAGAATATTCACCTGTTTTTAATGAATATGATTTAATTAATATTGGAAAAGGTACTGCTTATCTTAAGCTTCTAGTTGATAATGCTGCTGTAAAACCATTTTCTATACAAACTATTTTTCCTGTTATGGGTACTGTTAGACCTGAAATTACTGAGAAAATTAGATCTTTAAGTAAATTGAAATATGGTAAAAATAGGCGTTTAATTGAGGCTGAGATAAATAAAAGCTCATCTTTTTAATTTAAAGATATTGACAAAATATAGTTAATATACTAGAATACATTAATTAGTTTTTTACAATAAAATTAAGTACAATATAAACCTAATAAATACTGGAGGATTAATATGAAAACAGAAGCTATGAATGTAAGTAAATTTTTTCAAGAGTTTAAAATGTTAAAAGAAGATATTGTTACTTGGTTTAAAGATCTTAGTTTATTGCATGGTAGTATAGTAAATAAAGCAAGATCTGATTTACCCAGTGAAGCAATTGAAGTTAATTTTGTTGTTGACTATTCACTTAGTCTGCAGGAAATGATTGAAGCTTGTGATTTTGATTGGTATGACAAAGATATCAATGAAAAAAACTTTCCTATTCCAATAGAGTTAAAAGGAAAAAGAATCTACAGAAAAGCTAAAATAATACATTTTCATGATTATTTTAGTAGCCAAGAAGCTGTATTTGAGGCAAAAAAATATTGGCCTCAATATCGTCAAGCAACATTAGCTGAGCAATTAGCTTTTGCTGAGACTTATCCGGATTTGAAAAAATATTTAGCTATTACCATTTTTGGTTCTATTTGGTCTTTCATTTTTTCTCGTGTACCCGTTCTTGATTTTAGTGATAATAAGCGCCGACTTATATTAGGCTGGTATAACAGAATTTGGTTAAGTAGTAATTATATCCTTATTGTCTCTAAATAGCATTGCTATTTTTTTTAAAAATAATAAATCTCGTTTTAAACTTAAGCGAGATTTTTTATTTAAATTGTAAATATTTGAAATATCTAAAATTAACAGGTATAATAAAAATAGAAAAAATAAATAAATATGGCTACATTATCTAGAAAATATAGACCTAAGACTTTTAAACAAGTTATAGGTCAAAATCACATTAAAACCAGCCTGGAAAGCGAAATCATTAATAATGATTTAGCACAGGCTTATCTTTTTTGTGGGCCCAGAGCTGTTGGTAAAACAACCTTAGCTAGAATTTTAGCTAAAAGTCTAAATTGTTTAAATCGTAAAGAAGGGGAATCTGAACCTTGTAATGAATGTAGTTCTTGTTTAAATATTAATAAAAATAAAAGTATTGAGGTAATTGAAATAGATGCTGCTAGTCATACTGGTGTAGATAACGTTAGAGAAAATATTATTAACTCAGCTAGAGTTGCCCCTACAAATTTAAAATATAAAGTTTTTATTGTTGATGAGGTGCACATGTTATCTATTTCTGCTTTTAATGCTTTACTTAAAGTTATAGAAGAGCCACCACAACACGTTGTATTTATACTTTGCACTACTGAAGTTCACAAAATTCCTGCAACTGTTATTTCTAGGTGTGAAAGGATGGATTTTAAACGTTTAAATATAAGTGATACGGTACAAAAATTACAATCTATTGTTGATTTAGAAGAGATCAGCGTTGATAAAGGGGTATTAGAAACTATTGCTAGACATTCAGGAGGATATTTAAGAGATGCTGAAAGTCTTTTAGGGCAAGTTATATCTCTTAGTTCTGAGAAAAAAATTAGTACTGAGCAAGCTAATTTAATATTACCGCAAAGTGATATTTTACAAGCTGTTAAATATCTTAATCATATTGCTAGCTCAGAAACAGCTAAAGCAATTAGGCTCGTTAATAATTTGATTGACTCAGGTATTGATTTAAATAGTTTTTTAGCTGATATTTTACAAATACTTAGAAAATTAATTGTAGAGAAAGTAAACGCTGGTTTATCTCAAAGTTTAGGTTTAGATTTTGGTGAAAGTATAGAAAAAGAAATATTAAGCTTAAGTACAAAATTGGATATTGAAAAAATTGCTTGGTATATTGATAATTATATTAAAACTAATGAAAGTTTAAAAAATGCACAAATAAAGCAGTTACCACTTGAACTTGTATCAGTTAAGTTGGCGGAGAATAGAAAAACATATAGTTCTGATAATTATAAAAATAATGAAAGTGGTGGTAATAATTTTAAACAAAAAAATGAAGATTCAACTAACAGTCTTAAAAAAGATAATATAAATAATAATCAAGTAAATAATTATAACTTTACAGAAAATAATATAAATAAAGAAAAAAAAGAAGAAGAAAAAATCAATAAAGATAAAGAAGTAGAGATAGAAAAAGAAGAAGAAAAAGAGCTAAATATTAAAGAAGATGATTTAGCTGAAAAGATAGATATAAATATTGATGATATTCAGGCTAAATGGAGAGAGTTTATTTTAAAAATAAAAAGTGAAAATCACTCTTTAACTTTTATTTTGCAAAATTGTTGGCCAAGTGAAGTTAAAGATGGAATTATTAATTTAAAATGTAAATATAAATTTCATCAAGATAGATTAAAAGATGCTAATATTCAAGATGTAATAAATAAAAATTTATATAATATCTTTAAATTACATTTAAAGTATATAACTAATATTGATAGTAATTTAGAGGTGCCAAGATCGAGAAGTAAAAAAGAAGATAAAAGTGAAGAAAAAAATATAGATGACTCTAAAAATGAGAAAATAAAAAAAGAAAAAGCTCAAGTTGATGATGAGCAAAAAGGTGCAATTAATAATATACTTAATGCCTTTGGTGGCGAAGTTATAAGCTAAATATATGTTAGATATTAAAAGAATAATAAATAATAAAAAAGAGGTGGAGGAAGCTCTTTTAAAGAGAATACCTAAAGATAATTTTGATTTAGATTATATTATTTCTTTGGAAGAAAAAAGAAAAAATATAACTACTGAACTTGAAAAACTACAAGCACAAAAAAATGAGTTTTCTAAAACTAAACCTGATAGTGAAACTATAGAAAAAATTAAAGATTTATCTAAAAATATAAAAGATAAAGAAGATGATTTAAAAGAAATTAAATTAGAAATAAAAGAAAAATTATCATCTTTGCCTAATACAGTTAGTGCTGATGTCAAAGCTGGAGATAAAGAGAATAATGAAGTAATATATACTTATTCAGATAAGCCTAAATTTGATTTTAAAGTTCTTGATCATGTTAGTTTGGCAGAGAATTTAGAGGTAATTGATTATAAAAGAGCGAGTAAGATGTCAGGTAATGGTTTTTGGATATATAAAGATAAGGGTGCTTGGTTGGAATGGGCCTTATATAACTATTTTCTAGAATATCATAGAGAGAATGGTTATGAGTTTTTTATAATGCCTGAACTTTTAAATAGAGATTCTGCTTATGCTTCTGGTCATTTACCTAAATTTGAAGAAGATCTTTTTTGGACTGAGGATTCAAAACTTTGCCTTAATGCTACTGCAGAAATGATGTTAACAAACTATCATAGAGAGGAAATTTTAGATGATAGTGAATTACCTAAAAGGTATTTTTCTTTAGCTACTTCTTTTAGAAGAGAGGCTGGAAGTTACAGAAAAGATGAAAGAGGTATGATTAGAGGACATCAGTTTAATAAAGTAGAAATGTTTCATTTTACTAAACCTGAAAATTCTTGGCAGGCATTTGAAAAAATAAATCAAGAAGTTATTGATTTAATGAAAGGGTTTGATTTGCATTTTCAAGTTAGTAAATTAGCTGCTAAAGATTGTTCAGCAGCTATGGCTAAAACTGTAGATGTAGAGGTTTGGATACCTAGTATGAATATATATAAAGAGGTAAGCAGTATTTCTAATGCCACTGATTATCAAGCTAGAAGGGCTAATATAAGATATAAGGATCAGGAAACAAAAAAGAATGTTTTTGTTCATACCTTAAATGCTTCAGGTTTAGCTACTAGTAGAATTATACCAGCTATTTTAGAACAAAATCAGAATGCAGACGGGAGTGTTAATGTGCCTAAAATACTACATAAGTATTTACCTGAAAAATATCATATCTTAAAGTAATTATATAACCATGAAGACAAGCTTTATACAATTATGCTTAATATTTGTTCTAGGCTTGTCTTTTTTGTTGTCTATAAATCAGAGTTCAGAAGTAATTGCACAAACAGATTATCCTCGTTTAGTGAATTATTATTTAGAGTGGTCTATTAGTGATAGTGAAGCTGTAGATTTAGCTAAATGGGATATGTTAATTTTAGATATGGAAGTACAAGAAAACAGTCCAGAGGCAATAAGAAAAATTAGAAACTATAATCCTGATATTAAAATATTAGCCTATATTACTTCACAGGAAATTATTGATTATAGTCAACAGTCGTTTCAGACAAATGCTAGCTTAAGAGCTAAATTATATAATCAAATTCATGACTCTTGGTGGCTAAAAGATTATCAGGGTAATAAGATTAGTTTTTGGCAGGGAACTAAGATGTTAAATATGAGTTCTGGTTCTGGTATTTCTAGCAATAATGAAAAATGGAATGAATTTTTACCAAGATTTGTTGATAAAGAAATACTTAGTACAGGACTTTGGGATGGAGTTTTCTATGACAATATTTGGGGTGATATTTCCTGGCTTAATTCTGCAAATATTGATATTGATAACAATAAACAAAGAACCAGTAATAAGTATATGGATAGTGCTTGGAATAAAGGAACAGAGAAAATGTTACGTATTAGTAGAGATTTAAACCCTGAAGCTATTATAATGGGAAATGGTAGAGTGTTTTTTGAATATCAAAATTATTTAAATGGTATGATGTTAGAAGATTTTCCTTCAAGTTGGGAAAATGGTGGAAATTGGTCAGGTTCTATGAAAACTTATATGAATTTAAAAAAATATAATACTAACCCACAGACATCGGTCATACTTGCTTTTAAAGATCAAAATAAACCTTATCAAAAAATGCGCTATAGCTTAACATCAACCTTAATGGAAAATGGTTATTTTGGTTATAATCAGAGCGTCTATAAACAAGGAGAGCTTTGGTTCTATGACGAATATAAGTTTTCCCTTGGTCAAGCGCAAAGTCAAGCTAATAATTTATTATCTTCAAGTTCACAGATGCAATCAGGATTATGGCGCAGGAATTTTGAAAAAGGGATAGCAGTGTTAAATTCTAGTTCAGAAAAAAAATCATATTTTTTTGATAAAGAAGAGTTTGAAAAATTAAAAGGGGAGCAAGCTCCAGATATTAATAATGGTACTATTGTTAATTATGTTAATTTAGAGCCTAAAGACGGAGTAATTTTAAAGAAAAGACAAACAGAAATAAAAAATGCAGTTTTTGATAATGGTGCTTATGTTAGAGTTTTCAATAAAGATGGCAAACAAGTCAGTAATGGTTTTTTTGCCTATAAGGATGCTTATCCTGGAAAAAGTCAGATAATAGTTAGTGATATTGATAATGATAGTATAAATGAAACTCTTGTTAATTATGATGGTGTTATTAATATATATAAGAATGGAAGAGTGTATAAAGAATTTGAACCTTATGATAACAAATTTCAAGGTGAAATATCAGTAGCTATAGCTGATCTTGATGGTGATGGTACTAAGGAAATAATTACAGGTGCTGGTCCAGGCGGTGGTCCGCATGTTAGAGTTTTTTCAAAAGATGGAGTACCTCTAATTGGTGGTTTCTTTGCCTACGAAACTAATTTTAGAGGAGGTGTAAATGTAGCTGTACTTGATTTAAACAGTGATGGTACTAAGGAAATAATTACAGGTGCTGGTCCAGGCGGTGGTCCGCATGTTAGAGTTTTTTCAAAAGATGGAGTACCTCTAATTGGTGGTTTTTTTGCTTTTGATCGTGAGTTTAAAGGTGGTATTAGTCTTAGCGTTGGTGATGTTAATGGTGATGGAAAAGGTGAAATAATAAGTACTGCTGGACTTGGAGGAAGCCCACGTGTTAAGATATTCAATAGAGATGGTAAACTTCTTGATAGTTTTTTAGCTTATGAGGCTAGTTATAATGAGGGTATAAAAGTTATCACTTTAGATATAAATGGTGATGGGATTAAAGAAATTCTCACACAAACATTTAATTTTTAATATGACTAAAAAAAAGAAAACAAATAAAGAGGTATATAGTCGTGAAGATGGCAATCTTTCTGTTTTAGATAATAAGAATAAACAAACAAATCTTGAAACTCAATCTGATAATAAAAATGCTACACAAAGAAATGGTTTAAGTTTAACCAAAGATGGCTTAAATATGGGTTATGGCTCTAACTTACTTATTGGTAATTTAAGTATTAATTCAAATTTTAAAAAAAGACACGAAAAACATTATAAAAATAGCAAATTTCATCTTTGGGCTGATTTAATCATGGCAGGAATCATTATTGTTTTATTAATCATCATTTTATGGCTTAGTTTTTGGCAACCGCATGCACAAATAAGCTTAGAAGCTGGTTCTAATCATGAAATAATAAAAAGCGCTGATTTACAAACATTTAATTTAAAATATAAAATTAATACATCTAGTAGAGATAATACCATTGCAGTTAATTTACCAGATAATTTTGAATTTGTTAGTGCTGTGCCTAGTGATAAATATAAGCAAGATAAAAATACTTTTGAATTAGGTAAAATGAGTTCAGGGTCTAATGGTGAAGTAAAAATTGCTGGTTATGTTTATGGAAATATTGGTAAGCAACAAGCTATATCTTTTAATTATAATTGTAGCAACTGTGGTAAAAGTGGTGTTTTAAGTTCTTATCTTTTTAATATCGAAGACTCCTCTTTAGATGTTGAAGTTTTAGCACCTGATAAAATATATAAAGATATTGAAAATAAATTTAATATTAATATTGTAAATACAAGTCCAAAAGATATAAAAAATATATATTTAAAAGTTTCTGATATTTGGCTTTTAAGTTCTAATGATAATATAGAAAATAATAGAATAATAATTGATAAAATTAATTCTGGTGAAGAAAAAAATATAGAATTTAAATTAATTAGCCCTAGTAATATTAAAAATGACACTATAAAGATAGAAACATATTTAATTAAAGAAGGGAAAGATCTCTTACAAAATACTTGGCAAAAACAAATAAAAATTCTTGACCCAGAATTAAAAGCAGAGCTTACTTACTTAAATAATATTGATAATACTATTAGCTTTAATTTAGATTTTAAAAATAACTCAGATAATGTTTTATCTGATATTAGTTTTAGAATAGATGCAGATGATAATATTGTTTTAGATAATCTAAGTTTAAATCAGTTAATTAATAATGTGGAAATAATAGATAATATTTTTAGATTTAATAAAAATCTTAAGTCTCAAGAATCTGTTCATCTTAGTTTAAAAATAGATGCTAAACAAATTAAAGATCAAATTAATCCTGAATTTGAGCTAAATATTAACCCTTCTTATTTATCCAATCAAAAGCGTTTTATTTATCAAGTTAGTTCAAAACCTATTAAACTCTTAAGTAATCTTAAAGCTGAAGTTAAGGCCTATTATTATAGTCCACAAGGAGATCAGTTGGGTATAGGGCCTCTACCACCTGTAGAAGGATTACCAACTACATATTGGATATTTTTTGATGCTAGTAATTTTGGTAATGCTTTAAGTGATTTTAGTTTAAGCGGAAAACTTGCAAAAAATGTTAGATGGGTAAATAAAAAAAGTGTTATAAATGGTAGTATTTATCAAGCCCCAGGTTCAAATAAAGTAACCTGGCAAATAAGAAATATTAATAATAAATCTCTTGATAATAAGGCTCGTTTTGCTTTAACTTTAACACCAGATATAAGTCAGGTTAATACTATTCCTACTTTATTTTATGATATCACAGTAAATGCAGTAGATAATTTTACACAAAAAAATATTAATTTTAAACTTCAAGATATTAATGCAGAATTAACTCATGACCCCTTAGCTTCAGGTCAGGGAAAAGTTGAAAATTAATAAATATATATACTATGATAATAGATAGCCTAAAAGCATATAGAAAACCAAAATATGATACTTTAAATATTATTAAAATACAGAAAAATAATCTTTTACATAATCTTAAAGTACTACAAGAGGAAAGACCTCAATCTCAAATTATTCCAGTTTTAAAAGCTAACGCTTATGGTCATGGATTAAAAGAAATTTGTCAGATATTAAAAGGTAAAGTTAAAATGGTGGCAGTAGATTCTTTTCCAGAGGCGCAGGTTGCTTATAAATATTTTAAGGGAGATGTTTTAATAATTGGTGAGATGCCGCTTAAAGCATATGCTTATACTAAATTATCTAAAACTGAATTTTGTATATATAATTACAAAACACTGCGACATATAGCTACTAAATTTGGGAAAAAAGCTAAAATTCATTTGTTCGTTAATACAGGCATGAATAGAGAAGGTATTAAAGATTTAACTAAATTTATTAAAGATAATTCTTTTTATTTAAATAAAGTGCAAGTTACTGGTTTAGCCTCTCATTTAGCTTCAGCAGAAACACTATCTAATTTTAATGATACTCAAGAAGATAACTTTGCTAAGGCACTAGAGATCATGCAAAAAAATGGCTATAAAGACCTTAAAACGCATTTAGGCAATAGTGCGGGTGTTTTTACTTTAAAAGGTGAATATAGCGCCTATAGAGCTGGTATAGGCTTTTATGGCTATAATAATATTGACTTAGATCACGAAAAATATAAGATTGCAAAAAAATTAAAACCTGCTTTAAGAGTGTATTCACAAATTGTTTCTTTGCAAAAAATTAAAGCTCAAGAAATAGTTTCCTATAATGAAAATTTTAGTGCACAAAAAGATACTACCATTGCCACTGTTCCTTTTGGATATAGTGAAGGACTCCCTAGGCATTTATCTAATCAAGGTAAAATAAAAGTAATAACTAAAGATAAAACTTTTTTTACTCAAATTAGTGGTAATGTTTGTATGAATTTAACTTGTCTTGATTTAGATACCAATAATGCACAAATAGGTGATAAGGTGCAAATTGTTTCTTCACTAAATTCTGATGATAATTCTTTTGTAAATATAAGTAAGTTAGCTGATACTATTATTTATGAGCCACTCATTAGATTAGCAGCTAATATAAGAAGAGAAATTATATGAAAAATAAAGTAAAAATTGCTATATTATTAGGCGGAACATCTTCTGAGAGAGAAGTGTCTTTAAATACAGGTAATGAAATTTTTAAAGCCTTAAAGCAGGCGGGATATTCTGTTATAAAATATGATCCTAAAACTGATTTAGAAAAGTTTAGCGTTGATTTTAAAAATGATAAGTTCGATCTTTGTATACCCGCTTTGCATGGTAAAGATGGGGAAGATGGCAGTATTCAGGGCTATTTGGAGTTATTTAATATTCCTTATTGCTTTTCAAATGTAGAGGCTAGTGCTGTAGCCATGAATAAAAATTTGAGTAAAACTTTAGTTAAAGAGCAAGGAATTAAGGTTATTGATTCAAGTTTAATTACTAAAATTGAAGATATTAATGATTTAAATATTGATTATCCACTTATTGCCAAACCAAATCAAGGTGGTTCTTCAGTAAATATTAATATATGTAATAATTATGAAGAACTTGAAAAGGCAGTAAATATTATTTTAAATAATAGAGAAGAGGTGCTTGTTGAAAAATATTTATCAGGACTTAGAGAATTGACAGTTTCTGTTATTGAAAATAATAATAAAGTCTTGAGTTTACCAGTAATGGAGATTATTGCTAATAAAGAGGTTTTCTATGATTATGATTCTAAATATAGCCAAGGAGGTAGTACTCATATTTGTCCAGCAAAAATAGATAAAGAGATATATAGTTTAGCTCAGAAATGGTCAGAGTTAGTTTTTAAAACTATTGGCGCTAAAGATTTAGCTCGTATTGATTTTCTCTATGATGATAAAAGTAATAAATTGTATTTTTTAGAAATAAACACTATACCAGGTATGACAAAAACTAGTTTAATGCCTGAAGCAGCTAAAAAACAAGGTTATCAGTTTATTGATTTATTAGAGTTAATTATAAGCAATCACATAAAATAACTATTATGTCAACAGTACTAAAGAAAAGAAGACAGAGGGATTATCAAAATAAAAAATTCACAAACCCTTTCTTTAAAGATAAAAGAAATAAAAAGGGAAGACAGGGAACTTCAAAGAAGTCAATCTTATTTATTTTAATTATTATATTAATATTAGGTTTTGCTTTTTGGTTTTTTTATATTGCAAATACTTTTAAAATAAAAGAAATAAAAATTAATGGATTAGAAAGAGTTAGCGAAGAAAAAGTAATAAATAATATTTCTGAAATTACTAATAAAACAAAATTTTTTCTAAAACAAGATAATCTATTCCTTGTAAATACTAATGAAATAAGTAATATTTTAAAAACTAATTACAATTTTGCTCAGGTTGATGTTAATAAAGAATTATCAGGTAAATTAATTATAGATATTAGCGAGAGACAATATGAGGCGATTTTCTTAGAAGATGGTAATTATTACTACATAGATAAAGAAGGTTATATAATAGATAAAATTAATGAATTAGAGGATGTAAATCCTAAAAAGTATGCTATAATTAATAATGAAAGTAATGATAAAATAAAAGAAAATAAAGTTAATATTGATTTAGATTACTTGGTATTTATTAATAACTTCTACGATGAATTTAAACAAAGTTTAAATGATCTAGAAATTGAGAAATTTATTGTAAAGAATAGAAATTCTGGTTTAAGTGCTCAAATTATTAATGGTCCTATACTTTATTTAAATATTGATAATGATAGTAGTGCTCAAGTTCGTAATTTAAAAATATTAAGAGAAAACAATTTGAATGAAGAATTTTTAAAAAGATCTTATATAGATCTAAGGTATGGTGATAGATTATTTTTAGATTAATTTTTATTATAAAATTTATATTATATATGGAAACATTATTTAAAACATTATTTGTAATTGCTATTATAGTTTTTTGCTTATTAGTTATAGGTGTTTTTTTACTTTTATTAAAGGCATTACTTATCTTTAATCCAGAGCTTAGTCTTTTTGGCTTAACAATTACTTATTAGTTTGACGATATAGTAATTTATTTGTTATACTATAACTGAGTGTAAGGGATATTATACTCAGTTAATATATTAGCTAAAATTAGCACAATTATAACCAATATGTCTTATTTACCTTACCTAGATGACTTCCTTTTAAACCTTAAGGTTAACAATTATTCACAAGAAACTATTTATAACTATGAACGTGATTTAAATGTTTTTTTAAACTTTTTACAGAATTCAAAGCTTGATTTCGATAAATTAAACAAAAAAGACTTACTTAACTACAAGGCGCTTTTAACTTCGATTGATAGAACTACCGCTAAATCTCAAAAAACAACTAAAAAACTTTCTCCTTATTCAATCAATAGAATGCTTTCAGCTATTAGAGCTTATTTAAAATATTTAATTGATAATGATTATGATGTTCCCTTGGCTCCTGATACAATAAAAATGCTTAAAACTATTAAGAAGAAATCTCAAGTACCAGAATTAGAACAATTAGTCAAGCTTATTGAAGCTCCCAATACATTTGAAAAAAATAATAAAATTGCCATTAGAAACAGGGCTATATTAGAAATTTTATTTGCTACTGGTCTTCGTATTACTGAGTTAGTAAATATAAAAATTAATTCTATTGATAAAGAAGGTAAAATTTTTATCTTAGGTAAAGGGAAAAAAGAAAGATTCGTTTATTTAACTCCAAGAGCACTTACACACCTTAATAATTACCTAAAAATTAGGCCTGAGCACTCCCCTTATCTCTTTGTTCCCTATCGTGGTCTAAATGCAGGGGCAAAGCATAAAAAGCTCTCTACGAACTATTTACAAGAAAGAATTAAAAGATATAGAGAGTATTTAGATATTAATATTCCAGCTTCTGCTCATTCTTTAAGACATGGATTTGCAACTTATTTAGCTGAATCAGGGGCCTCCCCTGCTGCTATACAAATTCTTCTAGGACATGAATCACTTGATACTACTACTAGATATGTTCATGCTTCTGATAAGTATGCCCAAAGAATACATAAACGTTATCACCCTTTGAAATAGTATTATTTTATTTATCTTTATCATTTATTAAAATTTCTGTGCTTCCCTTTTTATATATATTTGATATGATATAGATATAATAAATATCTTAAAATATGAAAAAATATATTCTTTGGTTAATACCAGTGTTAGTAATTACGTTATTATTTTTCTATAAAGTTCAAGCATCTCAAGATGTCATTGGTATTCGTGTTTTACCTAATCCTGATCATTATTCAGTGTTAAGATGGTATGAAAATCAAGGATTTACAGGTAGTCCTCAATCTATGTTAATTGACGGATATAGAGCTATACGTGATGGAAGAACTGTTTATATTAATACTGCTAATGTTTCCGAAGGAAGACTTTATACTAATATTTATTTAATTTCATATAATCAAGATACTCAGCCCGGAACTACTGATATTTTTGGTAAAATACTTTCTAATTGGAAATTTAACACCAATATTAACAATAGAGGGACTTGCTCTATATCAAGTTTAAATTGTCAAAGTGATGATGACTGTAATAATGGTTATATATGTAGTGAATCAGAAAATAAATGTGTTTTAGAAGAAGTTTCACAATGCTTATCAGATAGTCAATGTCCTAGTGGATTATTTTGTGATAGTGATAAAGCTAAATTAATTAGAGATACTAAAAGATTATCAGATTTAAGTGAGCTAAAAGTATATCTTGAAAATTATAAAAATAAATTTAATAGAAATCATTATCCAAAATTAACATCTGGCACATATATACCTGGCAGTACTGTTTCTACTTGGCCTAGTTGGCAATATGAGCTAGCCTCAACTCTTGATTTAAATAATCTACCTGTAGATCCTATTAATACTATAGGTAAATGTGATGGTAACTTTGATCCTGTTACTTGTTGGAATTCTGATGATAAAGAATTTTATGGCAACATTACAGGCATGGACTTCCCTGTTAATAGTAGATTATATTTTTATTACACTGCCGATTTAGGTCAAACTGCTAATTTTTGTACCTTTATTGAAGGTAATTATTCTAATATCCCACCTTTATCGTGTGTTTTTAATATAACTACTAATTTTGCCCCTGTTATTACACATGCTGACATGACTGCTTATCCTAATGAGGAATTTTCTAAATATATTTCTGTTACCGATTTAAATAACGACAGTCTTAATTGGAGTCTTAATACTTCTAATGTTGATTGGACTAATTATGGATGGTCTGCACCACCTGTATTAAAAGACACTGAACATGATAGGCAAACACAACTTTATGCTGAGCAAGCTGGAGAGATTGGAGATTATCCTTTAACCATAAGAGTGGAGGATGATAGGGGTTTATATGATGAAAAAATATTGAATATATCAATTAGAAATTTAAATCTTATAGATTATATTTCTATTGGAGAAAGTAAAGAATATTATGTTAATGGCCGTAATTTAGGTTCAAATTCTAATTTTGATATTAATTTAAGAAATGCTAGTTATAATTCAACATCTATTAGTCTAGAACAATTAAATAATTATGGATTCACCTTTGATTCAAATAACTTTCTTTTAAAAGAAAATTTTACCCCAGCTCAACATACAGGAGAATATGAAATTAATCTTTATGCATTAAATAATAATTCTGGAGAAAAAACCGATTCCTCTTTTGATTTAACTATTGAAAATAACCCTCCTTATGTAGAGGAAGTTGAAGCTGTTTATAGTAATGGAGATACTGAAAGCTGTATACATTCTGATCAATGTGTTTTTATTATTGATAACGCTGAAGAAGCCACTTTGCAAGTTATAGCTGAAGATGATAACCCAGGTCACATTCTTAGCTACTCTCTAGAAAACAATTTAGATGGTGCTATAAGTATTAATTCTAATATAGGTATTATCTCTGGTTTAAATAATTTAAATTATCACGAAACTGAAATAGCAGAGTTTGATTTTCAAGTTCGTATTAGTGATCAATATTGTGCAAATTCTACAGAAGAAAGTTGTTCTACATATAAAGATATTAAAGTAGTAGTACAGGAATATTGCTCAGTTAATACACCAGAAACGCTTCTTAGCACCAATCCAATTGAAGAGAGTCCAGTAACGGTGAATACTTCTGGTCAAACGATAAATATTGGAAATGAGGCTATAGATTGCTCTGATATTGGTAACAGTAGTGTTGATATTAAATATATTGGTGATGCAAATAGCAAGGTAATCATATTTGTTATGGATTATTCTAAAAGTATGGACACCTTAATAAATGGTATACCTGCAATAGATAGAGCTAAAGCTGCTCTCACTGATGATAATGACGGTGTCTTAAAAACCATTCATGAAACAGCTTTAGAGCTACCTGAAGAGCATTCTATTGAGGTTGGGCTTGTTATATATAATACTAATGTTCACTCTTATGGTCCCCTTGATATTTCACAAGAATCTAATTTGCAACAATTAAAGTCTAATATACTTAATTATAATACATATTATCAAACTAAAACCTTAGATGCTTTAAATGAGGCTGAAAACTTATTGGATTCACCCGAGTATTCAGATATAAATAAATCTATTATTTTAATGAGTGATGGCTACCCTGGTGTAGATCAAAGAGTTATAAGTGGAGGTGAATGCTATCCTGATTGTGAAGATCCTGAATGTGATCCTTGTCCAGAGGGAACATATAGGAGTGGTACTCATTGCACTTGTGAATGTGTACCTCGTACTTGTTGGTGTCAAGGAGAATATCCTGATTGTTCAACGCCTGTTTGTGGTCCATGCCCGGATGGAGAAAAAAGAATTAATTATTGTACCTGTGAATGTGCTGCTCCTACTTGCCTGTGTGGAGGCACTTACCCTAATTGTACATGGCCTACTGGATGTGAGTGTGGTAGATCTGGATGTTCTTGTCGTACTAATTGTGGTTCTGTATACAATGACTTAGAAGAAGATAATATTGATAATTATAATGACCTAGATTTTAAAATGGCTATAACTGAGCAAACCCAATGCCTTGATACTAATACTCCTTGTGAGGAAGGTTGTTCTTCAAATCAACGATGTCGAGGATTTGATGTTGAGCAAAATTATAATTGCGATACTTCTGATGATGTATTGACTCAAGCAAATTATTTAAAGAATAATGGTGTTCAGATATCAGCTATTTATTATGATACTACTGATGAATCTGGACCAGCTCAAAAAATGTGTGAATGGTCTAGTAATAACGGAGTTGATTGTGATAATGAGACTTATTTTTACGCTGGTACAGATATTAATAAGTTATTTGATGATGTGTTAGTTAATATAGTTAATAAACCAAAAGCTGTAGAAATAGCTGAATTTGAACTTGAAGATAGTAATCCTCATCAGTTAGAGAGTTTTCTAGAAGGCGTAAACATAGACGATGCTCTTAATTGTGGTTATCCTAACTTAGCCGTAGAATATACAGATACAGGATATTTAGAATTCTCAAATTTAAGTTATGATTACTGCCCTGCTAAATTACATCAATAAATATGAATAAAAAAATATTAATAATTTTAACAATCTTAGCATTTTTTGTTTTTAGTGTTTTTATTGTTTTAAACAACAATAATAAAATAGACATACCTTCAATTACAGATAAAAAAGAAAGTGAAAAAGAAAGTGAAAGTGATAAAAAAGAAAATATAGAAGAAGAACAACCGCCCTTTTTAGATATATGTAGTGGTGATATTAATGATGAAGAATTAGCTGAGATTTGTAAAATTGAAAAAACAATTAATAAGGCAACAAAGAATTTAGATGCTAGTAAATGTTTAAATATTAAAGAAGAGTTCAGACAAAGATGTATTATTGATATACTTAAGATTAATCCAGATTCAGTTGATTGTTCTTTATTTGATGGTAGGAATAATTTTGTATGCTTATCTGAAAAGAAATATCATCAAGCTATAAGTAGAGATGATAGTGATTTGTGTTTAGAAATAAAAGATAAAATAAAAAGAGCTAATTGTTTTAATGTTATAGACAAAGTAGATTTACATGGAGATGAAGATGGTGATGGCCTTAGTTTTTTAGAAGAAATGATGCATGGTACTAATCCAAATTTAAAAGATAGTGATGGTGATGGTTTTAATGATAGTGAAGAGGTTAAAAATAATTATAATCCTGTTGGAGAAGGAAAAATTAATCAAGAAACTATTCTAGTGAAGTGCAATGAAATTGAAGACGAGGATATGCAAATACTTTGTAAACAAGAGATGGATAATGATACAATTGATTTAGAAAAATGCTATGACATAGAATCAGAAGAATTATATAACTATTGTTTAAGTTTATTAGAGTCTCTTTAAGACTGTCAAAGCCAAGTAGAAATGTCATACTCTGAGCCAAGTAGAAATGTCATACTTGATGAATTAATATATTATTTTTAAATCTTATTATTTCTACTTAACACTCTTTTTTTCAAATATAAATTGTTTTCTCCAAGGATGA
>JAIPJO010000031.1 GCA_021734135.1 Patescibacteria group bacterium
GGTTGCCACACTAAAATGAAGAAGCTAAAAAGAGTGAGTTTTGGTCTTAAAAATCCTGAAATCTATGTCAAAAAGCTAGAACTTGCCTTTATACCTAAAGAAAAGTTAATTTACCCCCACACATTTTGACATAGAGCCAATTTATCCTTGACCAAAATCTTGTATAATGATATATTAATTTAATAATTATAATCATTGTAGAACCTTAAAACTAAATAAGATGAGAAATTTAATTGTGTTATTGTTGTTAATTATACTTAGCTCTTGTAGTACTCAAACTATTTTAGAAGATGAAAATGGAAATCATTATCTCTTTTCTAGTAAAGAAATAAAAGAGAATAAGCTTAATATTGTAGGTGATGCTAAATATTATAGCCCTTTTTTTTCTAAGGCAATTGATAGAGCAGGTAGATTAATTCTTATAAAAGAAAAGGAAGAATTTAAAAAGTTAAAACCATTATTTGTAAAAGTAATAGATGTAAAAAGCTTATCTATTCTTTATAATAAGGAAACAAATACTATTAAAACTGTTAGAAAAGTTTTAGTAAAAGAGGAAACGTCTTATCTAATATTATTTGTTTTTTTATCAATTATATCTATGATATTATCAAAAATATTTAGATATAAAAAAACTAAAGTTATTCTAAGCGCCTCTTCTTTTATTTGTATTTTTCTTTATATCGTTTTTTCTTCTATTGCACTTTTTTCTAATAAGATTTCGGGAGCACTTATATTGTTTGTATTATTAGGGGCTTATTTTGTTTTCATTAATACTCTTAATGGTAAAAGAAAAAAGCGTAAATGGTATTATGTAATATATTATATTACTATAATAGCCTATATAAGCTTACTTTATATATAAACATTATGTTTATATAAAAAATAATCCTTTGCTAAAAGTAGGGGATTTTTTATTTGACAGTCTTTTTTTTATAATTTAAACTATAAGTAAGGTTTAAACTAACTTATAGACTATATTATGAAAAAAGGAAATTATATTTCAATAATATTAAAAGCTAATCAAACGGTATTTTCAGTAAGTGATATAATGTTACTTTGGGGAGAAACTGCATCAGATAAAACTAAGACAAGGATTAATTACTATATTAAAAAAGGAGACTTATTTCGTGTTCGTAGAGGTTTTTATGTAAAAGACGAAAATTATGATAGATTTGAGTTAGCTACAAAAATATATACACCTTCTTATGTAAGTTTTGAGACAGTACTTAGAAGAGCTGGTGTAAATTTTCAATATTATGAAAAAATCTTTATTGCTTCATATCTCTCTAGAGAAATTAAAGCAAATGATCAAGTATATTGTTATCGTAAAATAAAAGATTCTATTTTAACTAATAACCTTGGGCTTGAAAATAAAGGTAATTATTTTATTGCCTTACCTGAACGTGCTTTTTTAGATGTATTATATTTAAATAAAGATTATCATTTTGATAACTTGTCCACTTTAAATTGGGATAAAGTTTTTGAGATTTTACCAATTTATGAAAATAATAAAAGGATGAAAAAAATACTTAGGCAATATTATCAAAATTATAAAAAAGAAAAATAATTAAATTTATGACATTAAATGAGACAATTCATAAAAATATCTTAATTAAAATTCTTAAAGATATTTACACGAATGACAATCTTGGTCCTATTTTAGGATTTAAAGGCGGTACCGCGGCTTATCTTTTCTATAATCTTAATAGATTTTCTGTTGATTTAGATTTTGATTTATTAGACAAAGAAAAAGAAGATCATGTTTTTGAAGAAGTAAAAAGGATTTTAGAAAATTATGGAAATCTTAAACAAGCACAAAAAAAGAGATATAATTTACTCTTTATTTTATCTTATAGTGGTAAAGAAGAAAATGCGCAAAACATTAAAGTAGAAATAAATCGTAGAGATTTTGGTTCTAAATATACTATAAAGTCTTATCTTGGTATTTCTATGAAAATTATGATTCAGGAAGATATGTTTGCACATAAGCTTTGTGCAATGCATGAACGTATTGGAAAAGCTAATCGTGATATTTTTGATGTTTGGTTTTTTTTGCAAAATAATTGGCCAATTAATACCGAAATAATAGAAAAACGTACTAATATGAAATTTAAAGAATTTATGCAAGAATGTATTTATTTGTTGGATAAAATGAGTAAACAAAACATTCTTTCTGGTGTAGGAGAGCTTATAAATGAAAAACAAAAAGATTGGGTACGTAAAAAATTAAAATCAGAAACAATCTTTTTATTAAAATTATATATACATAATTTAAAATAATATTTAAATTTACCAAATCAAATATTTAAGCTATAATATAGATATAATAATAATTAATATTAAATATATGGCTAAACAAAATAAGCCTAAAAAAAAGGATAAGATTCCTGCTAAGGTAAGAAATTATTTAGAAAAAGCAGGTATTAATCATGATATTTTAGAACATAAAACAGTCTACACTGCTATTGATGCGGCTAAAACCATGAAAAAAGATCTTAATAAAATTGCTAAGTCACTCTTAGTTAAGGCAGATAAAGATTATTATTTAATTCTTCTTCCTGCAGACTACAATCTAGATGAGAAGAAATTAAAAAAGGTTATTGAAAAAGGAAAAGACAAAGAAATTAAAGCTATTAGAATTCCAGGAGAGAAAATGATGGAAAAAGCACTTAATTTAAAAGCTGGAGCTTTAACTGCTTTTGGTAATCTTCATAAAGTTAATGTGATTGTTGATAAGAATTTGGAGAAAGCTAAGAAAGCTGTGTTTTCTTCAGGTAGTTTAAATCATAGTGTAGAGATGGCTGTAAAGGATTTTGTTAAAATGGAAAATGCAGTACTTGATAGTTTTGGTGTTAAAAAGAAAGTAAAAATAGAGAAAAAACCAAGTAAAGCTAAAGCTAAGAAAAAAAGCACTGCTAAGAAAAAAAGTACCACTAAAAATAAAAGTATTGCTAAAACAGCTAGTAAAAAGACTACTGCTAAGAAAATTGCAGTTAAAAAGAGTCCCAAGAAGAGTACTAGTAAAAAGAAAAGCACTGCTAAAAAGACTACTGCTAAGAAAACTACAGCTAAAAAGAAAAAATAATTATGATGGAATTTAAATTAGAAAAGTTCCAAGGTCCTTTGGCGCTACTTCTTAGTTTGATTGAAAAAGAAGAGCTTGATATTACAGAAATTGGCCTGGCAAACATTTGTGATCAATATATTGATTATATAAATAATAATGATAAGATTGGTCCTGATGAGATGGCTGAGTTTTTGTTAGTGGCAGCTAAATTGTTATATATTAAATCAAAAACATTATTACCTTATCTATACAATGATGAAGAAGAGGAGGGGATTGAGGATTTAAAAACACAGCTTAGGATGTATAAGGAGTTTATATCTGCTAGTGAAAATATTAAGAAATTAGCACAGGGCAAAAGATTTTCTTTTGCTAAACCTTTTAAAGCTAATCAAGCCAGAAAACAGCTCTTAAAATTATCATCTTTCATCCCTCCTAAAGATTTAAGCTCTAGTGATATTAAAAATACTTTTCAAGAGGTAATAAATAATTTAGAGCCTAGAGTGGAAAAAATTGAAGAAGATAGAATGGATTATATGTTAAGTATTGATGATAGGATAAATCATATTCAAGGGCTTTTAAAAAAGAATGTACAGGCAAGTTTTAGCAGTTTAATTAGTGGCTCTAACAATAAGACAGAGGTAATAGTTAATTTTTTAGCACTGCTTGAATTAGCTAAGCAAAGACAATTAAATTTTAAACAAGACTCCATGTTTGGAGAAATAGATATATTTTCATATAAACAGCAAAACCTATGAGTATAAAATCACAAATTGAATCACTTTTATTTATCGCAGCAAAACCACTTAGTTTAAATGATTTAAATAAAATATTAAGTAAAGACAAGAAAGAGATTGAAAAAGCTTTACTTGAGCTTAGAGATATTTATCATCAAAATGAATCAGGATTGCAAATTATTGAACAAAGTAAGAAGTATCAAATGGTTTCTAGTTCTGATAATGCTAAGTTAGTACAAAAATATTTAGAAGATGAAACTTCTGGAGAACTTAGTCAGGCAAGTTTAGAAGCTTTAACTATTATCGCTTATAGAGGACCTATTTCTAAGACAGAATTAGAACGTATCCGTGGTGTTAACTGTAGTTTAATTATTAGAAATCTCTTACTTCGTGGTCTAATTGAAGAAAAGAATTCTGCTAGTGGAGAAGATAAAATATATAATGTAAGCTTGGAGTTTATTCGTTTTTTAGGTATTGAAAGTATAGAGCAATTACCAGATTATGAAAGATTAAATAAAGATCAAACTATTAGTGATTTCTTAGCTGGTACTTTAAATTCTGATAGCAGTGAAGAAATTAAAGTGAAAAATGATAATGATAAAAGTGTTGATAATAAAGATAACGATTAATTAGGAAAAATTATGTTTGGAAGTATTTTAGTTACTATATTAACTTTTTTAGCTGTAAATGGAGTTTGGTTAGTTCCTATAGCGCTTGATAACTATAATTTAATAGATAATTTAAATTTAAGTGAATATAGTCAAGAAAGAGAAATTAAGATTATTAAAAGTCCACTTTTAAAGAATTATTTAGAAAAAGAAGAGGTTATAAATATTGAAGCTACTAAAGCGGTGTTATATGATCCTAAAGCTGATGTTTTTCTTTATGAAAAAAATGCAGATAATTTGCAAGCTATAGCTTCAATTACTAAGTTGATGACAGCACTGGTAATTTTAGATCAAAATCCTAATTGGCAAGAAGTACATGAGATGAAAAATATTGACAGAAGAGAAGGGGGGCGTATTCATTTATTTTTAGGTGATAGAATTACCCTGGAGAATCTTTTTAATGTTTCACTGGTGAGTTCTGCTAATACAGCTACCTTAGCTTTAGTTCATGCTCTTGATTTTACAGAAGCTGAGTTTGTAGATTTAATGAATCTTAAAGCCAAAGAATTAGGATTAGTAAATACACATTTTAATGATCCAATAGGGTTATCACCTAAAAATGTTTCCACAGCTAAAGAATTAGCTCTTTTAAGCAAAGAAGCTTTTGCTAATGATTTAATTCAAGATACACTTAGTCAAAGTAACTATAGTTTTCAAACAGAGCAGGGTAAAATTGTGGAAGTAGAGTCAACTAACAAGCTCTTAGCAGATGATTTAGGCACTAATGATTTAGAGGTAATAAGTGGTAAAACAGGTTACATTAAAGAGGCAGGTTATTGTTTTAGCGCTTTATATAATGATAAAAATAGCGGAGAATTAATTACTATTATACTAGATTCAGATACAGTTTTTTCTAGATTTACTGATTCATTAAAGATTAGTAAATGGATATATGATTATTAATACAAAAAACTTGTTTTTTAAGTTAAAATACAATAGAATAAAGAGTCAGGTGTATAATATTTGGCCTTTTCATAGAAAACCCAATTGGCATAAATTAATGGTTAAGTATTTACTTTCTGGAGCTGTTTCCACTAGTATTCATTTATTGGTATTAGGTTTAGCTTATCGTTTTTTAGATTTGCAGATTATAAGCGCTACCACTTTAGCATATTTATTTGCCTTTGGTGTTAGTTTTTGTTTGCAAAAGTTTTGGACTTTTAGAAATAAAGCTAAAAGATACTTTGAACAAATATATTTTTATCTTTTAGTAGGAGTTTTTAATCTTTTCTTTAATGCTGCTTTAATGCAGGCCTTAGTTGTTAATTTAGATTTCCATTATCTTTTTTCTCAGCTTTTAACTTCAGGATTAGTAGCACTAAATAGTTTTTTATTATATAAATATTTAGTTTTTAAACATAAGAAGTAGTAAAATGATAATATGAAATATAGAGTATCAGTAGAAGAAATTGGTGAGCTGAATGTTGAAAGATTTTTACGTACACTGGGATGGGCTCAGATATATGATAGAAGAGGTGATAAATTTTCTTATGTAAAACGTTTAAGTAGAGATTTTTATCCCCGTCTTCATTTGTATGTAAAAAAATATCCAGATAACTATGTTTTTGACCTTCATCTTGATCAAAAGAAGGCTAGCTATGAAGGACATAGCGCTCATAGCGGGGAATATGAGGGAGACTTGGTAAATAATGCCTTAGAAAGTATTAAAAGAGCCTTAAAGACAAAAATAACTAATACTGAAATAAGGGAACCAGAGAAAAAAGATGTTTTAAATGAACTTGGTGAAGGAAATTTAGATGAAGACGAAGAATTAACAAAGAAAAATGATAAAGAGTCTAAATTAAAAAGATTATTTAAAAGAATATTTTAAATATGAATCAATCAGAAGAAATTAAAGAAAAATTAGATATTGTAGATATAATTAGAGATTACATACCTTTAAAGGCTTCAGGCTCTAATTTTAAAGCTAACTGTCCTTTTCATAATGAAAAGACGGCTTCTTTTATGGTCTCCCCTGAAAAACAAATATATCATTGTTTTGGCTGTGGTAGAGGTGGTGATGTTTTTAAATTTATTATGGAAATGGAAGGTTTAGATTTTGTTGAAACTTTAAAATTGTTAGCGCCTAAAGCTGGTGTAAGATTAGAGCAAAAAAATTATCAAAGTTCTTCTAAAAAAACTAGATTGCAGGAAATATTAGATTTAGCTAGTAAATATTTTGAAAAATCTTTGCACAGCACTGATAATGGTAAAAAGGTGTTAGAATATCTAAGAGAAAGAGGTTTAAAAGATGATACTATTAGTTATTTTAAATTAGGTTATAGTCAAAACAGTTGGAATGATGTTTTAAATTTTTTAAAAGAAAAAAAATATAGAGAAGATGAAATATTTGCTGCTGGTATAACTCAAAAAAAAGAAAATAGCAGTCATTATTATAATCGTTTTAGAAATCGTATCATGTTTCCTATTTTTGATATTTCAAGTAATGTTATTGCTTTTACCGCTAGAGTTAATCCTTATAGCCAAGAAGATGAGAAAATCGGTAAATATATTAATAGTCCAGAAACTGAAGTGTTTCATAAGAGTAAGGTTCTATACGGTATTGATAAGGCAAAAATGGAAATTAAAAAACAAGACTTTGCTATTGTAGTAGAAGGGCAAATGGATGTAATCATGTCTCATCAGGAAGGTTTTTCTAATACTATAGCTTCTTCTGGTACTGCCCTTGGTGCTGAGCAATTAAAGATTATTAAAAGATACACTAATAATCTTTATTTAGCCTTTGATATGGATAAAGCAGGACAAATGGCAGCTGATAGAGGTATTAAAGAGGCATTAGAGGAAGAAATGAATATTAAGATAATACTTTTGCCTGAAGCTAAAGATCCAGCTGACCTATTAAAACAAGATAGAACTTTATATGAAAAAGCAGTTAAAGAAGCTAGAAATATGATGGAATATTATGTTGACAAAGTTTTAAGAGAGCATGATGTTACTAAGGTAGAAGAGAGAACTCCAATTGTAAATAAGATTTTTAGCTTGTTGGTTTATATGGTTAATAAAATAGAAAAGGATTATTGGTTTAAGGTTATTAGTGAAAAAGTAGCTATTAATGAAGCAGATCTTAGAGAAGAATTTATTAATTTCCAAGATAGTTTTAGGAAAAACAAAATAAGAAATAATGGTAATGAGATTGTTTCAGTTAATAATATGTCGCAAAAGAATAAAGAAAGTCGTTTAGAAAAAATTTCTAAATCAATACTTTCTTTAATACTTAAGTTCCCAGAGTTTATTGATTATACTATTTCTAATTTAGATAAAGACTTAATTATTAATGAAAAAAAGCACCAGTTTTACAATCATCTAATTATCTATTATAATAATAACAAAAGCCTGAATTTTCAGGAATTTAATAATTGGCTGAAAACAAAAAATGAAGAAATACATAGCCTTATCCCTGAGCTTGTTCTTTTAGGTGAGAATGACTTCTCTCAATTAGAACCAGCTGAGGCGCAAAAGGAATTAGTTCATCTTATTTCTTTAAATAAAGATTTGTTTAAGCAAGAACAGAAAAAGATAATTCAAATGAAAATATCTGCGGCTGAAAAAGCTGAGGATCAGGAAGAAGTGAGTAGGCTTCTAAAAGAGCTTAAAACATTATCGGCTCAAAATTAAGAGCTTAATTTCATATTATGGCTAAAGCTAAGAAAAAAAAGAATATAAATAAAGATAATAAACTTAAAAATAGTAGTAAAAAAACTACTAATAAAACTGCTAAATCTAGTAGTAAAAAAAGTGCTAAAAATAAAGAGCTTAGCACTAATGTAAAGAAAAAGAGTCTTGTAAAAAAGAAGCAAGTTAAAAAACCTGTATCTAAGAAAAAAAATATTACTAAAAAAACAAGCATTACTAAAGATAAAAAAAATACTACTCAAAAAAAGAGGAGTGTATACAAGAAAGCTGAAGCTCCAAGTAAAGAAGATATTGATAAAGTGATTACTAAAGGTA
>JAIPJO010000032.1 GCA_021734135.1 Patescibacteria group bacterium
TCTTCTTTTCCCACCAGGAGAAAAAAATAACCAAAGAAAGCATAATACAAAAAAGAATTAGAAGCATATAGAACTTACCCTGACTCTGCAAAAAAAGACCTGAAACACCAAAAACAATAGCAAAGAAATAAAAGACTAGGACTGCCTTTCTCTGCCCCCAGCCCAAAGACAAAAAGCGATGATGCAAATGCTTGCTATCAGCTGATCTCATGGGATTTTTGCCTTGATATAATCTTCTTAGAATAGTCCAAATTAAATCAAGTATAGGCAAAGCTAAGACTAAAAGAGTGATAGCTATTTTACCTCCAGAAATAATAGCCAAAACACCAAGTAAAAAACCTAAAAAAAGAGAACCTCCTTCACCTAAAAATATCTTAGCTGGATGCCAGTTTAAAAGTAAAAAACCAAGACTTGCACCAGCTAATATTAAAGCAGCTAAACCAATATCTGGTTGATAATATTTAGTGGTAATAGTGAATAGAAAAATAACCAAAGAGCCAATAACAGTCAGTCCTGAAACTAAACCATCTAAACCATCAAGTAACTTGGTGGTGTATGTTATAGCTAAAAGCCAGAGAAATAAAAATACCTCTGAAAGAGTAATACCAGCTAAAACCTGCATTTGTTTTAAAAATATTGAATTACCTGTTGGTGTACTTATTTTAGTTATCTCCACTCCACCAGCTATAACCAAAGTCACTGCAAGTATTGGCCATATAAGTTGTTGCCAAGATTTTAAATTATACTTATCATCCAGAAAACCACCAATCATAAGTAGTAGTGCTCCAAAAAATACCCCTAACCAATGATTAATATTTAAATCTCCTGCTAATAAATGCTCTTTAAATATAAAAGCAACAAAAAAGAAGCTAATAAATATAGCTACTCCACCTAGAAGCGGTATCTTCTTCTTATGAATTTTTCTTTTTGCATCAGGGTAATCAACTATTTTAAAGCGCAAAGCTAATCTTCTGATAAGCTCAGTGCTAAAAACAGTTAATACAAAAGTGAAAGAAAAAATTGTAATATATTGCCACCAAAGCATAGATTATAGATTATATTTGTATCTTAACTAATATTTCAAAAATATGCCAGAGATTACCAAGTTATATTAAAAGACCATAAAAATATGGTCTTAAAATAATTAATTAAATTCTATAAATTTTAAAAATATAATTAATTTAAATATTGTTTCTCATACACATTTTTCAAATTAGCAATAAGTTTATCTTTTTTATTATACAGAGAATGGTTTTCATCAATATCTTTTAACTGTTCAATGAATACTGGAATAATTGACTTATATTTCCTGCGCAGTTTTTTATATTTAACACTATTTTTATCCAAACTCCTTAAATCAACATTAACTGAAAAATCAGCATATTTTAGCAAACATAGGTCAGGATCTTGAATAATTTCCTCAACATGTTCTTTATATAAATTATTTTTCAAGATTTCTCTTTCTTCCTTACTAGCATTTGGCTTGGTATCTTCAATTAAAGAATCAAAATCATGATTAGTTAAATTATATACATAATATTCAACTTTTTCACCAAACATATCCTTCAATTCCCTAAAACTAAAACTTTTAAATATTTCTTTATGTTTTTCCTTAAGTTCATCATTAACATTAAACATATAATTTTTCTCAGGATATTTCTTATTAACTCTTTTGGCAAACAAAACGTCAGACTTATCCTCTACACTATCATGAAGCAAAGAAGCTACCACTAAATCAGCGCTAGGCTCATCTGTAATATCTAAAGTTTTTTGCGCTACCTCTAAAGGATGTTTAGCATAAGGCATACCATCAGCTCTATCTTTTTGACCTAAATGTACTTCCAGCATTAAATCAAGAGCTTTAAATACTTTTGTCTTTTCTTCTTCATTTTCAAAATTATTTTCTAAATTTTGTTTAAAGCTTTCTAAATCATCAGAAATTCTCTCCTTTCTATCAATTCTTGCTTCTGGATTAGAATAAATTTCTAAACTCATATAAATCAAATTAATTATTATAATTGCCTACCTTGTTTTACCTCTATTTTAGCTTGAGAATTAATATAAACAGTATCTCTTCTTCTAATCTTGTCCTGAAGTAATAAATTAGCAATTTCATTTTCTACTTTATCTTGTAATAATCTTCTAAGAGGTCTAGCACCAAATTTAGGGTCATAACCTTGCTGAGCAAGCTTTTCTACTCCGCTCTCAGCATAATCTATGTATATACCTTTCTGCTCTAAACGCTTACCAATTTTTTTAATCATTAACTTACAAATAGCTAAAACATTATTAGGACTAAGTGGTTTAAACACAATTACTCCATCAAAACGATTAATTAATTCTGGTCTAAGAACCTTATTTAAATGCTCATCAATTAAAGCTTCTTTAATTATACTAATATCCACTTCTTTCTTTACTGCTTCTTGAATATATAAAGCACCAGCATTAGAGGTAGCGATAATAATTGAACTTGAAAAACTAATAGTTCTTCCCTGTCCGTCTGTCAGTCTACCATCATCCATCATTTGCAAAAATAGGTTTAAGATATCAGGATGAGCTTTTTCAATTTCATCAAAAAGCACTAAAGAAAAAGGCTTTTTCCTCACTGCTTCAGTTAAGTAACCAAGAGTGCCATCACTATCACCTATCATCTTTTTAACACTGTCAGGATGTTGATATTCACTCATATCTAAACGAATCATATACTTTTCATCCCCAAAATAAATATCACTAACAGATTTAGCTAACTCTGTTTTACCAACACCAGTTGGTCCTAAAAATAAAAAGTTAGCAATTGGTCTATCACTTTCCCTTACTTGCGTACGACTACGTCTTAAACTATTAGCAACAGCACTTACAGCCTCCTCTTGACCTATTAATCTTTGATGTATATATTTCTCTAAATTAATTAATTTATGTGTCTCATCTTGTGATATTTTATCAAAAGGAATACCTAATTCTTCAGATAAAACTTTAGAAACATCATTTTCACTACACATACAATTTTTACCAGCACTTTTACATCTTTGATAAACTAAGCCAGCTGTTTTTTTTATTAAATCAATAGCTTTTTCTGGTAAAAACTTATTCTGAATATATTTATCACTAATTTTCACTGCTTTAGATATAGCCTTATAAGAAAAGTATATTCCATAACGTGCCTCTATTTGACTAATTTTACTTTCAGTCATACATATTGCTTGATCTATACCAGGTTCAGCTACTCCTACTGTACTCAAAATATTTCCTAATGCTGAACTTTCAATATAATTAGCATAATTAGACCTACTTACAGATCCCACAAAATACAAAGCCCCTTTATCAAGTGCATCAGCTAAAACTTCTGTTAACTCCAAACTTTCTTCAGCTCCTGAACTTATACCACTTAAATTCTCTATATTTTCAATAAATAGTACAATATTTTTAGCTCTATTTATTTCATATATACAAGTTAAAAGTCTTTGACTGGCTTCACTGGCACTAGCACCACTAATTAATTTAGAAACATTAAGCTCTAATAATCTTTTATCTTGTAAAAACTTAGGCACTTCTTCTTTCACCATTAACTGTGCTAGTCCTTCAATAATAGTTCTTTTACCCACTCCATGTTCACCTACTAAAATAGTGCCGGCATGACCACTTTGCCAGGCTTGAAAAATAGCAGATATCTCTTTTTCTCTTCCTACGCATAATTCAAACTTATTATACTTAGCCTTTAAAGTTAAATCTATTGAAAACCTATTTAAAACTGGAGTGGCTACAGCAGTGTATGATTTATTCATAGCTGAACCTGGTTTTAAGCGTGCTAATTTTCTTAGCTCTTGTTTATTATTTCTAAATTTTTGATCAATATAATGCCACTCTATTACATTTTTAAGTTTGGAAATATCTATTTTTAAATCATAAAGTATTTCTTCAATAATTCTATCTTTTTCTACTAAAGGAACTAAAATATTCCATGGTTCCACTGCTTTTAACTTATACTCTACAGCATTTAAATACGCCCCCATCAAAACTTGATGAGTTAATAAGCTGATAGGTGAATTATTATGATTTTTATCTTCTTGATTAAGATATTTTTTGAAAGTTGAAATTAATTTTTCAGCATCTATATTTAAACGAGTAAAGATAGTTCTTATCACGTCATCACTTAGAAGTGACCAAAAAATATGTTTAGTCGTCATTTGTTTTTGTCCAAGTTTCTTAGACAAAAGATAAGCGTCATCTATTACTTTTATTGTCTTATCATTATATACTGTAGCAATATCTAAAGAATCTTTTTTATTTTTCAACAAAGGTTTTACACTTAAATCAGTATCGTCCTCCCCTTTCTTATATTTTATCTTTTCTTTCTTTGCTCTTATTTCGCTTTGTCTGTAAATAATAAACATATCAAAAAACAAAGAAATTAAAAAAACTAAAATCAACCAACTTTGATACCTCCAAAACATTAATATTTCAATAATACTTTTAGAACCTTCAGAGCTAAGCTTTAAATAAAACCAATACATTAAAGCTATCCATCCTAAAACAGCTAAAAAATAAAAGAAACCTAAAACAAGCTTATCAAGATTTTCTTTACTTCTTTTTAAATATATAAAAGCACGATTCAATGGTTGTCCCCAAAATAATTTTTGACCTAAAAACATATCCTCACTTTCAGGTTCTGTATCTTTATTAAAATTAGGTAGTAGATTGTTATCTGACATAATTTAAATTAATTGCAAAATAATAGCATATACTATTAGTATTGGCATTAAAGCCCAAAGAAAAAATAGTGTTAAACATAAAACAAAAATTACTAACAAAAGTAATCCTCTAAATATAATTTGCACTAAACGTATAAAAAAACTGATTAATCTACCACTAAAATCAGTTTGACCATACATAGGGACAAAAATATTTTTCAACCAAACCCAAACCCCTAAAGACGCACTTTGCCAAGACAAAAAACCATATAATGATTTAGCAAAACTAAACCAGCCTTTGCTATACCACCAAATAGGAAAAAACAAAAATTCCCAGATAATTTGGATTAGTAATTTAGGATTAGCTGTAATATTTTTTATTTTCATATATAATTATTATAACATAAAAAACATTAATAATAAAAATAAAAAGTCATTGACAAGTATTATATCTTTGACTATAATATATTAGCACTCTATAAAAGTGAGTGCTAAATAAAATAAATAACAATATCAAATTATATGGAAAATATGTTTAATAAATTTACCAATAAATCACAAGAGGCTATTATTAATGCTCAAATGTTGGCACAAGAAAATGGACAAGAAAATATTGAAGCCCTACATCTTTTAGCTGCTTTAATACAACAACAAGAAGGAGTGGTTAGGCCAATACTAGAAAAAATGAAGATTGATCCAGATCAACTTGAATATGATGCTTTAGATAAACTAAGCTCACTACCTAAGACTCAAACAGAGGAACCTAATTATAGCAATATTAATACTGTGCAAGGCACAGGTGAAGTAGCTGCAATATTAGAAAGAGCTAAAAAAGAAGCAGAGGCTCTACAAGATCAATATATATCTACTGAACATATACTTTTAGCTTTAATTGGTGTTAAATCACCCGCTCAACATCTATTATTGAAATACAAGATTAGCTATGAAAATGTCTATAAACTATTAGATGAAGTTAGAGGTAAACAAAAAGTTACAGATCCTGCTCCTGAAAAAAAATTCAGAGTACTAGAAAAATATACTACTAACTTAACTGAAATGGCTAGAGCTAAAAAATTAGATCCAGTTATTGGCAGAGATACTGAAATAAGAAGAATCATGCAAGTATTACTTCGTAGAACTAAAAACAATCCAGTTCTAATTGGAGAAGCGGGTACAGGAAAAACAGCTATTGTTGAAGGTCTAGCTCAAAGAGTAATTAGCGGTGATGTACCAGAAAATCTTAAAAACAAAGAAATTGTAACTCTTGATTTAGGGTCCCTTTTAGCAGGAGCTAAGTTCAGAGGTGAATTTGAAGAAAGATTAAAAGCAGTACTTAAAGAAATTAAAAGCCAAGAAGGTAAAACTATACTTTTCATTGATGAATTACATACCCTAGTTGGTGCTGGTGCCACTGAAGGCTCTATGGATGCTTCTAATATGTTAAAGCCAGCTTTAGCTAGAGGTGAACTTAGAACTATAGGAGCTACCACCACTAAAGAATATCAAAAATACATTGAAAAAGATGCAGCCCTAGAAAGAAGATTTCAACCTATTATGGTAGAAGAACCTAGTATTGAAGATGCTATTAATATTTTAAGAGGGATCAAAGAAAAATATGAAGTTCATCATGGTGTTCGCATCACTGATGATGCTGTAAAAGCAGCTGCTCAATTATCTACCCGTTACATAAGTGATCGTTTTCTGCCAGATAAAGCAGTTGATTTAATTGATGAAGCTACTTCAGCGCTACGTATGGAAATTGATTCTATGCCTGAAGAGTTAGATGGACTAAAACGAGAAGTAGAAAGATTAGAGATTGCTAAAGCAGGACTTGAATCAGAAAAAAAACAAAATACTAATCAATATAAAAAATTAAGTAAAGATTTAGAACAGATCAGAGAAAAAACTAATCAATTAGAACTACACTGGAAAAATGAAAAAAATATTATTGCTACTATTAGAGATCACAAAAAGAAAATTGACAAATTAAAAATTCAAGCTGAAATAATACAAAGACGTGGTGATGATTTAACTGAAGTAGCCCGTATCAGATATGGAGAAATACCTGAATTAGAAAGAGAAGTAAAAAAAGAAGAGGAAAAATTAACTAAAATACAACAAAAAGGACAACATATACTAAAAGAAGAAATAGATGCTGAAGATATTGCTAAAGTAGTTGCTCGCTGGACAGGGGTACCAGTTAACAAAATGCTAGAGAGTGAAATCAAGAAGCTTGAGAAAGCTGAAACTGAACTAAAGAAACAAGTAGTAGGTCAAGATGAAGCTATTGTTTCTGTTTCTAATGCTCTAAGAAGATCAAGGGCTGGTATTAACGAAGAGCAGAAACCTATTGGTTCCTTCTTATTCGTTGGTCCAACTGGAGTTGGTAAAACTGAATTAGCTAAAGCTTTAGCTAAATTCATGTTCAACAATGAAGATTCACTACTTAGATTAGATATGAGTGAATTTATGGAAAAACACTCAGTAGCAAGACTTATTGGCTCTCCTCCAGGTTATATAGCTCATGATGAAGGTGGTCAATTAACAGAAAAAGTTAGACGTAGACCATATAGCGTAATACTTTTTGATGAGGTAGAAAAAGCTCACCCAGAAGTATTCAACATCTTATTACAAATCCTAGATGATGGTCATATGACTGATTCTAAAGGTAGAAAAGTTAATTTCAAAAATACTATCATTATTATGACCTCTAATCTTGGCAATGAAGTAATCAAAGAATACTCTATTGGTTTTAAAGAAGATGAAACTGCTGCTACAGAAGGTGTAAGTAGAGATAAGGAAATGAAAGAAAAAATTGATAATATTTTAAAGGAATTCTTTAAACTAGAATTCTTAAATAGAATCGATGAAATAGTCTTGTTTAAGAGCTTAAACACTAAAACCTTAGCAAAAATAGTTGAATTAGAGCTAAAGAAAGTAGAGACTAGATTACATAATAAAAATATTAGTATTAAAGTAAGCCAGAAAGTAAAGAAATTACTTGCTGAAAAAGGTTTTGATATTACCTTTGGAGCTAGACCTCTTAAACGTTTAATTCAAACCATGATTTTAGATGAGTTAGCTATGAATATTATTGCTGGTAAAGTTAAAGAGGGTGATAAAGTAAATATTGATGTAAAAGAAAAAGATAGTGACAAGGTTTCTTTACAAGTTAAATAAGTAAAATCAAAATATATTTTAAAAAACCTTTAGTTTAATACTAAGGGTTTTTTAATGTTTAAAAAAGCACCATCTATATTATTTTATGTCAATATTTCCTCGGCTCTATGTCATAAAGTGTGTATAAAAAAAGCAATTATTGTTAAAATATTAGTGTAAAACTAGCTAATAATTAACAATAATTGCTCTATGAGAAATGATATCTTAAATTTCCTTGAAATTCAAGGGTACAAACTCTTA
>JAIPJO010000033.1 GCA_021734135.1 Patescibacteria group bacterium
CTATCTTTGCCATGAGTATAGTTCTAGCTATACTAATTATCACTGATGCTGTAGGGCTAAGAAGTTATTTAGGTAATCATGGTAAAATACTTAATGTTTTAGTTAAAGATTTAGATGAAGATGAATTTCTTGATAATAAATATCCTAAACTTTTAGAAAAAATTGGGCATACGCCACTACAAGTTTTAGCTGGTTCCATCCTAGGATTTATTGTTAGTTATTTAATTTGGATACTGTTTGCAGTTTAGGTAGTATATATTAAAATAATATAATATATAAAAATAGCAAGTTATTTACTTGCTATTTTTTATTATCTAAATTTTGTAATTATTGCTTTACATACCAAGCTCTTTTTCTATCTCCATTAATCTATTATATTTTGCCAATCTTTCACCTCTAGATAAAGACCCTGCTTTAATATGTCCTGCTCCAGTAGCTACAGCTAAATCAGCAATAAAGTCATCTGTAGTTTCTCCTGAGCGATGAGAAGCCATAATCTCATAATTATGTTTTTGAGCTAATTTAATGCAACTAATAGTTTCACTAAGAGTACCTACTTGATTAGGTTTAATTAAAATAGTATTGGCTGCATTCTTCTCTAATCCTTTTCTGAGTCTTTTTTCATTGGTAACAAATAAATCATCTCCTACAATCATTACCTCTGAACCAATCTCTTCATTTAAATCGCTCCATCCTTGCCAATCATCTTGATCTAGCGGGTCCTCAATAGAAACAAAAGGATATTTCTTTAACCATTCATAATATAATCCTGACAATGTATCTTTACTAAAACTAGCACTATCAAGAGGAAAAATATATTTCTTAGTTTTTTTATCATACAACTCAGATGAGCCAACATCTGTTCCTAAACCAATATCCACCCCTGGTTCAAACCCAGCTTCTATAGCAGCTGCAAGTATTAACTCTAAAGCTTGAATACTGGAATCTATATCAGGAGCATACCCACCCTCATTACCAATGTCAGTATCATAGTTAGCAGCTTTTAAAACTTCACCTAAAGTATGGAAAATTTCAGCACCAATACGTACTTTTTCAGCAAAGCTATTTTCCTTTAATGGTACGATCATGAATTCTTGAAAGTCTAGATTAGTATCAGCGTGGAGACCACCATTAAAAATATTAAAATATGGTCTTGGTAATTTATATTTATGTTTGAATTTATAAGTTTTATATATATACTCATATAAACTTTGTTTTTTACTAAGCGCCCCTGCTCTGGCCACTGCTAGAGAAACTGACAAAATAGCATTAGCACCTAATTTACTTTTATTATCTGTACCATCAAGTTTTATCATTATTTCATCAATCTCCTCTTGTTTAGTAACTAATTTCCCTTTTAATTTTTTATTTATAGTTTCATTAACATTTTTCACAGCTTTTAAAACTCCTTTACCTCCATACCTATTTTTATCATTATCTCTTAGCTCATGAGCTTCATGCTCACCGGTAGAAGCACCTGAAGGAACAGAAGCTTTAGCACTAAGACCTGAACTTAAAGTTATTTTAGTTTCTACTGTAGGATAACCACGTGAATCAAGTATTTCTCTAGCTACAAGTGATTTTATTTTACTCATATTATTTAAATTATTTTATTAATCCTTTTAAACCTGGCATATCCTCTTTAGCTAAAAAGGAAAGCATTGCCCCTCCTCCAGTTGATATCCAATTAATATATTCTTTATAATCTAAAGCACTAAGAGCTTCAACAGTTTCCCCACCTCCCACTATACACACAGCCTCTTTCTTTGATTGTAGTGCTAGACTACGAGCAATAGACATAGTACCTTGTTTAAATTTCTTTTTCTCAAACATACCTAATGGTCCATTCCAAATTAAAGTCTGAGCTTTCTTAATTTCTCTACTAAATTCCAAAATAGTATCAGGACCTATATCATATATTTTATCAGTTTTATTTACATCTTTAATTTTTTTCATTACCACTTCTTTTTTTGAGTTTTCTACTAAAAAATCACTAGGTAATAAAATCTTTTCTTTTACTTCTTTTTGTTTAATAAACTTTTTTGACCAAGACAAACTATCTTTATCTACTAAAGATTTACCCACTTCATTACCTTTAGCTAAAAGTAATGTATTGGCTAAAGCACCGCCAATTAAAATTTTATTAGCGCTTTTACTTAAATTTTCCAATAATTTAACCTTAGTGCTAATTTTAGCACCACCTATAACTGCTAAAAATGGTTTTTTAGGTTTAAAAGCTAAAGATAAATTGTTAATCTCTTTTTCTAACAAAAATCCAGCATAACTAGGAAGGTATTTTTTTATTTTATCAACTGAAGATTGAGCTCTATGACTAACTGCAAAGGCATCATTTATATAAATATCAGCTAAGTCTGACAATGATTTAGCAAAATCAACACTATTATCCTTTTCACCAGATTCAAAGCGTAAATTCTCTAAAATCATTATTTCTTTATTTTTTAAAGTTTTAGATTTTTTAATTACTGCTTTACCTATAATTTGCTTACTAAATTTTATTTTAGTTTTTAAAAGATTTTCAAGTGCTCTCACCACTGGTTCCATGCTATACTTATCATCCTTTTTACCTTTAGGTCTACCTAAGTGACTAGCAATAATTATTCTAGCTTCTTTTTTGAGTAAATAATCAATAATTGGTAAAGCCATTCTCAATTTATGCATTTCTACTACTTCATTTCTTCTAATATGAACATTTAAATCTAGCCTTAAAAATACTCTTTTACCTTTTAAACTCTTTATTTGTCTAATGCTTTTTATTTTCATATTTATAATTCTACTTTAATTATTTCTAAGGAATCATTTCTTGAAACAGTTAGATCAACTGTTTCACCACTTTTAAATTGAAGTAGAGCCTCTGATAAATTTAAATTTTTATCTAAATTTAAACTATTAACCGCTAATATTATATCGCCTTCTTGAAGGCCAGCCTTATCAGCGCTAGAATCTTTAACAACAGCTATATCATCTTCATTAGGGTATATTAAAGCTCCTGATTGCTTATTAGCATCTACCTGCGCTACTTGCGAAAGATTAATATAATTCACACCTAAACTAGGTACTTTAATTTCTTCTTGCTCAGACTCCATTAAAGCGTTTTCTATAGCAAATTCAGACATAGATAAAGGGATCCAAGTATCTTCTTCTAAAACAGCCACTGCTTGACCTTTAAAGTTAAACAGCCAAGGAAGTGACATTGCAGTTTGTGTTTCTGGATATATTTTAATACTAGAGTCAAAACTATCACTGCTTTTAATTAAATTATCGTTTTGTTTTAAGCTTAAAAAATTAGTAATTATTTGTTTTTGTGAATTTAAAACTAAAAGTGATTGCCCTGATATTAAATCTTGAGATGGCATAATACTAATAGGTCTAAGATTAGAAGCTTCTTGTAAATGTATTAAAACTAAAGAATTTTTTTCAATATTAATTTGTTTATCAATCTCATACACATCTCTATCAGAGCTAATGGCTACAAAATTTTCATCAAAATTAACATTTTTTTCTAAAATACTTTTATTAATTATTGCCCAACCATCAGCACTAACAATTAAAGCTATACCTATAGGATTATTTAATTGATAGAAATTTGTTAATTCAGGTATTTCCTTTTCAAGTTCTGTTTCACTTGATTTTAAATTAGAATCTAAATTATTTGTTTTTTTTCTAAATATAGTTAACATACTTCCTCTAATTTGATCTGCATTTTCTTTTACTTGAACATCCTGATTCACTACTACCTTTTTAGCATCTCTAATAACCAAATTAGATCTATTATAATCATTTAGATTAAGTTCACTACTAAAAGCACCGGAATAAATATCATTAAAAACATAAGCACGGGTAAATAAAACTCCTAAAATACCTCCTAAAATAGAGATAATGATAATAAATGCAATAATGAATAAATTGATTTTAATGGTTTTGTTTTTCATAATTTTATATCCAACGGGAACTTAAAAATATTAATAATAAAGAAATTATACTTAAACTTAAATAAGTTTTAACTTGAATTTTACTTAATTTATAACTTAAATACAACAAACTAAGTCCTGTACTAGCATAAAATACTATAGCAATAATTAAACCTATTATACTATAAACATGTGGCAAAAAAGTACTAATATAAACTATTTCTGAAATTGTTAGTGTAAGTATTATACTAAATATTATATTATTTCTAAACTTTATTCTATGTAACCAGAATAATTGAAATAAAGTAAAAAATAATATAATTACTATAGGAATCATTATTTGCCATAAATTTAAATCAATAAAGTTTTTTAAACCCAAAATACCAGAGACACTATAGAAAACAACTACAAAAGAAATCAAAAAATTAATATTCTCTAGACTCTGAGCTTTATATTTTAAAGGTTTAAAAAAATAAATATAGAGATTACGTAAATAAACAAATAAAGCGCCTAAAAAGAAAAGGTATAATAATTGAATTAAAAAATTATTTGTTAATATACTGCTGTACAAAATACTTGAATTAAGTAATAAAAACGGCAAAACTAAGGCAGTCAACCAAAACTTATCAGTTTTAGCATTACGAGTAAAAAAATATAAACTGAAAATTACTAAATTGCAAAATATTAATACATAATAAAACCAAGAAGACTCCATAGATAAAACTTCTAGACCCATAAAGGCTAAAATAGGTATTAATATTGTCATTAATCTCGCTGTTTTCATTATAATCTATTTAAATAATTATATTCTTTATTCTTTGTCTAAATTAATCACATTAAAATCAGAGCCTTCATAATCTAAATTTATATCTTTAATTAAATCTAAATTTTCTAGATTATTTATTTGCACAATATTATTTGAGATAGTATAAAGTTCATCTTCAATATATAAACTTCTCTTTACTTGATTATCATAATATCTTCTCCAATTATCATTTTCTTCTTCATATTCTTTTACATGATTAATTTTTCCTCTTAAATTAAACTCTTTATCCTTTGTGTCAAAAACTAATACTCCATTAAAAGCATCTTGCCAACTACTATTATTAGAATTTAAACGCACTGGTAATACTAATAGATCTCTTTCTCTAGAAAAAAGTAAGGCTTTGTGATCACTTAAAACTTCACTATATGAGCCAGAATCTCCAGCAATATAGGTATCTATTTCTTTTGGCTCTATTGGGTTGGTAACATCAAATAAAGATAACTTTAAACCTTTAGTTCTAACATTATCATTATCATCAACATAAGTATCTTTACCAAAACCAATTAAAGTATTTTCATCATAAGGATGAAGATAATTAGAAAAACCAGGAATTTTTAACTCACCTAAAACCTTTGGATTTTTAGCGTCACTAGCATCAATTACAAATAAAGGATCAACTTGCTTGAAGGTTACTAAATATATTCTATCACTCATAAATCTTGCAGAATATATTCTCTCCCCTTCTGCCAAATTTTCAATAGCACTAAGTCTTTCTAGGTTTTCATCTAAAATATAAACATTATTTTCTGAATCTGAGTCCATATCATCAAATCTTCTTTGCCAATTATTATTTCTAGTAGTTGCTATCCTGAAATTACCTTGATACTCATCTAAAGAAAATTGATTAAGTGCAGTACCAGGAACCTGGCCTTGAGCATCTGGTTCTAAGTCATTATCACTTAAATTAATTTTATGAACAATTGTTGATTCAATTTTATCTTCAAGTTCAAGATATTTATCCTTTAAAGCTGAATCTAAATTCTCTTCCAATTTTTCTTGCTCTTTTTGACTTTGTTTATTAAAAAATGTTTCAAAAATCAATCTAACTTTAGATTGTTTCTCTGCTGAACTTAAAACATGCCCAGGAGCCTCTTCAATGTCAAGTATTTTTTCTTTATCCTCTTCATCTAAATAAGGATAGATTAAGTCACGCATTACTTCAAACTCTATTTCATGACTATTAATAGAACTATTATATGTTAAGTATAAATTGTCATGAGACATATAAACTGTTTGCTTACCATCTACTAAAAAGGTAGAGGTTTTAATATCTGAGTTAAGATTATTTAAATCAATCTTGTATACATTAGTATAGTTATATGAATCATATGGTCTAGGATAATAATATATATTAGGTTGTAAACAATCAGCTTCATTGCAATCAAAACTTCTTAAATTACCATCTTCAAATACTGTTGGTAAAACTTGATCAGCTGCTAAACTATAACTATATTTATTAGAAATCAAATATAAACTACCATTTAAAAGTCTAGAATCACTATAATTACCTTCAAACTCCCATTCTTTTTCTAGCTCTGGATTACTAATATCGCTGATATCAAAAATCTTTACAAACATAAAAGAGCTTGTAGGAAATATGTCATAAGCAATTCTTTTAACACTATTACTTAAATTATAGTTATATCCAAAGACTATTAACCTACCTTCATTTAAATATAAGTTAGAAGGTCTATTTTCAAATTCAATTACTGACTCTATCTGTGCTTCTTCTCCTGGATAAGCGGACAATAAAAATAACTCATTATCACTGAGGGTATAAATATTGTTACCATCAGTTTTAACAATATCAGCTTCATCAACACCCTTTACCTGCACATTAGTTTCTGAATAATCTACACTTTCGTTCGCTGACCCTAAAGCGCTGGATGCTTCTTTTTGCAACATAGGTGAAGCAGAATCTAACATCATACCCTCATTCATGCTACCATATAAATTTCTTGAATACTTATTTACTTGATTATTTGCATTTTCATTTAAAAAACTTCTTAACTCATCTACAGAAGCAAATTTCTGCATCTCTTCTTGACTATCAATTTTCTGCTCCAAACTAGCTTGATTGTTATCTAGATTAGGATTATAAGTGTTAGGGTCATTATCGTTTTTCTCATTAAAAGAACAAGCGCTTAAAAATAAAGCTAACGTAATCACTATAAAAAGTGAAATGAATTTAAATTTTTTCATATAATTTATATTATAAATCAATAATAATAGTTTTAGGACCCATATTAACCATACTAACTTTCATTTGTTTTTGAAACATTCCACTTTTAACTTTTAACTCTAAATCTTTTAAATCATTAATAACTTGTAAATAAAAGTCTTTGGCTTTATCAGCTTTAGCAGAATCAATAAAGCTAGGACGATTACCAGAGTTAGTGTTTGCATATAATGTAAACTGAGAAACTACTAACACTTCTCCACTCACATCCTTTATTGATAAATTCATTTTATCATTTTCATCTTCAAATATTCTTAACTTAGAAATCTTCTTAGCCATTTTCCGACATATTTCTATCTTATCATCACTTTTTACTGCTAGAAATATTAATAATCCTTTCTTAATACTAGAAACCTCTTCACCGCCCACCTTAACTTGAGCCTCGCTAACTTGTTGTATTACTGCTCTCATAATTTAAGAAAAGCTTTTAGCATCAATCTCTTGCCAATTATCTTCACTGTCATTCCAGTTATAAGCAATTAAATGTTCATTTCTTTCAGTGTCACTATAAATATAATCAACTGCTGTTTCTGAACCAATACGTTTAGAGAAGGTAGTTTTTTTATCAAGTATTACTGGCTTACTTACAAACTCCAACCTAAACTTACCTTGACTGGAGGTAAAAACAATATATTCAATATCAACACCACCTTCATCTTCAATATGTTCTTTGCCAGAATCTTCTACTTGAAAGTTATCTTTAATATTGGCAATAATATCTTTCCATCTATCTATATTCATATTTATATTTATTAATTATTAACTAATATCTTTTTCTATTATATCATCTTAGAGTATAAAAATAAATGTTTTCCCTTCTAAGTATTTATACGCTCTAACTATAATTTAGTATCATTTCTTTTCTTCTTTTCCCACCAGGAGAAAAAAATAACCAAAGAAAGCATAATACAAAAAAGAATTAGAAGCATATAGAACTTACCCTGACTCTGCAAAAAAAGACCTGAAACACCAAAAACAATAGCAAAGAAATAAAAGACTAG
>JAIPJO010000034.1 GCA_021734135.1 Patescibacteria group bacterium
AACAATAGACAGGAAAGTACAATTTATGAATATCTTTAAAAAATGGTTAAAACTGGATTTATTAGAGATTAAGGCTCTTAAAATACCAGATGCTAAAGTAGCTCAAAAGACCTTAAGGAAATTAGAGGACAGGATAGAAAATGCACAAGTAACTATAGCTGTAAGTCCTAGTCAAGAGATCAACTCCAATGTTTTAATAATAGATGATGCTACTGGTTCTGGGGCAACCTTAAATGAAACTGCTAAGAAAATAAAAAATATAGCTAAGAAAGATATAAAAGTCATTGGCTACTCAGTTGTGGGTAGCTACAAAGGTTTTGATGTGATTAGCGAAGTATAGAAGGTAGTTACTATTGCTATAAATATTATTTATTTATAATAATTAATAAATTAGACTTAACAATAAATATATGAATAAAAAAATATTCACAATTATAACAATTTTAGTGATTATAGTTTTGGCTTGGTTTCTATTTTTTAGAGAAAATGGAGCAGAAGATATTAATGAACCAATTCAAACTATAAATGAAGAAGATTATCAGAATGAAGAGTCTTTAAATGATGAGATTGAAAGTGATATACCAGTACTAAGTGTGGTAGCTAATAATTTAGAAACACCTTGGTCAATAGTTAAATTACCAAATGATAGTTTTCTTCTAACTGAAAGAGAAGGGCAGATTAGATTAATTGAAGCAAATGGTAGTTCAGAAATTATTGAAGTAATTGATGAAGCTAGAGAAAGCGGTGAAGGTGGACTACTTGGTATGACTCTTCATCCACAGTTTGAAGATAATAATTTAATTTATCTTTATTATACTTATAAAAATAAAGAAGCTGAAACAGTGAATAAGGTTATTAGAGCTAAGTATGTTGATAATAGTTTTATAGATATTGAGACAATTATTGATAATATTCCTGGAGCAATGTATCACAATGGTGGAAGGATTAAGTTTGGTCCTGATAATAATCTATATATTACAGCCGGTGATGGGCAAAGACCTGAGAAGGCTCAAGATATTAATTATTTAGGAGGAAAAATATTAAGATTAAATGAAGAAGGTGGTGTTATAGAAGATAATTTATATGATAATGAAGTCTATTCATATGGTCACAGAAATCCTCAAGGTATAGCTTGGGACAGTGAAGGTAACTTATGGTCTACTGAACATGGTCGCTCAGCTACTGATGAACTTAATTTAATAAGAAAAGGTGCTAATTATGGTTGGCCAATTATTGTTGGTAGTGAAGAGAGAGAGGATATGGAAAGTCCTGCTATTCACTCTGGAGTTAATGAAACCTGGGCACCATCAGGAGCTGCTTATTATGACAATAATATTTTCTTTGTAGGACTCAGAGGAAATACTTTATACCAAGCTAATATTGAAGATATAGATAATATTGAAATAAGCAAGCACTTTGCTGGAGAATTTGGCAGGTTAAGAGATGTAATAGTTGATAACGGTATTTTGTATTTTATTTCTAATAATACTGACGGCAGAGGAGAACCAGAAGAGGATGATGATAAATTATATAGATTAGATTTAGAGAGATTTTTAGGTGAATAAGGAATTTAAGATTAATATATAGTATTAATTTGGTTAAATTATTGATAATTTACACATAAATATTGTATTATTACTTGATAAAAGGAAATAGATTGTTCATTAAAAGAAAAATATTGGGGGTTTATTATGAAACAGATTTTATTATTTGCGTTAGGATTATTTTTGTTTACCACTTTGTTGAGACAATATAATCCAGAGATATATGATGAAAATGGTCAATATATCAAGGAAATACGAACTGTTAAATATCAAGATAATCTTCTTGAATTTGGTTTTTATAACCAAAATAAAGACTTTTATCCACGTGTAACTTTGGAGGGATTATCTGTTTTTAATTCAGGTTTTGGAGTATGGGGTTTTACTCAATATACTAAACCTGTTATTAAAGAAAAATGGCGTGAACTTGGTTATAATTTAGGAAAAGACTTTAGCTCCTACAGTTTAAGTCTTAGTTTAGCATTGAGTTATGATTTTTTTGGGGATTTAATTTCTAAAACTAAAGTATTTGCTGGTGTTAATTTTCAAACAGGGAAAAGCGTCCTTGGTCCTACTGCTGGAGTTTATTTAAACGAAGGGAAATGGAGTTTAAAAGCCTACGGTTCTTATTCTTTGCTTAGTGCTTATAAAGATTCATATTCAAAGGAAACACTTGCAGAATATGAGAGACTTTATGGAGCATATGGCTATGAAGAAGAGGATTTAATATATATTAAAGGCTTTGATCCATCAAGCTGGTACAGACTTAATTTATCTTATCAGGTAAATAATGATTTAAACCTTGGTATTATATCAGAAAGATTCTACGGCACTGGATTATTTTCTGAGTATTCATTAAAGTTTAAATCAAGAAACTTAAAAGATTTTAGGCTGAAATCAATTATTGGTCAAAATTTTGAGTTTAATTTTGTTGTTTGTTATTTAGGGGTTATTATGTATTTATAATAAACAATTTTACCTCTAATTTTTCAGCAATATAATAATCAAAATCATCTTCTAAGTTTAGAGAAGGTGATTTTTTATTACATTTTTATATTTAATAAATTAAAATAAATTATATAAGAAAAAAACTCTGCTTTTTTTGCAGAGTTTTTGATTTTAATTGGACTTTTATTCTTTTTTAATGAATACAAAGTCACAATGCTCGTTTGGCGATTCACGGAAATAAGTATAGAACCCATTTTCATTATCTACAAAAGGTATAAGATTATACCCTTTGTGTTTAATGGACTTTTCCGTAAATATTACGGTGGTTCTATTCCAGATTCCTTCTTTTTTGTGTTGATTTGTTGCAATCAACACCCAGCCAAGTGACGGCATTTGTCCGCCTTTCTTTTTGGTAAATTCCTGAGCTTGCGCTTCAGTAAAAGGTTTTTTCGAGCTTACCAGATACATAGTAACAGTATCTCCCTTTTTTATTTCATCACCGAAAGTTTCATCAGAAATCTTTCTGGAGAAGTGAGAGAAATAAGGATCATTTTTATGATTTTCAATAAAATCATTTATTGAGAAATCATCATTTTCGTTGTAAACTATTTCAATATCGCCTTCAACTTTGAAATTCTCATTTTGTTGAGCCTTTCCTTCTTTACCAATGAATGCAATCAATAAGATTGCTACGATTAAAACTGTTTTTCTTTTCATAATGTTCAATTTTTATTTTGTTGTAAATATCAATATGATATATTAATATAGCACCTATATTAATAATTGTCAATAGCTTAGAGGTTGACATAAGTAATTTTATATATTATTATAAGTTATTAATAAATAGTTCTTTTAAACAAAAAAAACAGAGATATGAGAAATTGGATTATTGTAGCATTTTTAAGTTTTTTTATTTTTTCAACATTTTTTGTGGGGCAGTCTCAAATTCAATCAAAAAATTATTCATTGACAGAAGACTATCAAAAAGAGTGTTTTGAAAAAATAAGTAAAGATGAGTTTAAACATCAAAGAAAAATATCTGGACAAGATACTATGTCCATTGATAATTTAAAGATTTTTTGGTATTTTTTCAGAGATGATAATGAGGCTGAGTTTGCTATTAGCAGTTCTAAAGCTACAGATGAACTTAATTATGGAATTTTTTGGCCTACTGGTGAAACTATTTTTTTACCTAGTAATTCATTATCAGCACCTTCTTTGGATTTTGTTGATGAAAGATTAATGTTGTTTTGGGTAGAAAAAGATGGTGAAGATTTGAACTTATTTTACTTACCTGCGCCTTCAGCAATTGACACTTTAAATTTGCCAAGAAAAATAGAAATATCTGTTTTTTAAAATTAAGAGAAACCGTTTAACAAAAGCGGTTTTTTTATTTGTTAATATTAATTTTAAAATTAATATTCAAAGTTAGATAATAAATCGGTAGGTCCTATATTTGGTAATTCACTAGATATTTCTTGACCAGGAATAGATTTAATATTTTTAAGTTTTATATTATCTTTCATATTTGGTAAATCTTGGGAGTCCATATCCTCAGTGGCTTCTTCAATTAAACTAAGTTTATTTTTAGCTTCAATTAACTCCCTTAATGGTATAGCAATTTGTTTTAGAGCATCAGCTAATGATCTAGTTTCATAACTAACTCCACCCATAGAGCTTAATCTGATTAATTGCTTATAATCATTAACTCCTGATATGTTTTCTTTTATTGTTTGGTTAATAAATTCAGATAATTTCTTATAATTTTTAGCACCAGAAAATTCTTTTTCTAGGTTTTCTCTAATTTCACTTGGATTTTCTCCAAAACCTTTATTTTCTAATATTTTAAAGAAAGCATCAGTTTTATTTTTATGAGAATTTTCAGCCCAGGATTCAAAATCATTAGCACTTTCTTGATATTTAGATTGATAGAATTCATCAATTTTCATATCTCCTTGATTTTCTTTTTGTTCTTTTAAATTTCTAATCTTTTCATCTTCACTTAAACCTTTAACATGTTCAATTAATTTTTCTAAGCTTAATTTAAACACTTCAGCTTTTGTTTCTTTCTGGTCATAATCACTTAATTCTTCTTTATGCCCAATTAGAAATTCAACTTCAATATTATTTTGATCAGCTTTTGTTTGTAGAAGCTCTAAATCACCCAAAGAAACTTCTTGTAATGCTTCATCAGTAGCAACGTGTATTTTTTGTAGTTCAACTTTTCCATTTTCTTTGTTTTCTGCAGATATTTTATTAACTAAACCTAAAGTAGCATCTATTTGTCTTTCTCTGAAAGATCCTTCTTCAATTTGTTGTTTAATTTTTTCTGAAGCTTCTACACTATTTTCACAATTTTCCATTCTATCAGGATTTAGTAAGTCAGAATAGCTGTATAATTCAACTGGTTTATTGTATTCAATTTCTTTCAATTCATTAGAGATAAAGTTTTTTGAGGCTGTCATAGATCCACTTTCATCAACTAAAAAGTGAACTTTATCAAATCTATCAAGTTCAAAAAAGTTTGACTCTACCTCAAAATTGGTGAAGCGACATGATTCTAATAACTCGTTATATTCTTTAGGGTTATTTTCTTTTAAGTTATCTATTTCGCTTTCAGTATATTTTTTGCCGGTTTCTTCATTTATTAAATCTGTTAAATAAGTAACTCCGTTTTCTTTATTTTCTTCATTGCTTGTTGGATATTTCTCTGAAATTTCTTTTTCTTTTAATTTTAGAGCTTGCTTAGCTTCTAATTGATCAGAAAAATCATGATTTTCCAAAGTTTCTTCTAAAATTGATTTTACTGACCCTATTCTAGCCTGAGTTAAACTTTCATTGCCGTTTTCCCAATTATTAGTTTCTCTTTCATCACTAGAGCCTTTAATTGTCCATTGTTTGCCAATTATGTCTTCATAATTATTTTCATCAATAGTATTTAGAAATTTATGGAAATCATCTTCTAGTTTTTCTTGATTTTCTGGACTTATTTCTGCTTTATCAGTTTCAAAATAATTATCAGCTTTTAATTTAACACTTTCTTTAAATTCATTATATTCACTTATATAATTGTCTTTATTCTCATTTATTTCATTTTGATTTTCTTGGTTTAATTCAATTTTATCTTCTTTTTCTAGTTTATCGCCTTTAAAATTTTCAGCAGAAACTCCGCCCACTTTAGTAAGTAACATTAAACTAAGCACAGCTGCCTTAAAAGCCTTATTCTTTGTTATTTTTCTAGCAATAGAAAGAGCTGTTTTGTTTTCCTCTTCTTTGTTTGAGATAATTTCTTTAATTGCTTTATCATAACCAAGAACTTCAGGATTTTCTATATTATTTTCCTCTTTTTCTTTAAACTCCAACATTGATTCATATTTACTGTAGCCTTTATGGTTTTCTGGATACTCTGGAATATCTTTAAAGGATTTATAACCAGTTTTTACACTATCTTTTTCTTCTATTTTTTCTTCCTTGCTTTCTTCTTCTGGATTAGATTTACTATTATCTAAAAATTCTAAATTTTTCATATTTTTATTTTTTAATATTTTTAAGTAGTTTGAGAAAGTCTTCTTTAGCTTCAGGTAATATTTTCCAAACAGTTAAAAGTTCTATTGTTTTTTCTTCGTTGTTATCTTCAATGAATTGAGCAAGATCTTCATAGATTTTTTCTCTATCTTCTTTATCCATTAAGTCAATTTGAAGAGTTAGGTAGCGATTAAAATTAAAAAATAATGATTTTTTAAATTCTTTTTTTCCTTTATCATCTAATTTTAAATTTAACAAAGAAATAGCTTCGTTTGTAAGGTTGTTTAAAAATGAATACTCTAAAAGGATTGGGGATATAAATAAATTTTCCATATTTTTATTATTGTTTATTATATTATTATACAGGTTTTTTATATTATAAACAATTTTTTGCCAAAAATTTTTCATGTTTTTATTATTATTTTTTTTAAATTATGTTATAGTATCATTATATCTTAAAATTTCAATAATTTAAAATATATATACTAATTATATAAAAAATAATTTTAGAAATACAATAAAAATATGGAATATGTAGATATATATAATAGTGATGGAACATATATAGGGAAGAAAACTACTAGAGATGAGGCTCATAAAAAAGGTTTTTGGCACAAATCAGCACATGTTTGGTTTATTAATTCCAATAAAGAGTTATTAATACAGAAAAGATCTTTACTTATGGATAGTCATCCTGGCCAGTGGGATATATCTGTAGCTGGTCATGTCTCAGCTGATGAAGAAGTTATTAGCTCTGCTTTAAGAGAGGTTCAGGAAGAGATTGGTTTAAAGCTTAAAGCAAATGATTTGTTTAAAATTGGAGAATTAAAACAATCTTCTCGAAGAGAAGGATATATTAATAATGAGATTAATGTAGTATATATTGTAGAAATGGATTTAAATATAAATGATTTAGTGATGCAAGCTGAAGAAGTATCTGAACTTAAGTTTATACCATATAAAGAACTAAAAAATATAATAGAAAATAATAATCCTGATTTTGTTGCACATAGTAAAGAGTATAAATTATTATTTAATTACATGTTCAAGCTATGGAACATAATTGACAGTTGATTAATTGTAATTTAGCGTCATATAGATTATTTTTGTTGTTAACTTTAGCGTCAATAAAATTCATTAAAGCATCAATCTGTTCTCGTTTTTTTATCCTCCTAGCTTCACTTAATCTAATACTTTGTTTCTTGAGATACTTTTGCCATTTCTCAGTTATCTCTATAGCCTTTTCTGGGTTTTCTTTCCACAGCTCATAGAAAGCCATTGGGGTCATTTGTCCTAGAGCCTGATGAGGTCTAAGATAATTATATTCATATTCTCTATAGCTAGTAGCCATTATTTGTTGTTTAAAGTAATTATAGATATTACCTCTATTGTAGTGCTCTACATCATCACTTAAATGAGATCTTTCTACCCTAGGGTTATCAGTTGGTGTAGAGATATTAGAATAGAATTGAAAAACATTAGTTGCTTGTAGATATTTGGCAAACTCTCCTTGATTTTCTGATCCATTATCTACATTCATGCAGGCTATATTAAACGGCATTCTTTTCTGTGCTCTTTGATAGGCTAAGGTAACTGTTTTATTTTTAAAATCTTCCGTTACTTCTAGAGTTCTAATGCGAGTAAATGAGTCTATACAGGTTTGTTGATACCAGAAGTCTCTTTCTTTATCATATAGCCTATTTTTACCTGGTTTTGGTATATATTTCATGTCTTTTTCTACTAGCGCGCCTGGATATAAATCCTTTAATATCTTAGGTGGTCTAAATTTAGCTTTTAGAGATGCTTCTCTAGCTTTTTTATTTTTCATAGCATTAGTATTTTTA
>JAIPJO010000035.1 GCA_021734135.1 Patescibacteria group bacterium
CAACTGAAATTAGAATCATCAGATGGTAAAAAGTATTTAACAGATGTAGCAGACACGGAAACCCTTTTAAGACTTATTCAGTCCATCCCTTCTCCAAAAACAGAACCTTTTAAGATTTGGTTAGCTAAGGTGGGCTATGAAAGAATAGAAGAAACAGAAGATCCAGAGCTGGCAATAGATAGAGCTATGGAAACTTACTTAAAAAAAGGTTATTCCAAAGAATGGATTAATCAGAGACTCAAGACAATTGAAATTAGAAAAGATTTAACAGATGAGTGGCAAGAAAGGGGAATTAAAAGAGGTCTGGATTTTGCTATTTTAACCAATGAAATAACTAAAGCCTGGTCTGATAAATCTGTAAAAGAATATAAAAAGTTCAAGAATCTGCAAAAACAAAATTTAAGAGATAATATGACTAATTTAGAGTTAGTCCTTAATATGTTAGCAGAGACTTCAACAACAGAGATATCTAAAAAACATAAACCAGAAGGATTACCTGAGAATAAGAAACTTGCTAAAAGAGGTGGTAAGGTAGCTAAGACAGCTAGAGATGAAATAGAAAAAGATATAGGTGAAAGTGTTATAAGTAATAAGAATTCTAAATATTTACAAAACAAAAAACAAAAAAGATTAAATAGTTAATTTTTGATAATATTAATAACTTTTTACATATTGAGATAAATCTAATATAGGATTTATTTTTTTGACTTTTATCTCAATATAGCTTAGAATATTTTTAGTAGAGCTCAATGAGCTTTATTTTTAAAATTATGTTTTTTTAGGTTTAATTTTATGAATTTTAGTGAATATCAAAAAGAATCAAGAAAAACAGCTCTTTATCCTAACCAAGATAATAATTATATTTATCCTACTCTAGGATTAGCAGGGGAGTCCGGAGAAGTCTCAGAGAAGATAAAAAAGATTATTAGAGATAAAGAGGGAATTGTTCAAGAAGAGGATAGATTGGCTATTGAAAAAGAATTAGGTGATGTGCTATGGTATTTATCACAATTAGCATCAGAATTAGAGATTGATTTAGAAAGTGTGGCACAAAGAAATATTGAAAAATTGCAATCAAGATTAGAAAGAGGAGTTTTAAGTGGTAGTGGTGATGATAGATAATTTTAAAATTAAATAGACTATATATAATATTTATATATCAGGAGAGGTGCCGGAGTGGTCGAACGGAACAGTCTTGAAAACTGTCGTACCAGAAATGGTACCGAGGGTTCGAATCCCTCCCTCTCCGCAGATTAAAATAGCTTTAAAATAAGGGCTATTTTTTTATTTAAAGTTGTTATTTAAAAACTTGAGTGTTATAATTATTTATTATAATTATAAATTAATATATGAAATTAATAATATTTAACGGTACATCTTGTTCTGGAAAAAGCACTATTATTGAATACTTAATGAAAGAAGATAATGTGTTTCATTTAAAAGGAGATACTTTAAAAAGATTGTTTTCTAATTATTCTTTTTACACTCATAAAGATGATGTAAAAAAAATTGTTATGGCTGTAGCTAAAGAAATCTTTACTATGAAATATAAGGTAATTTCAGATTATAGTTTGTTTAAAGTATCACGACAGAAAATTATTGATTTAGCTAAGAAGTCTGGTTATGAGATTGTTGAAATTAATTTAGAAGCAGACTTTGAAATATTGAAAGAAAGATTTAATGAAAGAGTAAAAGGTGCCTTAAATGATAATAGTAAAAAAATATCTAATACTTCCATGGATAGATTTAAAGAATTATATAAAACATATAATAAAGAGAAAAATGTTTTAGCTAAAACTTTTTATACAGATAAGCAAAGCATTGAAGAACTTGTTAGGGAAATTAAAACATATCTTTAGAATTTCTTAATATATAAATAATGTTAAATAAAAAAAACGAGCTAATAATTTTAGCTCGTTGTTGTTTTTTTAGGGCCCCTATCTAGTAGGGGCTAACCTTGAGTCCAGATCTTGCTATTTTTAGGTTTTCTAAAGCTTGGTCTAAGCTTTTAGCCGCCTTTTTATTGGCTGGCTTTACTTTTTTTACTTCGACAGTTCGACCATCTTGAAGGCCTCTGCCAATGAAAGTGCAAACTAACTTTTGTTGTTTTTTCTCAACTCTGATAGTGTTAATTCGACCACTTTCTCCGTCAACTTCTGCAGCGATTCCTTTTTTACACATAAGCAAGATAACCGTGATTTTCTCCACGGTAGGAGTTTTAAGGTTGTTAAAAAGAGAACTATAGATTAATATTATAAAAAAAAGTATAGTTATTGTCAATTTAAGATTGTTATATATTTAAATATTAGTATTTATAATAATATAATTATTAAAGAAATTAATTAAAAATATATTTAATTTCTTAAAATATATAAGCTTATATTATAACAAATAATATTAAATATAAGCTTTTATTTTAAGCTTTTTTATTCTAAAATAATAATATAGTAGAATATAATTATTCTTTATAAGTTTATGAATTTAAACACTTTTGTACAAGATAGACCCCATCTTTTTTGGTATATTGGAGATTTAAATAGGGTCTCTGAAGATTTTATATTAGAGCAGGTTTTAAATTTTGGTGATTTTGAGGATGTAAAATTATTATTTAAAATTATTGGTATAAAAAAAGCTTCAGTTATATTTAATAGACAAATTAAAAAGAAAAGATGCAACTATCGTCCAGAAATAAAACACTATTTTAAACTTTATTTTAAAGAGTATGTATAAGGAAATATTAAATAAAAAACAATTAGAACTTTTTCCTTTCTTAAAAAAATTTTTCTAAGGATTGTATTTTAGTTGGTGGCACGGCTGTTGTTTTATATTTAGGTCATCGTAGATCTATTGATTTTTATTTAATATCATTAAAAGAAATAGAGAGACTTAAAATTCAGAAAAAAATAATGAAATTTTCTAAGATACAAACAGTTTTTGTTGATAATAAAGATGAATATACTATTTTAGTTAATGGAGTAAAAATTACATTTTTATATTATCCTTTTGAAATAAATAAGGAAGAGAATATTGATGATATTATTAAGAGCTAAAATTATTTTTAAAGATAATTTTAATGAAAAGATATTTAGAGTCCAGTTAACTTATTTTAAAGATATAGATTACTCAGAACAGGTTAATTATATGACAGGTTCTAAGGTAAGTGATAAAGAGATAAAAGAAGAATTGGTAAAAATTAGCTTGCAAGATTAGCTCTTATAATTGGAATTTGTTTTGAAAAAATATGGGTTTTAAAAACCTATTTTTTGTTATTTTAATATTATAAAAAATAGATAAAGTATGTCATAATATTAAACATTAAATGTATTTATAATTGACATAATCTTTAATTAAATATATAATATAAATATAATTATATAATTATACGAGTATGACTAAAAGTTTAAACCAATTAATTAAATCACTTAGAGAGGGGAAGGGCATGTCTCAACAGGAATTAGCTGATAGATTGGACATGGCTAGAACTTCATATATTTTAGTAGAACAAGGCAAAAGAGAATTATCTTTATTAGAAGCTCAAAAGATTTCTAATATTTTTGGGATTAGCTTAAAAGATATGGAAACTGGTATTATGCCTAATTATGAAAAATATAAGGAAATGATATTATCTTTTTTGCGATCTTTGGGTCCAAGTGGTGATGGTAAAGTTCCAAAAACTAAATTAGCTAAATTAATTTATTTAGCTGATTTTGCTTGGTTCTATCACAAATTAGAAAGTATGAGCGGTATGCAGTATAGACGTATTCCCCATGGACCTGTTCCTGATTTATATTTTCGTGCTTTAGATGAGTTAGAAGAGGAAGGAAAAATAAATAGAGATAATAAAAAAAGTGATCTGATTTTAATTAGTGAGAATCAAGGTTCAAAAAGAGAAAAATTGAATAAAATTAAAAAAGAAGAGCAAGATTTAATTAAAAAAATAGCTAAAAAATGGAAAGACAAGAAAACTAGAGAAATTGTTGATTTTACTCATTCACAACTTCCTTTTAAACTATGTGAACCTGATGAAATAATCCCATATGAACTTATTATTCAGGAAGATATAAAGTATGTCTATTAGATATATTGTGAAAATTGAAAAGTTTGCTGAAAATCATTATATAAAAAAGTTTTCTAAAAAGTATAAGAATTATTGGGAAGTTACTTTAAAAGGTCTTATTCTAGAATTGGAACGTTTTAATGAATTATATGATGATAATTTAATTAGCTCATATAATAATATTCTTATATACAAGATGTACTTTCGTGTAGCTGGAACTAATTTTTCTAGAAAATCATCAGGAAATAGATATATATTTTCTTTAGATAAAAATATTAATGAAATTAAAATATTATTGGTTTATCATAAAAATGATATTGGAGCTAAAAATGAAACTGTTGCTTGGAAAAAATTAATTAAAAATAATTATGATACTTATAATTTTTTGAAATAAATTTAACTCTTTTTGTTTTTAATAATACAATATTGAGATATTAATAATTTATAATTTAGTTTAAGATTATTAATATAAATACTTTGATAATAAAATTAAACTAACTAAAAAATATGAAATGGGAAATAATTAATAATAAATTAACTAAAGAATTTAAGTTTGATAGTTTTGTAGAAGCTGTGACTTTTATTAATAAAATAATGCCACTAGCTGAAAAGGCTAAACATCATCCTGATATATACTTGCATTCATATAGTAAAGTAAAGATAACACTTTTTAGTCATGATGTGGGCAAGGTAACAGATAAAGACTATAGGCTAGCTGAAGAAATAGATGCTATATAAGTACTTATTTGCTTGCAATCTATAAAATTTGTCAGCCTTATTACAAAGAGTTTTACACTTTTCTAGGTTAAAATATAATAAATACTTATATTTTTATTATTTAGTTTAAACAAGAATATTAAAGACTAAAAAACGAGCTTAATTAAAGGCTCGTTTTTTGTTATGTAATTATTTATATATTGAACTATCTATATATCTTTTATTAGTTTTTATTTTAAATTAATATTATAAATTTCTCCTGTACTTTGATCAGTGAAATAGAGCTTTGAGCCATCATCACTAACTACTGGTTCTGATATATTATATTTTCCATTAGGTATTGCCATTAAGCTTTTTTGTCCAGTTATAGTATCAATTCTATATAGAAGATCACCAGTTTCTAAAGCTAAATCAGGTAATAATCCAGAAGCTTCAGGTAACTCTTCTGGCACTCCACAGTAGGCATATCTATCATCAGAAAAAGTACATTTATCTGCCCAGGTTTGAAGGTTTAAGTTTTTTCTACCACTACCAATAGAATCTCCTTTTGCATTAACTATCCATAATTGGGGTTGTAGGTTGCTATTACTATTGTAGGCACTGTAGAGAAGTTTATCACCTTCTTTAGACCAATTAGTTCTCACATCTCTACCTTCCACAGTGGTTGATTTAAAATTTTCTCCATTTAAACCAATAAAAAATAAATCTTGTCTATCAAAGTCTGTGCTTTCAGTGTACATAGCAGCTATTTGATTACTTGGTGACCAGTCAGAAATTACTTTATCACTATTTTCGCCAATATGCTCTAAAGATCTAATTGATGAACCATCAGTATTTGCAGTAACAAGATAACTGTTATATGGATCTGTACCGATACTTTTAGCAACTATTTTGTCACTTTGAGGAGAGAAGTCAAAATCTTCCCAATGTTTAGGTAAGGTAACTTGTTTTTGTGTTTTAAAATCATAAATAATATTTGAGCCATCTGGATATTCTAATACAGCTTTATTTTTATCTGGAGACCAAGATATTTCTTGAACTTCATAAAATACTTGATCACTTAATTCATGAATATTATTTTCATTATCTAAACGATAAAATTTTCCTTGTTCTGTGTCATAAAATTGTACACCACTTCCATCACCACTCAATGTTGCCCCTATAGTTTTATTAAAATAACTAAGATTAGTTTCAGTAACGGAACCACTAGCTACAGGGCTAGGACCATCATCACTAAGTCTTTCTTCAGGTTGATTTCTAGGATCATCATCTTCATCGCCTGGTAATTCGCCTGGTTCTAATTCTTCTCCTGTTTGTGGATTACCTTCTCCGGCTTGAGGAAGGGAACCTCTTGAATCTTCTGTTTCAGTGTCTATTTCTGGAATTTCTTGTGCGTCTTGTTTGAAAAATGTGTTCCAAATAAGAATAGCTAGAAATACAATTAAGACTAAAAAAAGTATTATGTATATTATTTTTTTATATTTTTTAAAAAATTTCATCATAATGATTTATTTACTATTATGTGCTATAATTAATTTAATTAAAATCACTTGTGATATAGCTATATTTATTATATAATATAAATAAGTATAGTTCAATCTATTTTTAAAAATAAAAAAATAGATTGTTAATTTTTAAATTTATGGGACTATTTTCATCTTCAGACGATAATCGTTTTTTAGGTATAGATATTGGGGATTCATCAGTAAAAATGGTGGAGCTAAAGAAGAAGAATAAAAAAATAATTCTTTCCAATTATGCCTTTACTGAAGAGTTGGGTATAAAATTTAGCTCTATTGAGGATATTGATAATCTTGCTAAAGCAATTGTTAAAATTAAGAGTGAAGTTGGTATAAATAGTTTAAAAGCTACTGCTTCTCTTCCAACCTTTGCTGTTTTTTCTTCAGTAATTAATTTATATAATTTAGATAAGAAAACTTTAGCCGAGGCTATACATGCTGAGGCTAAAAAAGTTATACCTCTCCCTTTAGAGGAAATGATTTTAGATTGGAAAGTATTACCAAAAGATAATCAAGATAAAAAAAATAAAAACATAAAAGTATTTTTAACTGGTTCTCCTAAAAAATTAGTTAAAAAATATGTAAACATATTTACCAAAGCTAAATTAAGTCTTTCTAGTTTAGAAACAGAAACATTTTCACTTATTCGCTCATTATTAGGTAATGATAATTCTTCTGTACTTATTGCTGAGGTGGGTGCAAATAGCACTGATATTTCTTTAGTTAGACAAAAGGTACCAGTTTTAAATAGGTCAATTGATGTTAGTGGTAATACAGTCACTAAAATTTTAATGGAAAAAATGAATCTTAGTTTTGAGGAAGCTGAGCAAATGAAGTTTGATTTAAGTAGTTCTAGTAAAGAGGGAATGCCTGAGCCTGTTTTAAAAGCGGTCATGCCTATCATCAATGAAATTAAGTATATGGTAGAGTTTTTTAATAATAACTATGATGAAAAATTGGAAAAAATCATTCTTTCTGGTGGTGGTTGCTTGCTATTTAATTTTGCTCAGTATTTAGAGGAACAATTAGATATCCAAGTAATTATTGGTGATCCTTGGTCTAGAGTATATTATCCACCAGAGATGAAACCAGTTTTAAGAGAGTTGGGTCCTAAATTAGCAGTTGCTGTAGGTTTAGCAATGAGGGAAATTA
>JAIPJO010000036.1 GCA_021734135.1 Patescibacteria group bacterium
AATATATCATTATTATTTAAAGCATCTTGATTTTGTATAATATCTTCATAATTATATATTCCTTCATTATTTAAGCTATTATTGGAAATTTCCTCTTTTTCTAAAAGAGTTTGTAATTCTAAAAACTTATCTTTTTCATTTTTATCTTCTTCTACTTGCTCAGCAAGTTCATCAACACTAGTTCCTATTTCATAATTATTGTTAGTAGCTGAATATGCCACTGCTTTTTGCTCTTTAACAAAACTACTAATTTTTTTAAGCATTGAGAGAGGTTGATTAACAAAAGTATATTTTAAAGCCAGTGGCAAAGCTTTAAAATTTGGTCTAATACCATCAGTACTATTAGAGCCAATATCAATATCAAGTTCTACATCTTTTAATGAATCCTGTAAAAATTGAGTATAAGGAAAGAAAAAATACCTATCACCTTTATACTGTCTACCTATGTTATATCCTAATAATTCAGGAGCGGGAAAAATAGTGTTAGTATATGGTTTTATCATAGAAAACTCCCTTGATCTAGAAAAAACATCACCTCTACTATTATAGGTACTATAATCATCATAACCATCAGGAGTTATATCCACCGCATAATTACCATCATAAACTAATTTTGAGAAATCATAAGGATTATTAATATTTGCACTTTCATATACTTTTTCAGTTAAACCCACACAAGTCCACTCTTTGTCTTTAGGCCCTTTTTGTTTATGAAAATCAAAATCATAAGCAAAATGATATTCACTCAATGCTAGTGCTATCTCAGCAGCCATTTGTCTTTGCAAGGCAGTAGAATCTTTGGGAATTTTAGCACCTAAAAACTTTTCACCTTGGCTTTTATCAATAAAATATTTAGCTTCAGTTTTTTGCAAACCGCCTGCCATAGCTTCAACTATATAGTCTTTACCATCAATTTCACCAACATAAATAGCACTATGACCAGAATAAATATGATCTAAAATTCCCTTTTTACTACTCATTAATTCTTTTTGATTTAAACCATATAATTGACCATCACTTGAGGTTCTATATAGTAGTGTTCCCACTGGCATAGCTGAAACCTCTTTTACCTTAAAACTTAAAAGACAAAATATTGATATTAAAATTATAATGATAATTTTTTTCATTGTTTTGAAATTAATATTAAAGACAATATTAAGAATTTAATATATTATTAGCTAATAAATAATTAGAGTTAGCAAAATTATGGTTTTCAATAATTTCATTTACAGCCTCAGCATTTTCCTCCTTATAATCACTTAAAAGAAACAATATTGATTTCTCTAATTTTAAATTTCTCTCTCTTAGTAAATCTTCATATATTTCTAAATCAGAAGCTAATAAATACTTTTCTTTGTTATCTATATTACTCATTGCTTTAATTGCTTCAATTTTTAGCTCTAAAGCAATATCAGAGTCTTTTAATATGTTCTTATACAATTTAACGTTATTACTATTAAAACTAGACCAAAGAGCTCTTAAGGCAGTTTTTCTTTGTGTTAGTGCTAGACTGCTATCTTTGACAATGTTTTCCAACTTCAAGTCATATTTAAAATCGTCAAAGCCAGCGTGTTTAATGATTTTTGTTTTTAACATATGATTAAGATTATTATTATCTAAATTACGAGTAATATAATCTTGAAAATACTCTTTATCTATATTTTTTCCTTTACTAAATAAATATGAAAGAGCAAAATTTTTAAAATCATCAGTCATGACATTACCACTAATATATTCCATCAACTTATCTAATCCTTGATATTTATCTTTTTCAGTAGCTAAGATAATCATTTCCATATTTTCATATCTTTTTTGCCAACAAAGATTATGACAGTATTTATCTTGTTTAAATGAATTAGCCAAATCTATGGCTGAACTATATGACTTAAAAGATAATGGTAGTATTTTATTTATATTAAAAATTAATATAAAGAATATGATTATAATTAAAAAGAAATAAATAATTCTTTTTTTTGATTTTAATATTTTTTTTAACATAGAACTTGTTTATAATCTTAAACTTATTTGTATAATATATATAAACTATAAGACAGCTTGTTTTTTCGCCCCTGAGCTCTTGGTATGTAACTCAAGAGCCAGGGGCGCTATATATACAAAAACAACTTAGCAGAGGCTAAGTTAAAAGAAATTAAAACAGATATGAAATATCAATAAAAAAACTCACTACAAAGAAAGCGAGTTAATTTATAATTTAATAAAATAAGAAACTAAAATATAAGTAAATATTTTTTATTTAAGCAAATCATCTAATTCTATTTTTAATAAGTTCAACTTATTAAGTGATATACCCTCTCCTTGATTAATATCTGACTTAGGGTTATTAATAATTTTGGTATCAAATCTATCACTTATAATCATGTTATTATTTTTTTTAAGATAATCTTTATTTTTTCTTAAAAATAACTCACAATAACGCTCTAGTCTATTATCTTTATCTTGTTTTTTTATTTTTTCTTCGTAATAACGTATAGATTTCAATAATTTATCACTAACTTTTATATCTATATCACCATCTTTAGATTTAATCCAAACCTCACTTAATCTGTAGAGTATATCAATTTCTTCATTATTTTCTGTTTTATAAGTAAAATCTAAAAGGTAAAAATTATTAACTCTATCTTTACTAATATAAATTTCTAGAAAATCTTTAATTTTTTTAATCTTATAATTTGCAAGATAATTATCATAGCTTATTCTCCAGTTTTCTATCCAATTTTTTATATATTCCTGATTTATAAATAATGGTTTTAGATCTTCCTTAAGATTATCATCGCTAACTTTTTTCATCTTAATCGTTAATTCATTAAATAAAATCTCTAAATCTTTTGCTTCTTTAACATTCTTAGCTCTTAAATAATCATTTTTAGGAATAATTTCTTTTTGCATATACCACAAAAGATCATAAATATCTCTACCTTTTTCATTATAAATATTTGGACCCACACCTCTTTTGCCACGTAAAAAAAGAGCTGCTACCTTGCTAGCCATTAAAGCTGGCATATTGTATGTTTTAATAGCAAAAGATAATTGATATTTATTTTGTACAAAATATTCAGTTCTAACACTTTTTGGTGCTACAAAATTATTTAAATCTATTTTAACGTGTATTTGCTTAGAAGAAGAATTAATATCTAAAATATCAGCAATATGAAACTTTAAAGTTAGTCCTCTATTATTAGTAGTGCTAAATGTTAATAAATCATCACTAATATTATAATTACTATAAAAATACTCTTTTAATTCCTTTTCAAGTTTTAATAAAAAAGTATTATTTATTTCATTACTAATTTCAAAATCTAAATCTACGGACATGCGATCTAAACCATGGCATATTCTAAGAGCTGAACCACCATACATTATCCAATCCCTATATTCACAATGATGGTAAATAAAGTTTAATACATAATACTGCAGAATTTCTTTTGCTATATTTCTTTTAATATCAGTACTAATTAAACTATTAGATAATTGAATATTATCCAATCTATCTTTTATTGTTGATAATATTTGATTATTCATATTATTTTAAATAATTTTTAACTAAAGAATAAAAACTTTTTCTTTCTTTAGTGCTCATCTCATTAATATCAATCCTTAAGTCTTCTAATATATAATCAATATCTTCAATTTTAATGTTTTTAAACTGTTTAGTTTTAAAGTAAAGCATATCAAATAGTGCCTTAGATGGCGTAGCTATAAAGAAATTAAATTTAGATTTTTTAAGTACATATCCAGAAAATAAATTTTCTTTAATATTATGATATGAAAAATTACCAATCTTAGTTTCATAGTTTCTAGTAATCTTTGGTGAAACTGAATTAATTGAATAAATTATTTCTGTACAAAGATTGTAATACTGTAGTGCTGTCCAAGAACTAATATAAGAGGGGCCACGCAACACGTTAGCCAAATAAAATAAATAGCTTGGTTCTGTCTTATATTTATCATAAAAATCCTTAGATACATAGAAACCTTTTTTTAATAAAATTATTTCACCTTCATCCAAATAACGACTAATATAAGTATTAATACTATTATCAGTTAAATTGTAAGTATTTTCATTTTTTCCCAACTGCAAAACACCATTTTTTGTAAAAAAGGTTAATGAGTTTAAATCTCTAAGTAAATTGTTCTTATAACTATGTTTCATATCTTTGACATTATTGTATCATTTCTGAAATAAATGTCAAGCATATCCCTACTACAAATCAATGTCTTTCTTTCTTATTCTTTTCATTACAGAATCTTGAAATAATCTATATGCAGGTCTTTTTTCTTTAGGGTAGATATAAGCGGTGCTCAATAACTCACTCCAATTTGAGCACTTTAGTGCTGATACATCATCTATATCTTTATTTTTATCATTAACAAATAATGATTATCCACAGAATGTAACTTTAACTCTACAACAATCAAAAACACATTTTCGTGTATTTATGATATAATAAATATAGAAATAATTATCTTTATTTTTTCAATACATACTCCTACAAATGAAAAAATAATACGTGATGCTTATAAAAATATTTCGTTAAATTATCGCTCAAAAAAGTATAGTATTTCTAGGGGTTAACATTTCTAGGGATTAACAACTAAGAACGTAATTGGCGATTTAGATATACTAAAGACTTATGCAACAAGACAATCAACAAGAAAATGCAGAGGCGCCGATACCCAAGTGCATCGGGATGATTATGGACGGTAACCGAAGGTGGGCGAAATCAGAAGGACTCACCTCTCTTGAAGGTCATACTCATGGGTACGAGAAAGTCAAAGAAGTTGCTGATTGGATGAAGGAGGCAGGGGTTCCTAATCTGATTTTGTATGCATTCTCAACTGAAAATTGGAGTCGTTCGGAAAAAGAGGTGTCATACCTCATGGATCTTTTCAGAAAAATGTTGACTAAAGAAGTAGATGAGTTTTACAAGAAAGGAGTCAAACTTCTTTGTGCGGGGGAACGTGAGCGATTACCAAAAGATTTAAAACAGATGATTCGTGATGCCGAAGAAAAGACTAAGAATAATACTCAACATACACTCGTACTATGTATTTCATACGGCGGACGGGCGGAGATACTTAATGCCACCAATCAATTTCTAAAAGAAGGAAAAGAATCAGTAACTGAAGACGAGTTTTCAGATGCCCTATGGACGAATAGTGTACCAGACCCTGATATTATTATTCGTACTAGTGGCGAACAGAGATTATCAGGGTTCCTTGCGTGGCAGTCGGTGTATAGTGAACTCTTTTTTATTGATACACATTGGCCTGCTTTCTCTAAAGAGGAGTTTTTTCAGATACTTGATGAATTTGCAGAACGAGAACGGCGTCACGGGAAATAACAATGGATCTTGATTAGTCCTGGCTATACTGAGCTACTGACATACTCCCACAGCTAAAGCCAGTGGGGTTTTCAAACTATACTCAGTATACAAACTGTTTCACTACTTAGATTTGTCCGAAATGTGCATTAATCGAGTACACTTTGACATATACCTATAATGCATGTTAATTTAATATGAACATTAAAATTACATATTATTAATTAAACAAGTAAGTCTAATTAAAAACAGGAGAAAACATGACTGACATTGAAATTAGGAAAGAATTAAACCAAATTTATCAATCTATTGATCAAAAAGATGAATTTGAAAAACCAGTCTGGCAAGGTATTGCAGAGTTAATTGAAAGATCTGAATATGGCACCTGTGATGCTGAGGTGAATATAAAGATTGATGCCTTAAATGAAGATGATCCTTTTTCCATTGATGTGTTAAACAAATTCGACAGAATACAGTTTAATGCATTAAAAAAATGTATCAAACTTCTAAATGACCACGGCTACACAAACTTACTTCCCTATTCTCAAGGAATCCTGGAAGGTGAAAAATGTATGACATTAACTTTCACTGCCAAAAATTAAAAAAAAACAAATCCCGCTACCTTAAAGTGGGATTTTTATTATATAATAATTAAACAAAAAGACTTCAGTATTTAAACTGAAGTCTTTTATATATCTTTTGCTATTTACTAAATCTACTATGACTTAAATAAATATTCTTTTAATTCATCCTCTAATTCAGCATCGTTTTTTCTTAGCCATTCAATAAGCATAGCTGAGTGTTCTTTTTCTTCTTTAGCATTATGAAGTAATACTTTCTTTAAGTCTTCATCTTGAGTTGCGTCAGCTCTTTGATTATATAAATCAATAGCTTCTATCTCTTCTCTTAATGAATCAATAGCTCTTTTTATATCTAATGTTTTTTCTGTTACTTTGCTTGTTTCTTCATACATATGTTTATAATTAATTATTAAATTAATTTATATTATTACATTTTTTAAAAAACTAATCAATACTACTTATCAACAAGCACAATAAAAAAGCAAATAACTATTCATTTAACTTTCTCTCTACAATATCTAAAAACACCTTAATGCTGTTTTTCTTCTTTTGATCTGTAACTAGTTCATAGGCTTTTTCAGCACTTTTTTTAGCCTCTTGCCATCTCTCTTTTTGGCTATACATCTCAGCTAAAGACTGCCAAACCTCAGCACTATCAACTAACTTAGCATAGCGACTATAAACAGCTACCATATTTTCATAATCATTTTCTACCTGATAATGTTTAACGGCTTCCATAAGTACAGCTCTTTGTCCGTAGTTATCAATACCACCACTACTTATACATTCATCCATTTGTTTCCAAGCATTTTCTTTTTGACCAACAATTAAATATGCTTGAGCAAACTGACAATATGATTCAGCAAAATTTTTATTTAAATCAATTGCTTTTTGCCATTTTTCTAATGCTTGTTCTTCATAACTTAAATCAATTAGAATTTGTCCTTTCATCCAGTATTGCTTAATTCTCTCTGGACTAGCTTTTATAGCAGAGTTAATATATTGCAATGCTTTTTCTTTGTATAAAATATGTTTATCTTTATTTTCCATTTTTTCATACAAATCAGCCATCTTGTTAAATATCTGAGCCTCTTGCAATAGGTATACGTTATAGTTACTACTACTTTTTATATTATAACTATTTAAAACCAACAATCTATTATAATATTCAATCTTTTTCTCATCTTCTAGCTCAGCTATTAGCTGTGGATTATTTAATATTAATTTAATAAGGCTAGATCTAGGATCTCTTTGCATAGGTGTTTTGCTATCTAATGCCTCAACAAAAGTGTCTAAACCTTCATGAATATGACCTCTATATATTTGGCTATAACCTTCAATAGCTTGGCTATGTGCTTTAAAAGTAGAAATATTTAACTTATACATCAAAGCTCCAAAAATGA
>JAIPJO010000037.1 GCA_021734135.1 Patescibacteria group bacterium
AGATTTTACAATATTTTCTGGTACTACAGGTTCGCTATTAGCGCTATCATTATTTTCAGCATTATTAGCAGTAGCATCTTCTGTTTCTGCTCCTGGCATGTTTAAACCTTGAGGAAAAAAAGTATTACCATCTAAACTTAAATATGAAGTAACTACTTCACCTTGTCCAATATCAATAGCCATTTTATATAATCCATTTTCTTCTTCAATACTGTTAATATTAACTGTTTGTCCTTCTATCATTAAGTTTTCATTAATGAAGGTCTCAGTTTGAGCTTTAGCTTCTTCAATGCCAATAGCTTGAGTGCTATTTGAAGCAGTGAAGGCCCAAATTACTGAGGCCACTAGCAATACTGCCAGTACCCCAATTGCGATAAAAAGTTTATTTTGTTTCATAATATTATGATAACCCCTAAAAAGGAGTGTTAATTAAGTTTTAAAGTATTGTTAGTATAGCAAAAACAGTTTTAATGGTCAAAAAAGTATCTTGTTTAATTATATTTTTATATAATTAAAGCCTTTTTTTGTATTTTAAAGTAATAACACTAGCACTAAGTATGGATAAAAAACTTAAATATTTTTTGTAATTATTATTTTTATCACTTTCTTCGTTTAAATCCTTATTATAATAATTGTTTTTATTTAAACTTAAATATTTTTGATTTTGAGGATAGTGAGGTAGGAGTTTTAAATATAGTTCATCAGAGCTTTTTTCTAATAGTCCAATAATTTTAATTTTTTGTCCTTCAATATAGTTGTGTTCAATATTGTTTTTATTTAGCAGGGTTATATCAATTTTAATATTTCTATTATTATATACTACCGTTAAGCTATTTTTATTCACTGTATAAATTTTAGCCTCTAGACTATATATTCTACCCAAACTAAGATTATCTAAGTTAAAGTTTAGTGGTGGACTTAGAAAAGAAGATTGAAGTATTTTAATATCTTTAGCAGTGTTAGTTTTAATTCTGTAGAAATCCTCTATCTTGCTAAATCTGCCAGTAACACTAATGATATCACCAGGGTTAATGTTAAGAAATTCACTGTAGTGATTATATACCTGAATAACTTGTGATTGCTTGGTGTCTTTACTTAGCAGAAAATAACGACTGCTTAAATCACCAGGAGCTACTAACACAGATCCAGTTAATCTAAACTCAGCTTCTGCTTTAGCACCACTGAGTTCTTCCCAATTTAAATAGCCATCATTTTTTATATCTTTATTATCTGAATTATTATTTACACTATCATATTTTAAATTATTATTATTTAAAGCACTTGGACAAGTATCAGTTCTGCGCTTACTTATATGTTTCCAGGTATATGTTTGATCTTTAAAACTATAGATATAATTTTCAGGAGCATTTTTGTAGCTAATAGAGTCAGCTACTTTATCATCTTTTGTATATAAATATAATGTTTCTTGAAAATTGTTTAAAGTAATATTGGTTTTTTGTCTTTCTAAAATAAGGTAATCATCATCTTCTAACCATAAATCTTTTTCAAATAAATAACCTTCACCTAGTCCATAATTATCAATTAGAAACCAATCTTTTAAATTAATTTCAGTGTTAGCACTGTTATATAATCTAATCCATTCTTTGTCTTTATCTTTACCACAAGGGTTAGGAAATATTTCTTGAATAATAATTCCTTGCCAAGCTTTAGCTTGGTTTTGTTTATCCTTTTTTAATTCCTCACTACCTTGATTATTTATATTATTATCTACCATAGAAGCCTTAGTTTTTTGGGGAAAGAAAAGAAAAAAGAAAAAAGATATTAAAAGTAGTAATTTAAAAACGTTATTCATATATTTAAATATAAATAACGCTTGCTTAAATAGTTTTAAATTTAAAATAGATAATTATTGTAATAAATCTAATTTTTCTTGTAATTCTTTTGGTATATCAATGTTAAAACTTTTTTTCTTTTTTCTTTGGTTATAAAATGAGAGTTTATTAGCTACTAAAAACACTCTATTTAAATTTAGTTTTTTGCTTACCTTTAAGCTGTTTTTGGTGGAATAAAGATTGTCTCCAGCTAAGGGGGTGTTTAGGGCTAAGCAGTGAACACGTATTTGATGAGTTCTACCAGTTTCAATTTGTAGCTTGAGTAATGAAAAATTTGTCCATTCATTTTCTACCTGATAATGAGTAATAGCTTCTCTTAGCTTTTCCCCATCTCTAACTTCATTATTTTCTTCATAGGTTTTAGGTACAGCTGCCATCTTATAACCCTTATTTGATCTTTTAATAGGAAAAGAAATAGTTCCAGTGCTTTCAGGCATATGTCCGCAAACTAAACCTATATAATCTTTTTCTACCCTTCTATTTTGAAATTGTTCTTTTAGGTGTAGATAGGTTTTTTGTTTTAAAGCTATAACCATTAAACCACTAACTTCTTTATCTAGGCGATGTACTATGCCATAGCGATTACTGTCTTCACCTACCTTTTTAATTTGAGGATATTTTTCTAGCAGGTAGTCACTTAAAGTCTTTTCATTGCTACTAGCACTAGGATGAACTAACAAACCGGCTGGTTTGTTAATAACTACATATTTTCTAGTTTTCTTTATTATTTCTATATTCATATATAATATAATTACAATCTTTATTATTTAAGACTGTATTAGAATAGACTATTTTAAAATATCTTGCAATCTTTTGAAATTTTTATCTAAGTTAAAGCTGTTAGTACTTAGATAATAGGAATTATTTCCCAACTCTTTACGCTTTATAGGATCTCTATATAAAGAAATAATTGCAGATAATAAATCATCTACTTCAGCCTTAGTTTCTAGAAAACACTTTTTTTCTTGCAGTAGATAAGATATATTTTGCTCCTTTAAAGTAATAATGGGTAGTGATTTATTCAGAGCTAAAAGAAGATAATAATATTTAGAAAGAGACAGCACCTTATTACTCAAGATGAACAAATTAGCAGTATCTAACCATTCATTAATATGATCTCTTTCGTTTAAAAACCAAACATTTTTTTCAACACCTAGTTTTTTTGTTAGCCATTTAAGACTTTCATGATCTTTGTTTAGGCCAATGATTAGAAGTTGGGCAGAAGGTATGGCTCTAAGTAGTTCAGGTAGTCCTTTAATAATAGTTTCAGTATAGTTTTTTTCTTTTAAGTTAGCTAAAACAACTATACTAAAGTAGCGATGAAAAAAGTTTAAGCTTTTTGATCTACTTAGATTATCAAAAATACTTTCTTGATGGGATGTTCTATGAGAGCAAGTAAGTAAAGGAAAGTGGTGTATATTTTTATCACAATACTTTTCTAATTTTTCTTTTTCTCTATTGTGAAAAGCAACAATTTTAATTTCTTTATTATACTTCTCTAACAATCTTTTAGCTTTACTATTATAATCATTATTTTCTATTTTACTTCCTGGTAAAAACCACCATTGTATTTTTATAATATTATTAATACCAATATCATTATCTTTTCTTCTTTGTTTTTTTCCATATATTTTAAGCAAAGAAGAAAAGATAATTCTCTCTGGCCAAGTGGAACAGATAATTGTTAAGCTGTCTTTTTTTAAGTACTCCTTAATTTCTTTATTAGCTTTAAAGATTAAATAAGGTAGTTGGAGGTAAAATAAATATTTGTTGCTAGCATTTTTTTTCTCCTCATATAGACAAGGACCAGAAACAAAATGATAGTTTCTATTTTCTAAATCATTAAACAATGAATTTAAATATTCATTGTCTAGACTCTTATAATTGGCAAGATAAAAAATCATTTAATTATCTTTAATTTATTTCATTTAAAAACTCTACATCTTTTTTGCTCCAACCTTTTAGGAGATAAAAACTTAAAAAGTATATAGCTACAGCAATAAGGATAGTGGTAACAAGACCATACCAAGTGTATTTAAAAGCAGTGGGTATAATTAGTATTGGAGCTAACATTACAGCTGAAGCTAAAAGGCTCTTTAAAAAAACTTTTTGTTTAGGTATAAAATTAACAAACCTATAGACATAATATATTGCCATAATAGCTATCACTGCTTCGCTATATACTGTCATCCAAGCAGCACCAATATATGAATATTTAGGTATAAAAAGGATATAACCAATAACTGAAGTGACGCTGGTAAAAATGTAGATAGGAATAAGTTTCTTTTGTTTGTCAATTGAGATAATTACATGAGAAAACAAAGTGCCAATAAATATAAGTGCACCAGCTAGAATAAGTATTTTCAAAACTTCAACAGATTCTTTAAAGTCTGATCCACCAACTAAGTGAATTATCTCTGGAGCTAGAAATTGAGTAGCAATTAAAACCGGTAGAGCTAAAAGGAGCATGAAGTCGTAACCTTTTTGAATTAATTTCTTAAATTGCAAGTCTTTTTTTAGGGCCCAAGTTTTGGTAAAAAAAGGCAAAACTAAACCAGCAAACATAAAAGGAACAGTAACTAATACATCAATTACCTTATAGGCAGCACCATAGATTCCAACATGAGCTTGTGGTTTCACCAGTGATAGTATTAAAATATCAGCCTTTAAATATATAAGGTTAAAAACAATAATAATTGCTAGTGGCCAAGATTTAATAGCAATTTCTTTCCAAATGTTTAAATCAAATCTTAAACTTATCCTAATAAAGTTCCTAGAGAAAATAAAGTGCAGTAGAAAGTTAATTAGATTGGCAACAACTGTAGTCCAAAGTATTCCTTTGAGGCCTAAATTAAATTGTATTGCTAACCAAACACCTAAGATTAAAAACAATCTTCCCCCTATTTCAGAAATAGCAGCTTTATCCATTCTAAGTTTTTTTTGAAAAAGCCCAACCAGTATTTGATTTAAAGCAATGAAAAGAAATGATAGAGAAAGTATTAACACACCTATTTTAATACTATAATCATAGGGAAAGAGCCAAACTAAAGCTGGACCTAGACTAAGAAAGATTATGGCTGAAACTAGCCTTAGAGCAAAAAGATTATCTAATATTTTCTTTTCTGATACTCCTGGCAAACTAATCATTTGCACGGTTACCAGTGTTAATCCTAAGTCTGCAATAATAGCAAAAATAGAGATAAAGGTAATGATAGTAGTGTACTCACCAAAACCACTAGTTCCTAGGTAACGAGTCATTAAAGCAGTGGCTATTAGAGCTATAGCTGTGGATATTACTTTACTAAGTATTTGAATGCCTGTGTTATAGGCTATCCTTTTTTGTAGTAATGGAGCCTTAGTTGTCATATAGGTGCTAATTTTGCTATAATGCTAATAAATATGCAAAAGATTATATTATATAAATACTTTAATTAATCAATAATTAATTAATTGAAGCTTTTCAATTTAAATTATAACACAAAGGCTATGAAAAATGCTAAGAAAAAACTTTTATCTGCTATAATACTACTCACATTTTTAGTTATCCCAAGTTTTTTAATGACTCAAACTAACACTGCTTCAGCTAGTAGTCTTTGGGATGCTCAAAGTGGTATTAGAGATATAGGACAAAAAGCCTATGGACAAACCACTCCTCAAGACATTAGAATTACAATTATAAAAACAATTAATGTAGTACTGCAGTTTTTAGCTGTAATCTTTTTAGCTCTCATTATTCTCTCTGGCTATCAATGGATGACTGCTGGTGGTAATGATGAACAAGTGGGCAAAGCTAAAAGTAATTTAAAAAATGCTGTTATTGGTCTAGTTATAATATTAGCCTCTTGGTCTATATCTTACTTTATTCTCCAAAGAATGGTGGCTGTAGTTACTAATGATCCTAATTATCTTCATCCTTACAGTAATTAGTTAATATAGATAAATATAAGTATAAATAAAGTTATATAATAATATTAAATTATATAACAATAACAACAACCTATATAATAATTATATATAGTAGTATATAATTAAAGTTAGTATATAAAATAATTATATATAAAAAGATAAATGAAAGTATTTAAACATTTAAAAGAAACATTTAAACATAATATAAAGTCTTTATACAAGAAGTCTTTTAGTTTTAATAATAGAAAAAGAATACTACACAGAAGATATAGAAAGATTAGCTTTATTGTTATAGCACTACTTGTCATAGTTAATATGACTATCTTTACTTTCAGCGCTCTCTCTCAAAATGTAGTTAGTTTTGGTACTGTTCAAGGTTCTACACTTAATAAAGGATTAGTTGGGCATTGGAGCATGGATGCAGTGGAATACAATTCAAGTACAAATAGAGTAACTGATAAAACACCATACAGTAGTCACGGGACTAATTATGGAGCAACCTTTACTACGGATAGAAATGGGAAAACTGATGGTGCTATGAGTTTTGATGGAAGTAATGACTATATAGATTGTGGAAATTCAATTTTTCGCAATCATGACACTTTTACCGTGGGGCTTTGGTTTAACAGATATTCTGATTTAGCTTCTTACACAAATCATGGTGTTTATAATATGCTTTTAGCAAAAGCAAGTGGTGCTTATAATGATAATTTTGAGTTAGGAACTAATGGTAATAATATTCAACTATATTTAGACACAAGTATTTCTAATGAAACAAGAAGCTTTCCAGCTGGAATATTAAATAATGAATTTTATTATTTAGCAGTTACTTTTGATAATGGTTTAGCTAAAATATATGTAAATGGTGAATTTATAGATTCTTCAGATTGGAGTGGTACATTGGATTCTAATGCAGATTTATCTGTTTTTGCTATAGGAGAGTCTCAACATGCAGGAGCACCCTTTAATGGTTTAATAGATGATGTTCGTATCTATAATCGTGTCCTCTCAGAATCAGAAATACAATCTTTATATGATTCATATGAACCTAAAATAAGTGCAGGAAGTTTGAATAAAGGTTTAGTTTTAGATATGCCCTTAACATTAAAATATACTAAGGATGAAACAGCAGGATCAGAGATAATGACTGACAAGACACCTTATTCTAATGATGGGCAAAATAATGGAGCCACAATAACAGCGGAAGGGGCTAGTTTTGATGGTGTTGATGACTTTATTGATATAAATAGTTTTAATTATCCTTCATCATGGAAACAACCATTTTCTTTATCTTCTTGGGTTTATATTCCTTCAAGTTATTCTTGGAATACAAGTAGAATGAGTAATATTATTGGTAGAGGGTATTATACTGGTAGCCTTGGATTAGTTATGGGAACTAGTGATAATACAATAAGGGGTTGGGTTCGAGGTGATAATGGCAGCACTTCAGCTTCAGGGTCAATAACTAGAGATAATTGGCATCACGCATCAATGATTTGGGATGGTAGTATTGTTAGTTTGTAT
>JAIPJO010000038.1 GCA_021734135.1 Patescibacteria group bacterium
AAGAATGCTTTTGAGCCAGCATTCTGCTAATCTCTTCTCGCTCAAAAGAACTTAATCTTTTATAATTTTTCATAGAAATCTAATATATCACCTTTAGCACTAAGTGCCAAGGGTGTTGCGTTAGATTCTAGACTGTAACATATAAGTATTTTTTTATTTATGTTATTTTTATCGTTTCTATTTAATATATTTGAATTACTTTACTTTCAACTATAATATAGTAGTGTATATTTCCTTTTCACTCTTTATCTGTTATTATATAAACAGATAAATAAATTGATAGATATATGACTAAAATAGCTTTTGTAACTGGTATAACTGGGCAAGACGGCTCTTATTTGGCAGAATTACTCTTAGAAAAGGGATATGAGGTACATGGACTCATAAGGAGGGCTAGCACTTTTAATACAGGCAGGATAGAGCACTTATACCAAGATCCTCATAAGTCTAATACAAGACTAAAGCTGCATTATGGAGACTTATCTGATGCTGGTAATTTAGAAAAACTAATTAGAGAAATTAATCCAGATGAGATATATCATTTAGGCGCTCAAAGTCATGTGAGGGTTAGTTTTGATATACCAGAGTATACTGGCAATATAACAGGTTTAGCTACCATTAGATTGTTAGAGTCTATAATGAGAAATAATATAAAGTGTAAGTTCTATCAAGCTTCTTCTTCTGAAATGTTTGGTAAAGTAAAAGAAGAGGATTTACCAATAAGTGAAAAAACATTATTTCACCCTAGATCACCATATGCTTGTGCAAAAATATATGGATATTGGTCTGCAATTAATTTTAGAGAAGCATATAATATCTTTGCAGTTAATGGTATATTATTTAACCATGAATCATCAAGAAGAGGAGAGACTTTTGTCTCTAGAAAGGTAACTAGAGGATTAGCAAGGATAAAGTTAGGTATGGATGAGAAACTATACCTAGGTAATTTAGATGCAAAAAGAGATTGGGGGCATGCTAAAGACTATGTAAAAGGCATGTGGCAAATGATGCAACAGGACACACCTGATGATTATGTTTTAGCAACAAATGAAGTTCACACAGTTCGTGAAATGGTAGAGATTGCAGGTAAGTATTTTGATATGAATATAAAGTGGGAGGGGGAAGGTTTAGCTGAAAAGGGAATTGACACAAAAACAGGTAAAACAATAATTGAAATAGATGAAAAATACTTTAGACCCACTGAAGTTGATGTTTTGCTTGGTGATTACTCTAAAGCTAAGGAAAAACTAGGCTGGGAGCCAGAGACAAGCTTTGAAGAGCTTATTGCTGAAATGTGTGAAAGTGATTATAATATTGAAAAAAAGAAAGATAAGTAATCTAGAATATAGATATGATAAATAAAGATGCAAAAATATTTGTAGCAGGGCATAGAGGACTGGTTGGTTCAGCAATTTTCAGGCTTTTAAAAAAAGAAGGTTATACTAATATACTCACAAGAACCAGAGAGAATCTGGATTTATTAGATGACAACAAGGTAAAAGACTTTTTTCAAAAAGAGAAACCTGACTATGTTTTTTTAGCAGCTGCTAAAGTTGGAGGTATAGTTGCTAACGCAGAAAAACCAGCAGACTTTATTTATGAAAACCTAAAGATTGAAACTAATGTTATTCATAGCAGCTATTTAGCAGGTGTGAAGAAGCTGCTGTTTCTAGGCTCTTCTTGTATTTACCCTAAATTAGCTAAACAGCCGATTAAAGAAGAATACTTGTTATCAGGCTATTTAGAGAAAAGCAATATGGCTTATGCTGTTTCTAAAATAGCAGGGATAGTAATGTGTCAGAAATACAATGAACAATATGGCACTAATTTCATTTCAGCTATGCCTAGCAATCTTTATGGACCAGGTGATAACTTTAATCTAAAAAACTCTCATGTTTTGCCAGCACTAATTAGGAGGTTTTATGAAGCTAAAGAAAAGGGTAGAGATAGTGTAGAGCTGTGGGGCACTGGCACTCCTAAAAGAGAATTCATATATATAGATGACTTAGCTAAAGCCTGCTTATTTTTAATGAATAACTATAATGACTCAGAGATTATTAATATTGGAGTTGGAGAGGATATAAGTATAAAGGAATTAGCAGAGACTATAAAAGAAGAGATTGGTTACACAGGAGAGATAAGATGGGATACAAGTAAGCCTGATGGAACACCTAGAAAGCTGTTGGATGTTAGCAAACTAAAAGATCAAGGTTGGGAGTCAAGTATCACTCTGGATGAGGGTGTAAAGAAGACTTATGAGTGGTTTTTAGAGAATAAAGATAATATAAGAGGATAAAATATGCTTGATACTCCAATAGCTTTTATAATATTTAAAAGACCTGATACAACAGAAAAGGTTTTTAATGAAATTAGAAAGATTAAACCAAAAAAGCTTTTTGTTATTGCTGATGGTCCTAGAAATGAAAAGGAAAGAATAAAATGTGAAAAAACTAGAGGAATAGTTAATAAAGTTGATTGGGATTGTCAGGTTTATAAGAATTATAGTGATGTTAACTTGGGTGTGAGAGAAAGAGTAATAACTGGATTAAACTGGGTTTTTGAAAAGGTAGAAAAATGTATAATTTTAGAAGATGATTGTTTGCCAGATCAAAGTTTCTTTCCTTTTTGTGAGGAGCTTTTAAATAAATATGAGAATAATAAAGATATAATGATTATATCTGGTAATAATCATTTAAGAGAGAAGGAGGATGTTATAAAAGATAGTTATTATTTCAGTAAGTTTGTCTATATTTGGGGGTGGGCCACCTGGAGAAGAACTTGGAATTTGATGGAAAATAATCTCGCTATAGATAATAATGTTATAAAGAATAATTTTAAAACTTTTAAGGAAAGAATTTATTGGAAGCATGTCTTTTTAGAAACTGAAAAAGGTTTTATAAAATCATGGGCTTATAGTTTTTTTTATTGCCTTTTAAAAAATAATGGAATAAGTATTTGCCCAAGAGTAAATTTAATTTCTAATATAGGTTTTGGTAATGACAGCACTAACACAGCTAGTTTTAATGATGTTTATTCGCTTAAACATAAAGATAAGATTAATTTTCCGCTGAGGCACCCCAATGAAATAAAAATGAATGTTCAAGCTGATATAATAAGTCAAAAAAAAGCTAATAACATGAGTTTGTTTAGACTTTACTCTAAGTATTTTTTAAGAAGATTAGGTTTATTCAAATTTATTAGGAAGATTTATTATAAGGCTATTAACTAATTTTTTGATAAATTATAGAAATGGATAAAATACACTTAAAAAAAGTAACGTTAGTAGCAGCTTCGTCCGTAAAAATAGATGAAACCATTTTTGCGTTATTGGAATCAATGAAGAAAATTGATTATTTTGATGTTATTTTAATAAGTCATGAGAGACCCGCAAATTTACCAAATAAGATAAATTTTAAGAAATGTAATAAATTAAGAAACATTAAAGACTATAATAAATTTATTTTATTTGACCTTGCAAACTACATAAGCTCAGAGTTTGCTTTAGTGGTTCAATATGATGGTTATGTTTTGAAACCAGAGATGTGGAATGATGATTTTTTAGATTATGACTATATAGGTGCTCCTTGGAGAAAAAATATTTTTTTTTACTGACACCGGTGATCCGGTTAGAGTTGGTAACGGAGGTTTTTCTTTAAGAAGTAAAAAAGTATTAAATGCTTTTAACGATTTAAAGATAAAATCATCTGATGATATAAGTAAATATAATGAAGACGGTATTATTTGTGTTTACTTTAGAAAAGAATTAGAGAAAATGAATATTACCTTTGCTCCAGTCAGTGTTGCCTCTAAGTTTAGCTGTGAGCAGAGGCTTAGTGATTCTGAATTGGAGACATTTGGTTTTCATACATATAAAGAAGATTTTAATAGTAGGTTTAAGAATTTTATTAAAATATTATTTAATTTTATAGGAATTAAAATTAGAAGAAAAATAAATAAATGAAAATATCAGTGTTCTAATAAAGATATTTTTAAATTAACTAATTTCAACAGAATGTCGTGATTTAAAATAAAGAGGCGTAGGATTTACTTAATGGACAATTAAGGCGGATACTGAAATTTTAAAAAATATTTTAAATATTTAATTAATAACGCTGTTGCGTTAGATCCTAGAAACTAAATAATTATTAAAATGAAAATTTCTCTAATTACCCCAACCTATAATTCCTCTCAAACTATTTCACGCACCATTGAAAGTGTAATAGCTCAAAATTATTCTGATTTAGAATATATTATTATTGATGGAGCATCAACAGATAATACTAAAGATATTGTCTCAACTTATCAAAATAAAATAAATATTAAGTTTATCTCAGAATCGGACTCTGGTATTTATGAAGCCATGAACAAGGGAATCAAATTGGCAAATGGAGAAGTTATTGCTATTTTAAATTCTGATGATATCTTTGATAGCTCTGAGGTTTTAATGAAAGTTGCAACTGGTTTTAATGATCGTAAAATTGATGCTGTTTATGGAGATATTAAATATTTTTCTAATAACGTTAATAAAATTATCAGACTTTGGCGAGCCGGAAAGTATCAAGAAAATAAATTAAATAATGGTTGGGTTATTCCGCATCCAGCTTTATTTCTGCGTCGCTCTGTTTATGAGCAATGCGGTTTGTTTCGAGCTGATTTTAAACTAGCTGGTGATTATGAGTTTATTTTAAGAGTTTTAAAAATTTATCAGATAAATTTAAAATATTTTCCGGAAGTTTTAGTGAGAATGTATAATGGAGGGGTTTCCGGTAATAATTTAAAGCAAAGAATTATAGGCTGGAAAGAATTAAAAAAAGCCTGGGCGGTTAATAATTTAAAGATTCCTAAGTTTTTTATACTAAGACGAATAATATTTAAATTGAAACAATTTTTTCTTTTTTAATTTCCATTTTTCCATCCAAATTTTGCTTTTAAAGTTTGTTTGAGATTTTCTTTGCAAAAATGGGATAAAAAATAAAGTTATTTTTGATTTGTCTATGTTCTATCTAATCTCTCTCTTTCTCTTGTAGTTGATAATTTTTTAATTGAATAGTTAAAACTAATATTGGTTTTTGGGAACTTAGCTTTAGTCGAGTCTAGACTTATTTTTAAGAAGAGTTATCAAAATATATTTAATGACTAAAGACAGGGAAAAGTTATCTTTTTATTAATATTTTTGTTATAATAATTAATATTGATTTAACTTTAAGTATTTATTATTATTTTTAGATTTATTAGTAGTACTTAGAGGCGTAATTTAGGTTACCCCAATTTTCTATTTAGTATTTCCGTTTGTACTTTTGTTAATGAACAATAATAGATTGATTGATATTATATAAATAGATATATTTTTATATTAATAGAAATAAATTAAATGAATAAAAGATCAATTGTCATTACAACTATTAATTCAAAGAATGTTGTTTTAGATAAATTTTCAAAAATAAAAGATTATAATTTAATAATTGTTGGTGATAAAAAATCTCCAACCAGTTATGATTTGAATGCTGAGTATATAAATATTGATAAACAATTAAGTTTGTTTCCTAAATTTGCAAAATCTATTTCATATAATCATTATGCTAGAAAAAATATTGGTTATTTGTATGCAATTATAAGAAATAGCGACATTATTGCAGAATCTGATGATGATAATATGCCAAAAAAAGATTGGGGATTAATTCCTACAGCAAATAGATTAAAAACAATAATTGCACCCCAATTTCCTAATGTTTATAAAGAATTTACAAATGCGCAAGTTTGGCCAAGAGGATTTCCTTTAGATTTAATTTTGTCAAAACAAATAAATAAATCTGAAAATAGAAATTGTAAAATTCTTATTTGGCAAGGGTTAGCGGATGGTAGTCCTGACGTGGATGCAGTATATAGATTAGTTATAAACAAAGATATTAAATTTAAGAAAGGCGTAAAAATCGCATTAGCCAAAGGAGTGTTAAGTCCGTTTAATTCACAAAATACAATTTGGCTCAAACAGGCTTTTTGTTTTATGTATTTACCACATACTGTGACTTTTCGTTATACTGATATTTTGAGGTCATTTGTGGCTCAATATGGAATTTGGGCAAGAAATGGACAATTAGCTTTTATCTCATCAACGGTAATACAGAAGAGAAATCCGCATGATTTTTTAAACGATTTTATTGATGAATATCCAATGTATAAAAATTTTAAAAAAGTTATTGAAATACTTGATAAGTGTGTTTTAAAAGGTGATAATAATGATTTATTAATAATGTATAAAGCATTATACAAAACTAAAATTGTTAAAAAGAAAGAATTATCATCAGTTTCATTATGGCTGAAAGCTATATCAAAATTTAAAAAATAAATAGTTTTATTATAAATTTTTAATAGATAAATCATATATGCCAGATAGAATTTTTTTTAATTACATAATTACAATATATAATAAAGAATCTTTAATAGAAAAAGTATTAGAAGCCGTGATTAGATGTTGTAGAGAGAATAGTCGTATTTATACTGTTCTTGATGGGTGTGTAGATAATTCTGAAAAAATTATTAATAAGATAATCCAAAAAAATAAGAAGATATCAATTACTAAAGTTTTCACAAATGATGTACATGAATTATTATCCATCAATGCTGGGTTAAAACAAGCACCGCAAGACGGTGTTGGTTACAATATAGTGCTTCAGGACGATGTTATATTAGAAGACTACGATTTAGAGTCTAAAATTATAAATCTTTACAAAAAAAGGGGGGATAAATTAGGGTATGTTTCTTTTAGGATGGGAGCTAATTTAAAAAATAATATTTTAGTTTCTAGAGAAGCTGTGCCTTATTCGGACTATGTAGAAAATG
>JAIPJO010000039.1 GCA_021734135.1 Patescibacteria group bacterium
AACACTGTGGTTTAACTTACGAATTCTCATGTTAACATCATAGCACACTAGCGTGTGCTATGACATTCATCCCCGTACTCCTTTGCTCAGGCGCTTCGCCTGAGCTTCAGTCGTACGGGGTTTCCTGGTAAGGTATTAATAAAAGCACATCATTAATGTGCTTTTATATTTTTCATTCAATAAGATAAGTCTTATAGTAAAATATTCTATACTTAATCACTACTATTTAAATAAATAATATTCATTATATTTTTTTCATACCAAGTCTTATCTGAAATTATTTTTTCTTGTTTTTTAATCCATGGACTCCAATCAAAATGATTATAACCATTAACTGTACTTTCCCGACTAAGATACCCAGAACTTTCTTTTAATAATCCTTGTCTCTCATATTTTTTAACTAATGAAAGTGCGTCTGAAGATAACATTGTCATTTCTAATAATCTAATCCTTGATTCTTTTATATTGGATAAGGCAATATTAGTACGAAGTATAAAATGCTCAACCGGAAAAACAGTCATAAGTGCATACATCCATAAGAATAAAATTATTAGAAACTTCAATATATTTGCTCTCTTTCTGCTAAAGAGCTTGGCTATAAGCCAAACAAATAAAACTGCACAAAACAAAACAGTGTAGGAAGCAAAAAACTTTTCATAACTAAAACCATAATAAATAACATAAAGAGCCATACGATAAGCAGCAGAAACTAATAATAATAATGATGTAATGGTAAAAGCTGACAATATTCTTTGTACTAATAAACTCGTTTTTCTATAGCTAAAAAAGTAAATTAATATATTAATCATTGATAAAAGAAGTAACTGCCAAAAACCGCTTTTAACTAAGGTTTCCACTGCCTTAAAATCAAAGGGTAATCCACCAACCCATAAACGATTAACTTGTATTACTAAAAACAATAAATATAAACATAAAACACCGCCTATAAAAATACCTGAAATAATTGGGTCAATGTTTTTATTAGCACTTTCTTTTTCTTGGTATTCAAATTTTCTACCCCAGGCACTTAAAACTGAAAATAATAAAACTGTTAAAACTATAACAACTAATACCTTATACACTAAAACTGAAGAAAAAATATTTAAAAACCAATCATAAATAACCTGAACCTGACCAGCAAAGACTGCATCAGCTGCTGATAAAAGCGGGATAAAAACAGTAAATGCTATTATTAAAAACAAAACTACCCCACCTATAATTCTAGCTGCAGTATTTTTCTTTGTTTTTCCACTTGGTATAATTAAATTTAAATAAAGCCTAGCTGATTGATTAATTTTTATTAAAAAAGAAAAAAATCTGCTTATAATTTTAGAAATAAATTCAAAATCCCAATTCTTAGTCTTCTTATCTTTTAAAAAAGCTTGGTTATAGAAAATTCCAAGCATTATGGGTGTAAATAATAAACTAGTAATTTTTAAAAAGGGATTATCATATATTGAATAACTTAAAAATATTAAAAACATTGGCATAATCCAAAGTAAATCATTCTTTATATAATACCCTTTTTCATATAAGACCCAAATAAATAAAGCTAGAAGAAGTAAACCAAAAATAGTAGCATTAAAACCTAAAGCATATATTCCTTTGTCCCAAAAATTCCATAAAGAAATAACCCAAAAAAAAGCTGGTACTATACTTAAAAGGAGTTTAGCTCTTAATATTTTATCTGATTTTTTATAAAATTTAATATTTATCATACTTTTGTATTATTTATATTATTATTTATAATAATAAGCTCTATAGATAATAATGCAAAACTTAATTTAATTTCTAAAAGTATAAATCTCTTGTTCAGATAAAAATCAATATTATTTTCTATTATCAATCATTAAAATAATCTCTTGCAGTTTGTTTTCAGTAGCACACCTTTTCTTTAAAACGCTATTAAAAGCATCTTCAGGAAAATAAGCATAGTATTTACCTACTAAATTCTCTGTAAAATACATTTTAAATATATTATCATTTTCAAAGCGATCAACAGGCCATTCAACTTTATTTATCTCATCACAATCTTTTTTAGACTCAATCACTATTTTGGCATAAAAATCATAATAATAGCTAAGAGTTAAATTTTCTTTGTAATAAAAGCTGTTTTTCATTAATAGTTTTTCTAAATTACTTAAATAAGGATTATTAACAAATTCTGAGTTATCTAAAGCTTGTTTCCAAACAATGTATTCTATTATAAAAGGACTAGCATTTTTTTCTGCTTCTTGTTTTTCTAATTCTAATTGATATTCATTCGAAACTTCAAAATCTTCTGGAATAATGGAAATAAGTTTTTGCAAAACATCTAAACCATTATCCTTTATGGCAATACCAACCAAATGAGCAATTAACGGTGCCTGCGAGTTTTCAATATTATTTCCAATAATAATACTTTTTAAAGCTTCATCAAGCGCTTCTTGATACTCACCTTCCTCTGCTAACCAAATAGCTTTAACACCGCTTAAACGACTTATTTCTCTATAAATATTAAGCGGAGGCACAGTCATGTCCCTTGATATTTTAGAATGTTCATTAGTATAGGGTAATTGAAATTTATCTTTTGAGGCAGCTATAGTCCAATCTTCTAAAACCTTTTCATTATCTATGATAATCTGTTCAACAAGCTCTTGGTTCCAGCTATCAGCTTCTAAATAATCAGTAACTAACTTTTTTCCTTCAGGAATATTTTCTTTATTAATTAAATCTTTATTTGCATGCAAATCATAATTTAAATCATAAAAAGCGTTTTCTTCCTCAGGGATGTTAATTGTTTGTATAGGTAAATTAGAATCATCTACAGGAGGAATATCTTTACCCTTAACAAGACTTAAAATTGAAGGGATGATGATAACAATAACTACCAAAATGATAATTACTGCTATTAAAAACTTTAAGACACCACTAACAATTTGCGAACTTATTGTTTTATTTTTTTTCATATTCTTAATAACTAATAATATAATTATTTAAATAATTAATTTAAGTTCAAACTTGGCTCAACTATTTCTCTAATCTCATCACAGGAAAAATCATTATCAAAATTATTAGCAGCGCCACTACCGCAAGAATTCACAAAAAGAAGCCAATCTTCATTTAACTTCGTTGGATAAAGATCTCCACCTGCAGCACACAAATCAAAATCTTTTTTAAACTCTTCTAATGATGAATATTTAGCTTTATTGGGCACTAATGCTACCGCAAAGGCTCTAGAGTCCTGATTGCTATTTTCATGTTTAAAACTATATACAATTTCCCTTGTATCGCTAAACTTTTCTATTAATTTATCAAAATAGCCTTCATCATGCTCTACTCCACACTCATTAGACATCCTTCTTAACTTCTCAGAAGTGTAACTAAAAGGTCTAAATTCTTTTAAAACATTAATATTGTTAGCTGAGTAGCTAAGTGGCTCTTTTTCATCACAATCACAAAGTACCTTTTCACCACATAAAGTAGATATACTTCCACATGGAACTTGTACGTTCTCATATTCTTTGCAACCAAACAAGCCCTCACAAGTTTTCAAGTTAAACTCACAATAACCTTTTTCTGGGTATACCCTAAAATCCTTTTCACAGCTATTAGGAATTAGAAAAAACAAAGCAAAAAGGATAGCTAAGAAAAGAAATATAATCAAAATTACTATCACTTTTTTATTTTTCATATTATTTATATATAAAACTTATTATATTAATATTATATCACAAATATAATTTAAACCTTAACTAAAAAATATAAAATGCTTAAAATAAATTACCAGTCACCACTTGAAACTATATTACTAAGAGACCTTTGAGCAAATATAGCATCCTCTTCATTTGGATTATCTCTATATGTTTTAATATCTATATTAAATTCACACAGCTTATTTTTTATCTCTTTATCATTTTTATCCAGACTTAAATAAAATATATAATCATTTACTTCATCACTGCTTAATTTATCATTTTTAGAAAAATCCATTAATGATCCTAGATATACAGGAAAGAAATTACTATTAAAAACTTTTAATTTTAAATTATTACATAAAATATCATCTCCTCTAGTTTTTTTAATATTAAAATTATATTTTAAAGGAACATTGGATTTACTTTTAAATCTAATAGAGGCAACATCAAATCCACCCGGCTCTATAGCTGAGGAGTGAAAAAGATTTTTGGTAAAACCACTATTAACAGAATTATTAGTAGAAAAATCTAAAACTACAGATGATAATTTATTACTATTAATAACTCTTTCTGCAAAAATGTCTGCATCTGTATATCCAGCATTAGATAAAAAAGAATAAGACATTATTAAGAGAAAAAGAAATAATTTAATTTCTCTTTTTAACATTTTTTCTTATTTTAATTAATTCATCTAGTATGAAAATGATTGATGGTATTAACAAAAGAAAAATAATGCCTAAGCGAGATTTAGCAAAATTCATTAAATAACCTAAGTTTGGTATAACTAATACAACCTTACCAATAACCTGTTTATCTAATACAAGATCTTCATCTTCTAAGCGATTACTGTCTCCTTTCGTTAAATACTCTTCTTCATTTCCTTCATCAGTCTTTTCAATTCTAAAAATACGATGAGTAATTACTCTAGCTGAATCACCTTGAAAAGTTATCACATCATTAATCTCGTAATTCTTTTTTTTCTGCACCGCTATTACATCCCCTGTCATAATTGATGGTTCCATAGAACCAGATTGGACTATAAAAAATTTGTTATTACCTAAGATATTAAAATTTAAACTTAAAATATATATAGCTATTAATACAAAAATAATTACTATCAAACTTTTTAAGGTGTTTATAATAAATTTCATAAAACATTTTAACAAATAAATAAGGTAACGAAAGTTACCTTATTTATTATCTTTTATACCACTTGAATTTATTAAATACTTAAATTAATTTACTGTCATTTTAATTTACTGCTCATTAATCAACTAATTGAACTAAACGAAAATTAACATCAAATTGAATATCATCACTTTGAATTTCATTTCCATAAGAGTCTTCATCAGCTAACCAAGAAACTGTGATTTTTTTCTCCTCACCAGCTTCTAAAACAATATCTTCTAAGAGGTCCCATTTAGAACCAAGACTATTTCCATCTTCGCTTGTTAAATTAGTTTCAATCATATCAACTCCATCTAGAGCTATTTTTAATGTAATAATTGAACCTAAATCTCCTTCATCTCCCTCTAAACCACAATTAGGTTCAGCTTTTTTCTCTTGGTCATTACAACCATTTTCATTGTTTACAACATTTTGCAAACGTAGCAACAATTTTCCTGGTAAAGAACCTGTGTTTTTAACTGTCCAAGTTTTTTCACCACTTATAGTAGCACTAGCTCCTATGTTATCTATAACAAATGGTTCTAATTTACCATCATTAGATGATATATCTAAATCTAAAGTGCCAGCAGAAAATCTATTAGCGCTAGTAGTCCTATCTGCTGTAAAATATGCGTAAGTTCCACTAACAGCTAGGCTCGCTACGATAATTATCATAACAAAAGAATACAAAACTTTTTTGTTCATAAGGAAAAAATTAATAAATTATTTATTCAAAAATATTTCGAAAATACTCTTAAAAAATAATATTTGATTGAATAATTGAATGAATAGTTAACTATTTACCAAGCAATAATACACGATTTGAGAAACCGAGTCAAGCCACTGATTTTAAAGGGAAAAACCTGCAAATTTCTTTTTTTTATTATTTTTTTCCTACAACAAAGAGATAAATTTATTTTATATTCTTTATAACTAAAGAAATCTGAAATATATAAGAAATATATAAGAAATATATTCAAAAACAGCTATAAATATAGCTGTTTTAAAAGACTAGCTAGTAAATATAATAATATTGAAATTAAAAACTATTATTAATAAGGCTAGTATATTCTATTAGCATTAAAATTTTTAATAATTAATTCAGTACCTTCAAAGAGTGTATCTGGTAAATTATCTAAATCAAACCATTTCCATTTTTCACATTTATCTGCCTCCATAACAACTGCCTCGCCACCTTCATATAAACCTTTAACACCTATATTTAAATAATGCTTACCATCAGTTTTCAAATATCTCATTTCATCAGCAACTGAAATAAGTTCAAAATTATTAATATCTAAATTAGTTTCTTCTTTTGTTTCTCTTTTAGCAGTTTCAAATATTGTCTCTCCCATTTCTAAATGTCCTCCAGGAAAAGACCACTCACCTGAACCATGTGAACCCTTTCTTAAACCTAAAAGAACTTCTCCTTTTTCATTTTGAATCATTACACCAATTCCAAGTCTAGGATATTTTTTATCTTCTTTACTTTTAAAAGATATTATTTGAATTCCTTTTTCTTTAATATCATCTAAACTCCACCATAAATCTTGAAGTTTAAATTTTCTTAAATAATTAACCTCTTTTTCTAATACTCTGCCGGTGGGCTTACGATTTTCTTTATCAGCTGATGTCCACTCCTCTAAAACTAAAGTGTCGCCAACATCTATATCAAAATCGTTAAGGCGAAGTTCATATTTCTTCTTCCCATCTACAATATCTTGAAAATATTCAGGGAGTACTTTTTTAATAACTTTTTTAGACATATTAATATTATTTAATTATTTTTTCTCATTTTTTTGATCTTTCTTCTGACTCTGCGCCAGTTTCTTTACTTCGTAGTCAAAGTCAGATATATAATTTTTATCTTGTATCGGTTTATACTTTTCATATTCAGAATGAGCAAGTTTTTCCGCTATCTCATGAGATATCTTTCCAGTATTATTTAAAATGTCATATTCACTAAATTTTAAAAAAGCAT
>JAIPJO010000040.1 GCA_021734135.1 Patescibacteria group bacterium
CCCATAAACACCATAGGGACCATTTCCATAAACACCATAAGTATCACCACCCCCATAAACACCATTAGCAGTACCATATCCATAAACACCAGTGACGCCATTTCCATAAACGCCATAATTGCCACTTCCTAGTTCTCCATAGGAACCACCTGTATCCATCCCCTTAACACCATAACTACTACCTTCTGCAAGAATACTTCCATCAACCTCAAGTTTCTGTGAAGGACTAGATGTTCCTATACCTACACTACCAGAAACATAAAGACCGTTAGATGGAGGAGAATTATTATAAGCTCCAATTGTAGTACCACCATTACTAGCTACTGTTAATTTTGAACTTCCAGTTACTTGCACTCTTAAAGCAGAAGATCCTGAAGCCCCATCTACATGTAATCTTGAATTAGGATATTGTTCTCCAACACCAACATCACCAGCACTATAATAAATCTCAGAACCATTTTCTGTCCATAAACTAGAACCACCATCAGCGTTTAATGTTTCACCTGAACATGATAGTCCAGTACCTGCCACGTCACTACAATCAAAAGAAAAAGTAAGATCTTCACTATTAGCATAACTTATATTAATTCCAGTAGAAGGCACAAAATCTAAATTTTCACCTTCTGTTATTCTATCTGTCGCAAAAGCAGTATTATTAATATGTAAATCCCAACCATCATTATAAGTATCAGTATCTGTAGGAATTGACTCACAATTACCATCACCATTTAAAAGTTGACCTGTTCCACAGATAGTTCCTGCATTAGTGTCTGTAACAGAAATAGAATCACAACTACCATCACCATTTAAAAAGTAACCTGCACTACATTCAGTTGCTGCGTTAGTGTTAGTATCAGTAGCATTTAAGGTTTCACCTGAACATGATAAATTACTACCAGCAACATCACTACAATCAAAAGAGAAAGTAAGATCATCAACACCATCATAACTTACATTAATACCAGTACTAGAATTAAAATCTAGAACCTCAGACTCTGATATTTGATTTTTAAATGTTCCATTATCATATAGATTCCAACCTTCATTATAGTTATCAGCCTGACAAATAACTCCTGCTCCTGACCCAACATCGAAAATTTCCCTAATTGATGATCCATCAGGACAAGAAGCTAAATTATTATAATCAAAATCTAAGTTTTCACCTGAACATGTTAATAATTTTCCAGCAACATCACTACAATCAAAAGAGAAACTAAGATCATCAGTACCATCATAACTTACATTAACACCAGTACTAGAATTAAAGTCTACATTTTCATACTCTGTAATTCTATCTTCATAAACTCCATTATCATATAAATCCCAACCACTATAAGTATTTGGAACACTGTCACAAGTATTGTCACCATTTAAAAATTGACCTGAAGAACATATAGTTCCTGCATTAGTGTCTGTAACAGAAATAGAATCACAACTACCATCACCATTTAAAAATTGGTCTGCTCCACAGATAGTTCCTGCATTGGTGTCTGTAAAGGAAATAGTGTCACAACTGCCATCACCATTTAAAAAGGAGCCTGCGCTACAGATAGTTGCTGCATTAGTGTTGGTATCAGTGTCTGTCTCACAAGTAACTGTTCCATCAGAGTTAATTACCCTAATTGATGAACCAGTAGGACAAGAACTAGATACTCTAGCTTGTATATAATTCATATCAGCACTGAAAGTAAGATCATCAACACCATCATAACTTACAATAACACCAGCACTAGAATTAAAATCTAACTCCTCAAACTCTGATATTCTATCTTCATAAACTCCATTATCATATAAATCCCAACCATCGTTAAAAGCACTATTGGTATCAGTATAATCAAAGCAATTAGCTCCATTCTCATCACAATACTCTGTTGCTCCAATCTGCCCTTCAACATCTAACTTTAAAGAACCAGAAGGCAATGTTGTTCCAATACCTACATTATCTCCAACTGTATCAGCCATAATAATGTCTTTAGCTAAAGTCTTAGTAACAGCAAAAAGAGAGACCATTAAAATTGCTACTACAAAGACTGTAATTATTTTTTTATACTTTAACATACGTCTATTATTATTTATGTAAATATATATTAATTATATTAATATTATCTAAAACTATATCAATATATGCATATAGTCTATATTGATTTCTTAATAATATTATATCACTAAACAAAAGTACCTGCAATAAAATTAATCCTTTTTAAAGAGTAAGTAATTTAAACTATTAAGATTATTAAACCAAGGAGAAAAATAATCATCTCCTTTTTTTAGATCTAAACGCCAATACAAATCACTGCTTAACTTATTAAAATTAAAAATATCAGAAACTTCAACACTATTCCAATTAGAGTTATCTGTTGATATATATAAAGTGCCGTAATCATTAATATTGTTAGTATAACCTTTTTCAGAGACAGATAAGCTTATGTCTTTTATAACAGCATTTTTAGCTACATAACCCTCTTTATCTAAAATATCAGAAGAGACTACAGAATAATCATGACTAGTGTCAAAACCACTGTCTTGAAACTGCCAAATATCTAAAGAGCTAACATTGTCAAAGGTTAAATAAACTCTATGTTTATCATTTTCAGATAAATAACAATGATTAAAGTTATTATATAATTTATTATTAGTATAAATATTATATGTTAAATCAAGTGAACCTTGAATATATTTAGAAGAATTTTGCCATAGTTTAATAAACTTAGGTTTTCTCTTCTCTAAACTACAAATATACCAAGTACTATCACCACCACTACCACTTTGAAGTATTTGTGGCACAAAGCCTTTATTTGCAACCCTTAACCCAAACATATCTGAGATATCTATTATCTCATCACTAAGCACTTGAAAAGCCTTTCCTCTATAACCAGCGTAAACGATAAGGAAATTATCATCACTACCACCAAAACCAATTTTTCCTCCTTGTCTTTGATATTTAGAACTAATATTATTTCTTGAATATTTAGAAATAATATTTTCAAAATTATTATTAGCAAATGAATACACTAAACCATATTCATCTTTATTATCAGCTAACACTGCTCCTAATAAAAACTTAGTATCAAGAGCTCCTACTGTTAAAGATATAATTTCCTCACTTCTTATTTTCTCTGGAAGATCTATTTTTTTATTATTATAATATAACTTGTCATTCATTACTTTCAAACAATTATTAGTACCACTTATACAAGCCTTCATACCACCATCTAAAACCTGTACATCTTTATGAAAATCACAAGTACTACCATTTTCAACACAGCTATCAAGTTTAAAAAAGTCATATAAAGGTTCAAAAGTTAAAGCAGAGCTATATTCATCTAAATACATATTAGTTTCTTTTAAATTTAGATAAACACCGCTAGAGAAACTGTCACCAAAGCTGTTTATAAAAGATTCACTAAAATCACTCTCGTCTTTATCAATTTCATTATCATCATTATCATCTTCACTGCCTTCATCTTCCCTTTCCTTCTCATCATCTACTATTTCTTCTTCATCTCCATTATCTACTATTTCTTCTTCTAAATCATCATTTACATCAATACTATCATCTTTATTAATATTATCTTTTTCAACACTAGCAAGATAATCATCTATACTTTGCCCTACCTCATCACTGCTCTCACTGCTAAGCAAATCATCATTTAAATTATTATCATCTTCTTGAGCTAAATATGAACTTGGATAAAACAAAACCACTAAAAAAATAACTACTATAATCAAAACAGACAAAGATATTTCTAGTTTGTAATTGTATATATGCTTCTTTAAAAAACTTAAAGTTTTTTTAAGCTGTTTTTTAAAGCTATTAACTTTTTTTATACATTCCTTTCTATCTTTATTCATATATAAAATAGGTATTTAATTACTATAATCACGTGTCTCTAAATCAACAACTTAAACTATCATCAATATTTAAAATATACTTATTTATTACTTATTATTATATCATTTACCTTAATATATTGCCATTAATTTAGACAGTTTCTTTTTAATAAAGTTTAAAAATTCGCTTTAAAATATAACATAAAGGTACAAATAAAATTAGCTTTTATTTTAGATAAAATTCATATTGATTTAGATAGACTATATAAGAGCCTAAAGTAATGATATTTTAATTACTTTTGCTTTATTTTCTATATATATCCCTTTTTCATACATTATTTTGTTGATTATTGACATATAAATATGATTTTGCTATCATATAAGTAGAATATTATTTTAATAATTATGTATTTTAGAACTTTTTATAAACTCTAATAATGATACATAATAAAATTTAATCTACTAACTATATGATACATTCCTTTTCATGTAAAAATTTCTATTCTTTTAAAGAATTAACTAAAATAGATTTTACCGTCAATGACAAAGCCCCTAAAAATAATAGTTATTTTAACAGCGCCTCAGGCACTCGTCTTTCAAAGGCAGAAATAGTGATAGGTCCAAACGCCTCAGGCAAAACAAACTTATTAAAAATCTTACCATTTTTAAAATGGTTAATAATTAATTCTTTATATATTTCACCTAATGAATCATTGCCAATAAAACCTTTCTTGTTTGGTTCAGAAAAAAATAAAAATACAGACTTATCTGTTGATTTTGAAATTAATGGAGATATTTATGTATATAAGTTTAGTTTAAATAACAAACGTATTATTTCAGAAGAATTGAAGATAAAAAATAAAACTACTGAAAAAGTAACAGCAAAAAAATTATTCTCACGTCAATGGAATGAAGAAACTAATAAATATGAACTAATTGATAATAAATTTAACTTACCCAAAGGTTTTTTTAACTCCATTCGTGATAATGCTAGCATTATCAGTGTTGCTTCCCGTCTCAATCATAAAGAAAGTTTAAAAATATTTAACTTTTGGCAAAATATTGAAACAAATGTAATTGAAGCAGGTTGGATTGGCGATCATTTGCTTCCAAGTGCTAGTAAGCAACTTGTTGAAGCACTTAATTTTTTTAGTGAAGAGAAAAATATTAAGGTAAAAGAAGAGGCTGAAAAATTATTATCTCAATTTGATTTGGGCTTAGATTCTTTTGAGATAAAGAAAGAAAAAAAAGAAAATAGCTTAAATATTAATGCTAGAGTAGCTCATACTTTTGAAAATGAAAAAGAATATATTCCAATACAATATGAGTCATCTGGAACAAAACAACTGTTTATACTTCTAAAAACAATTTTAATAGTTATTGCCAGTGGTAAAACGGCAATACTAGATGAATTTGATGTTAACTTACATCCAGAAGTAATTTTGACTTTATTTGATTTATTTATGCAAGCAGAAACTAACCCTAAAAACGCTCAGTTATTATTTAGTAGTCATAGTCATCAAATTTTAAGTAAATTAGATAAATACCAAATAGTTTTAACTGAAAAAAATAAAAAAGGAGAAAGTGAAGCTTGGCGACTAGATGATGTTAGTGGTGTCCGTGGTGATGATAATTATTATTCAAAATATATAGCAGGTGCCTATGGTGCTATTCCTAAGCTATAATACATGTCCAGAACAAATCCATACAAAAAGAAAAAACGTCAGGCAAATAAAACTTTGTTAGTTTTTGGTGAAGGGATGAATGAAGAGGTCTTTTTAAAACATATAAGAAAACTATATTGTTACAATACCAACGTTGCTATAACTATAAAGAAAGGACGTGGTGGTGATGCTAAAAATATTGTTCTTGATGCTTATAAAGTCCCTGGTGAATTTAATAGAATAGTAGTTATTCTAGATAATGATAAACCTAAAAATGAAATTAAAAAAGCCAGACAGTTTACCAGGGATAAGGAAATTGAATTATTAGAAAATACTCCCTGCCTTGAGCATTTGCTACTGATGATTTTAGACTCAGAAGAAATAAGTGCTAATTCAAAAAAATGCAAAAGAATATTTGAAGAAAAATATATAGAAAAAACAAAAAGAAAAGAAAGATATGAATATGATAAATATTTTAGCAAAGAGCTACTTGAGAAAAAAAGAGAAATTATTAAGATATTAGATTATATTATTAAAATAATGGAAGGAAAATAAATAATATATACCATTTTTTATTTTTACACTATAATACAAACAAGACGGTTGGTTTTTTAAACCTAGTCCACCTCTCGACAATGTGGATATCCGCAAGGAGACTGTCTCCAAAAAAACTTCATTTATTACAATGAAGTTTTTTTGTTAGTTAAACCAAAAACATTAAACCTATAATAATCTATATAAAAACAGGCGCATATCATTTATGCGCCTGTTTTAAACTATTTGTATCTTCTTGAACTAATTAAGATCAATATTATTCAACAATCATAGTACCAACTTCTCCTCTGCCCTCATGTCCAGGAACATCACAATAATATTCATATTCCCCTGGTCCAGGAGTTTGGAAAGTAATTGCTCTAGTTTCCCCAGGAGCAATACCAACAGCTACAGCCTTCAAAGAATCATCTTTAAACTTAAAGATATGAGTGTAGTCATCAGTAGAAGTTACTGACATTGTAACAGCACTGTTTGCAGGCATAGTTACTTCAGAAGGACTAAAACCTTCAGCACTTACACCAACCTTCACAGTTTCTTCAGGAAGATCTTCTTCATTTACCGGAGCAGTTTGTTGAGGAGCTTCAGGTGATCCTGG
>JAIPJO010000041.1 GCA_021734135.1 Patescibacteria group bacterium
AGTCGTTACAAGATTAAGAAAGTACAGGATTTACTTAACGGTCGACCTAGGGCAGTACTAGATTTTAGAAAACCTTATGAATTATTTAATGAACTAATTAACAATAGTGTTGCGTTAAATTCTAGAAACTAAGTAATATATTTAATAATATATACTGAGAGTATGAAATATTCGTACTTCGAGGTGATATAATTAAAGTTATATTTTTTTATACATCACCAATGTATACTATTAGCCCTTTTCATACATTAGCAATGTATACAATTTAAAAAAATAATTAATAAAATACTAACTAAAATATTGAGTTGAGAATAAGTTAAAAAGATAGCTCTACACTACGTTTAGTAGAACCAAATGAACCTACACTTATTATTTTCAATGGAGAATATTGTCTAACTGCTACCCTATACTGAGCACCATTAGATAAAGTAGCATCACTAAAAAGATTAGAAGCATTTTCATCAATAACCAAACTTCCGTGCCTCATACCATATAAAACTCTTTCTGCTCCAGCTTCAGAGGCATAATAAGCCATAACTGATTGTGCTTGCACTCCTCCAGTTTCAATAGCTGTCATAACCATTCTGCTAACACTAAAAGAAACTGCAATAATACTACTTAAGATAAGAATAGCCATAAGCAAGGCACTGCCCTGTTTATCAGTCTTAAACTTAATATTAAAAATATTATTACTATTAGCTTCTTTATTATTATCTATATTAATTTTTTTCTTTTTTATTTTCATCTATTTTAATTTATTTATTCTATACTTTGATTATTCATAATACCTTGAGCTTATAGTAGTCTGCAAAGTCATCTCTGATTTATCTAACTCTGAAGCTATCGCTTCTGCTTGTAGATTAACAGTTACACTTGGCTGTTCAAGCTGAGCTCCCCCAGAAACATCATCTTGGACATTAAATTTTAAAGAATTAATATTAACACTAGAGGTGGTAATATAGCCACTATTAGATCCTCTTTCAATTTTAAATCTATTTACTCCATTATCATCTTCCATATAATAATGAACACACTCTTCTTCAAAGTTTTTAAAATATAAATCATCTCCTATAACTGTATATAATTGATTCAAGGAAACATTAGGACAATCACCAGCTGTATCCATGGTAGCCATTCTTACTTCTTTACTCATAACCTCAAAAAAGTATTTTAAATTTTCTTGTACATGATAGGCAGCGATGGCCTGTCTTTGTCCTTGTACTACTAACTGAAAAATTCTAGTAGAGGAAAGTATAATGATAACAAAAATACTAATAGCCAGTAGCATCTCCATTAAACTAAAACCTGCTTTATTGTGATTATATTTTTTCATATTATTTTTACTCTCAAATTATCTATATATTCTATATAAATAATATTAATTCCAATTATACAAAACAGTTTCTGCACTATAGGAATACATTTGTCCCCTTTCATTCCATTCAATGTTAACAGTTATATATATTGAGTTTCCAGGCATAGGTTCAATTTCTATCATCCTATAAAATGGAGTTTCCTGTGAAGTTAAATCATGTACATACATATTTTCAAATTCACCACTAGTAATTTTAAATAAGTTAGCATCCTCAATACTTGTAACTTTCACAGGATATTCATCATTAAAATCTACTATATAATTAAAACCTGCTTCAATGTTTGATAACCAACAACTAGGATCTGAAGATCCTGCATTAGCACAGACAATCCAATTAGTATCTCTTTGTTTTCTAATAAGTTCAATTCCCTCTTGAGCTAATTGATGAGCAATTATTCTATTAGTATTTATTTCTTTTACTTGAATGTTTTGTAGTACAAGTGACATAACTCCTACCATACCAACCATGACAATAAAAAGTACAGACATAACTTCCATTAAAGAAAAACCTGCTTTGTTTAAAACTTTGAGAGACTTTAAATATTTATTATTTTCTATTCTTTTATTTATCATTTAAAAATATAAATAATTAAATTAATCTATCATATCTATCAATCCTAAAAAATTAACTTCAACTGCTTTAGTGTTACCAGTCTCTGAACTAAACATAGTTATTTCAGCTTCATTTATACCTATAGCTGTATCATTAGAATGAAAAATTACTCTAGGATGTGGTGGAATATATATTACATCTAAATGATTTATGTCTGTGCTACCATTTACTTTAATATTATCAATATTAATATTTCTAGGTGTGTTTATAGTTTCTCCCCCTGAATCTTTACTAGCCTCACCATCATCAAACTGACCATTATTGTTTCTATCGGCAAAAACATAATACTTAGTATCATCAACTGAGATATTAATATGAACACCCCAACCACCTTCGGGTACAGCACCGTCAAATTCACTTAATCCTAAAGTTTGATTAAGAGCTTTTCTATAACTACTTGAAAGATCACTAACTGATCTAGTTAACTCTGCTTGTTTATTAGCTGTTCTATAACTAGCAAAGAAAAGTCCGGTGATAAGGACAATAATACTAATACTAACTAAAAGCTCCATTAAACTAAATCCTGACCTTAGCTGTAAAAGTCTATTTTTGTTTAAAATTCTATTTGTCTTTATTCTTCTTATCACTGTTTTATATATTAATTATGATTATATTTTAAACTATTTTCCTATTCTTCTTCTGGATTAACCTCTTTCCAAATAGGATCTTCAAAACTAACAGAAATAGGCTCAGACTTAGTACAAGTATAACCATCAGGATCAGTAACTTCTAAATTTACAAAACCATCAGCAGATTCAATAAAGACAATAGTAGTAGTTGAATTAGTAGCATTAGAAATATTAGATGCCATTGTGGTACTCCAGACAAAATCACAAGTGCTATCAGTACAAGCTTGAACATTACTATCAGGATTAGCATCAGTATAATAATCTGCTTCTCCTTCAAAATCAACCTCCTCAGTAATTATAATTTCTTCAGGAGTCCAAGTAAAGCTTGGCTCTGGGAAATCATGTCTATAGGTAGTAAAGGTTAAATTAGGATCAGGACTAACTGAATTATTATAATCTTCATTATCGGTTAAAGTATGATTAGTGTCATTAGTATCAAACTGTATCCAGCCCCTAGCTTGATCTATACTATTCCAGAGTTGAACCCAGAAATAATAAGTAGTGTCATAATCTAAACTACAATCATTACCAGTTCCTGGACAAATAAATTGCTGAGAAGGACTAGTAACTTTACCACTATCAAAATGTGGAGGGTTGTCATCTCTAACACTGTCGGTATCTATTATTACTTGATAAGCACTTTGTGCATCACCTATACTATCCCAACGAAGTACTGCTTTATTGGTAAAACTACTACAAACTTGTGCAGGGCTCCAATTAGGCGCATTTAAAACTTCTAATATAAGCGGTCTAACATATTTCACCTTAAAAAAGTTTTCACTACATTCAGGATGTGAACTTGTTAGAGTACTATCATCACAGTTTAACTTGATATTTCCCATATCTCCATTTGTCATATGACCATGCCAAAAACCATCAACATCTACATCAATATCTTGAAAATTAACTTTTCCATCTGGATTACCTAAACGCTCTACAAAAGCAGTACCAGTTATTTCTTTAGTAGAGGAATTATAATAAGCTTTAGGTGTAAAAGGGTTAGTATCATGATTAAAATCTATCCAACCATAATGATCACTTAAGGCTTTACCAGAAATTTCACCAGTACTATCATCAATATTTAATCCATACTCCTCTTGATCACAACTAGGAAAAGAAAAATACATTGTAGGCTCAACAACAACTGAGCTAGTACTAAAATTAAAGGTAAAAATGTTTTGTCCACCAACAGTAGGGTCGCTAGCACAGTTAAAACTTACCCAAGATTGACTTTCACTACTATGTGCAAAACCTCTAACATTATCCATAACTGCGCTATAGGCTGTATTTTGAAAAAGTTTAGCACCAAGAAAAGCCTGCGGAGAAATATTAAAATGCGCTACTAATATAAACAAAAAAACAAAAACAATTATAAAAGTCTTTAATATTATTTTCTTCATTTTTGTTTTCATAAATTATATGTATTTGAATATATTATTTAAAAATATTATTAACTATATTAATTATAATATAATATATATTTTAATTATAATATTTCTTTAGAAACTCGTTTCCTAATCTAATCATCTCTTTTTTATCTTCTTCTTTCTCATCAGTATAACCCAGTAAATGTAGTAATCCATGAATGAGAATAAAATCTAATTCTTTCTCATTAGTATTATTGAAATCTTTAGCTTGTTCTTTTATTTTAGCATAATTAATGAGAATCTCACCTAAATAATCACTGCCACTCTTTTCTGTAAACGACAAAACGTCAGTATTTGTATCTTTTCCCCTATAATCTCTATTAATCTCTCTCATTTCTTCTTTAGAAATAAAAGCAATAGAAACAGCTTTACTAGATAAATCATAAACATCTAAAAAACTTTGTGCTAATATACTTACTGCTTTTATATCCACATCTTCACTATTTATATTATTTACTTCAATCATAGAAACTTTCTTCTTATTTTCCTAACTACACTATATATATAATAACTTAAAGGTTTTAAAACTAAATCATAGGTACCAGCAAATTCATATTCTCTACCACCAAAACCAACTTTAAACCTAGTTACACCTGGCCATTTTTTTTCATCTATACCACCAAAATCGTAATATTTAAAACCTTTATTTTTAGCCTTTAATATTGTTTGCCATTGTAGTAAATGTGGAGCCATTAAGTTTCTTTTCTTGTTAGCTGAAGCTCCATGTAAATATGTAACAGTATCACCAAAAAAAGAAAACATAGCACCAGCAATAATATCATCACCATGTTTAGCAAAATAAATTTTCACTTTATCTTTCCCATTTTCATATAATTTTCTATAATGTTTTTCTTGATGCAAGGAAAACTTATTTCTCTCACCAGTAGTTTTAAGTAAGTTAATGAAAGTTTCAAAATCTTTTTCATCCTTAGCGCCAAGTATTTCTACTTCTTTTCTCTTAGCTAAACGAATATTATATCTAGTTTTACTATGCATATCCTTAAGCAGTTCTTCTTCACTGTTTTCTAAATCTAAAATTCTAGTTTTACTAGGTTGAATATCTAAACTTCTTTTTATGTTAAAGCTGTTTAAATTATAGATTGTATTTCTATCTTTATCTAATATATTAAAATTGGGCTCGAACCTTATAAATAAAGTTTTTTTGTTAATAATTTTTTCTTTAAGCTCAAAAAAGAAAAAATCTAAAACTTCTGCTTTGAGCTCTTTTTTTTCATTATACTTTTTATCTAGTACTGGCCCTCTAGGTAAATAATAATATTTAAAAGAATTGTAATTATATTGCACAAATAAAGAGCTTAAAATTATATCATTATTATCATCTACTACTACAAAACAATGAATCTTTTGATTTTGAGCATGCAAAATATCTCGCCAATAAGAAGATTGCAAAAACTGTGAAAAGCCTTGTTTTTTTAAAAAAGTATTTAATTTATGATCATCTCTTATTTCTTTAAATTCCATAAAATATAGTATCTATGTATATTTTAAATTATAACACAAAATAAAAGCCATTGGAAAAAACCAATGGCTTTATAATCTCAATATTTTCTTTACTTAGAAAATAATAATCAGGCCTAATTATTATCTCTCTTTAGTTATCATGAATACCAGCTGGGGTAGCTGTGTTTAAACCTGCGTCAACATTACCAGTATTTGCACCTATGCAGTAATCTAGACTATAACTAGATCCATCATCGTCTTGAATATAATTATAATCATTAGTATCTCCAGTAACACAAGTGCTATCACCTGAAGGATTATCTGCAGGTTCTGGAGCTTCCGGTACTTGAGCCATATAGGTAACGTCATTTAAACCTATAATTGGCTCTCCTTGAGTTACAGAAGTTGAGTCAGGATAACCAAAATGATCATTGTAATAAAGCTCTAGGGCTGTTTGAATTTGTTTAACATCAGCAACACGCTTGGCGTCTCTTGATTTTTGTCTAACACTGTTTAAAGCTACAATCGCTAAAGTTGAAAGTAATCCAATAATAGCAATTACAACTAAAAGTTCGATTAAGGTAAAACCTTTTTTATTTTTATTCATAGTCACCTCCCTTCTTATAACAAATCTAATAAAAAAGATTTGCTAAAGAATTATTTTTTAAATCAATTTATTAATAATTTTATTTATATATATAATTATAGCATTTTAAAAATATATATACAATACTTTTTATTAATCCACTATATTTTATATATTTCTAATAAATTGTATTTGTTGTATTTTTTTATAATTATTTATTTTTTACTTGATTTGTCCTTTTTAACAATATCTTTTTCTATATCTTTTAATGTTTTTAAATAATCTTTCTCTACTGGAGATAAGGTCTTTACTTGATATTTACGATATTCTTTCTCGGCTTTTTCTATTGCTTTTTTATGACTTATTTTACCTGAATTAATTAAAACTCCACCACCATTATTTTTCAAGAATTCATCATTTATAGTAAATCCTTGAGTAAGATATTCACTAAGTCGTGCAGTCGCCCATTAGCGAAAACGAGTGGCAATTTTTGATTTTACTCTATAT
>JAIPJO010000003.1 GCA_021734135.1 Patescibacteria group bacterium
GGCACACTAACAAAACTACCAGCACTAATTACCACCTTAGGCCTTATTAATGCGAGATAAATAAAAGATTGAATAAAACCAGCTAATATATTAAAAATATCTAAAAAGTTTTTAACAGAAAAATATCTACGAAACTTACCACTTAAAATAGGATAATATTTAATACTTTCCTTTTTTACCATCTCTTTTTCAATACCATGAGTACTGCCGAACCAAAGCATATTCCAATCAGGATGTTTTGTTTTCAGATCTTTAATCACAGCTAAAAGAGGTGTTACTGAACCACCGGTTCCCCCTCCAGAAAAAACAATTGTTTTAGGCTTAGTTTTCATATATAAATTAATTTAAAAACATATTTAATCTTCAACTGTATATCTACTAATATTAACTAATATACCCATAGCAATCAAGCCGGCAAGCATTGCTGAACCACCAGCAGAAATAAATGGAAGTGGCACTCCTGTCATAGGTATTAAATTAAGCATTCCACCAATATTTAAGAAAGCTTGAAAAAATATCCAAGAAACTATACCTACAGCTAAAAGTCTTCCAAACATATCTTTAGCTTTTAAGGCTATGAGCCAACCACGATAGAAAATATAAGTATATAATAATATTAAGGTACTAGAAAAAATAAAACCTATTTCTTCTGATATAATTGGAAAAATAGCATCTCCACTAACTTCTGGTAAATAAGAATATTTCTGTCTACTCTCCCCTAAACCCTTACCCCAAAGTCCACCTGAACCAACAGCTATAAGCGACTGATTTATTTGATAACACTTTTCTTGAGTATCAAAAGAAGGATCTTTTAAACAAGCAAAACGATCTTGTTGATAATCAGTATAAGTAACCATTAAATATACCCCTATAATAGCAATTAAAAATAAAGCTATAATATGTTTTTTATTGCCTCCCCCAACAAAATAAACAAGTATAGAACTAAGAGCAATAATAGACCAAGTACCTAAATCTGGCTGAAGAAACATTAGAATGCTAATAAGGGCAAAAATAATTAAAAAAGGCATTAAACCTTGAGACATTGTCTTTATATCTTTATATCTTATCTGCAACCAAGCAGCTAAATATATTAAAAAGGAAATCTTTACAAACTCAGCTGGTTGTAAAGATTGTCCAAATACCAAAATCCAACTTCTAGCACTGCCATGACCAGCAGATAGACCAGGAATAAAAACTAAAACTAACAAAAGTATAGAGATTAATAAAAAATAAATAGCATTTCTTTTCCATTTTTGGTAATTTGTTTTACTAACAATATAAAAAAAGACTACTCCAATACTTGTAGCTATAATTTGCCCTTGAATATATGCATAAGTATTTTGAAATTTAGTATAAGCCAAATAAGCTGAAGTTGAAGCTAGCATAACTAAACCAAAAATGATTAAAATAAACAGGGCATAAATTAATTTTTTATCTGGCTCATGCTCATCTCTATCTTTTTTATTAAATTTTTTATAAGCCCTTTTTATTAACATCATATTATAAGCTTTAAAGTCCTCTGTCTAATAAAAATAAAATAATACCAATAGCTGCTGTAATAGCTGATATAACCCAAAAACGCATAACAATTTTAGACTCTGACCAACCTATAGCCTGAAAATGATGATGAATTGGAGTAGAGTGAAATAATTTTCTTTTTTTTATCTTCTTATGAAATACTTGCAAAAGTACTGATAAAGATTCAAAAACAAAGAGTAAACCAATAATAGGAAGTAAAATAACATAATTGGTTAACATAGCAATTATAGCTAAAGTAACTCCTAAACTCATAGCACCAGTATCACCTAAATAAAAACGAGCAGGGGGAATATTAAACCATAAAAAAGCTAAAAGTCCACCAGTAATTACTCCACAAAAAGCAGCTAAATCATATCTACCTAAAGCAAAAGCGATAACACCAAAAGCTACATAAGAAGTAATTAAAGTGCCTCCAGCTAAACCATCCAAACCATCACTTTCGTTAACTGAAAAAGAAGTACTAATAATTACTAAAATAAAAATAGGTATATACCACCAACCTATTTCAAAATTGCCAAAAAAAGGCACATGAAGCACTGTCCAATCTAATTTAAAATAAAACCATAAAGCACCAACTAAAGCAATCACAGTATATATAAATAAACGATGCCCTACAGTAAGTCCACCACCACCTTTTGCCCCCTTACCTCTAACATCTAGCCAATCATCAACAAGTCCTACTATAGCAGTAGCAATTAAAGCACCAAGGGGCAAAAGAGTTTCACTTCTGGAAAGAAAATTAAGTTTAGTTAAAAATTCTAAGTTTAAAAAATCCCCCAAGAAACTAAAAAGTATAATTAGAATAAGAAGTGTTAACCAAATTAAAATTCCTCCCATAGTAGGTGTTCCGGCCTTATGGGCATGAAGTTTTGAAAATACAGGTGTTTTACCACTATTTCTAATATTTTTACCCAATTTATATTTATATAAATAATGGGTTAAAAGTGGTGTCCATAAAATAGCAAAAACAAAAGCTAAAGTAGATAAACTAAGAATTTTGGCAATTTGAAATTCTGGCATATTAGAAAAAATTAACTAAATAAAGACTCAAAAGACTAAAAAAAGCAATTATATTAACAGCTAAAGAGCTTATTGGTAGCAAATGACTTAAAAAGTGAAAATGTTTTTTTCTAAAAAAACTAATAGTAAGCAGAGTATTAAAAATAAAAACAGCTAAAGCAATAAATCCTAAAATAAAGATTTCATAAGGATGACCAACTTTATCAATACCAAAAACTACATTATAGTGTAAAACCATTAAATCTGAACTAATATTTTTATATAAATACCAAGCAAAAACAAATATTAAAATTAAGAATAACAAATTAATTATAGTATAAATACGCAAATGTTTATCATTAAAAATTCTTTTAAAAAACCACAAATAACGTCTTAATGCGATCAATATTTTTTGCATAAGTTTAACTTAATTAAATCCCAATAAAAAAGGACTTTATTTAATATTATCATATTTTTCCATAATGTAAAAATAATGTTATAATAATATTATGAAATTAAACTTTATTAGCAAACTAATAAATTATGGGCTCTGGCAAGGTGCTAGTAGTCTTTATATTGAATTGAGCTCTGAAGGTTTAGAAGTAGATTATCATGAAGTTAACGCAGACGACCTACTACTTCCACAAAGGGCTAGCAATAAATTCATAACTGAGTTAAACTCACTAACTAACGCTCAAAAATTAGAATCTGGCGCTAATATTTCTTTTAAATTACAAACACCAATTAATACTCGCAATGTTTACTTAACTAGTGTTGCTGGTGAAAATCATAAATACCTATTGCAAGTAATTGAACCAGAAAGCACAGCCTGGAAACTATCAAATTTAGGTATGGATTCAAATATTTTAAGAAATATTAAACAACACTTAAAGACAGAAAAAACTAAAGGTCTTATTACTATTTCCTCTAAAAATAAAGATGATAAAGAAAAAACTTTATCAGCTTTTATTCATGAATTAAATAAATTAAATATAGATATATTAAGTATAGGAAAACTTGATAAAAATATTATTTATCTTGATGAAAACCAAAATTGGTTAAAAAATATTGATGAACATGATTTAATTAGTCTTTTAAATAAACACAGTGAAAATGTTGTAATTACTAATAGTGAAAATGAAAATATCATTAAAGCCTTAATAAAATATAGTTTAAATAGTGATAAACTAATAATTTTAAGCATAAATAGCGAAAGTTCACATGATGCTTACAGTAAATTACAAGAAAAAATTAATGATAAAGGATTAAGTAAGAATATAAATTTTATATTACACCAAGAGTCTTTTAAACATCTATGCCCTCATTGTTTAGATAAAGCTGAACATAGCTCTTATGAAAAAAAATCTTTAGATGATTTATCCTCTCATTATAATTTAGGAGATATAAAAAATAATTCTTATACTAGTAGTGGTTGTGATAAATGTAATTATAAATCATATAATGGTAATGTTTTAGCCTTTGAAGTACTATCTTTTAAATACCCCCACCTTAACACAGCCTCAATAATAGATGATGCCTATAAAAAACAAAACTTAGGTATAATCTCTGCTAATGATTTGCTAAGAATAAGTAATATATGAAGATACTTTGTATAATTCCAGCCTACAATGAAGAAAAAAATATAAGTAAAACAGTATCATCTGCTAAAAAATATATTAGTGATGTTCTGGTTGTAAATGACGGCTCTAAAGATCAAACAAAAAAATTAGCCCAAGAAAATGGAGCTAAAGTAATTAGTCATATTATTAACCGTGGTCAAGGTGCAAGCCTTGAAACTGGTAATGAATATGCTAGAAGGCATGATTATGACGCAGTGGTTCACTTTGATGCTGATGGACAATTTTTAGCTAAAGAAATACCTGATATTTTAAAACCAGTTATTGAAGAAGCTTACCCTCTTAGTTTTGGGTCTCGTTTTCTAAGTAAAAAATCTAATATGCCCTGGTTAAAAAAACATATAATCATGCCTCTAGCTAAAACAATTAATTATCTATTTTTAGGTATAAACACCAGCGACCCACAAAGTGGTTTTAGAGCTATGGATAAAGAAGCACTAGAAAAAATTAAAATTGAACACGATGGTATGGCTCATTGTAGCGAAATATTAGCTAAAACTCATAAATATAATTTAGTTTTTAAAGAAGTACCTATTACCGTAATATATAATGAATTTGGACAATCTCTAGGCTCAGGTTTTAAGACTATTAAAGACTTACTAATCAATAAAATAAATAAATAATATGTGGCAACAAACAATAGCTTTAATTTTAATTCTAATCTTCATTTTCAGATTAACACTGTTAAAAAAGAAAGGTAAAGTTCAAAATAATGAATATATTTTTTGGATGATATTCTGGTCCCTAGCTGCTTTAGCAATGTTATTTTTAAAACAATTAGATACCTTATTAATTGATCTTGGTTTTTCAGGTAGTGGTATTAATTTTTTACTTTATTTAGCAATACTCTTTCTTTTCTATTTAATTTTTAGATTAAGATTAAAAATATTGAATCTAGACACAAAAATAACTAAATTATTACGAGAAATAGCCTTAAAAGATAGTGATAATAATACAGAAAAATAAATATGAAAATAGCTCAAATTGTCTGCTCCTTCCCTCCTTATAAAGGTGGAATAGGTAATAGTGCTAAAGGTCTAGCAAAACTTCTCAGCCCAGAAATAGATATACATACTTTTACTACTGAGAAGCTTAAAGATGATAAAAAACATAATAAAAATAATTTACATAAAGACAAGTTTAAAGCTGAAAATACTAATGTCTTTTATTTAAAACCATTATTAAAGCTTGGCCAAGCTGCTATCTTACCAAGTCTTTTTTTTAAATTAAAAAAATACGACGCTATTATTTTACACTACCCTTTTTTCGGTACTAATGAGATATTATATCTATATAGATTATTTAATAAAAAACAAAAACTTTACATCTATTATCACATGGATGTACAAGCTTTAAATCCTCTATATAAAATACTAAGCCTACCTGGACATATTTGTGGTAAAGCCCTAATAAAACAAGCTGATAAAGTTATTGTTTCTAGTCTTGATTATCTACAAAATTCACAAATTAAAAAATTATACCAAAAAGAAGTCCAAAAATATAAAGCCATTAGTTTTCATATAAATGAAGATTATTATCACAAAGATTTCACAATAAAGGATAAAAATAATATACAACTTCTTTTTGTAGGAGGACTTGATAAAGCTCACTATTTCAAAGGTGTGGAAAATTTAATTAAAGCAACTGCTAAAATAAAACAAAAAAATTGGACTTTAAATATAGTTGGCAATGGTGAGCTATTAAATAAATACAAAAAGCTTGTTTTTAAACTTAATTTAAACAAAAATATTAATTTTTTAAATAATGTAGATGATAAAGAATTAAAAAAAATATATGAAAAAGCAGATATAATAATACTTCCCTCTTTTAATAAAAATGAAGCTTTTGGCCTTGTTTTAATTGAAGCCATGGCTAATTCTACAGCTGTAATTGCTAGCAACCTTAAAGGTGTTAGTCAGGTATTTAACGATGATTGTGGTTTAAAAGTTATTCCTGGTAGTATAATAGATTTAAAAAATAAAATAGAAAGTATAATCAATAAACCTACACTTATTCAAAACTTTAAAAAAGAAGCTTTCTATTTAGCTCAAGAAAAATATTTAGATAAACACATTAAAGAAAAATGGCTGAATATTTTAAAAACAGATGACAAATAATTATTTATGAAAATAGCCTTAATTAACAATCTCTATCACAATCAAAAAAGAGGTGGAGCAGAAATAATTATAGAAAAATTAAAACACGCCCTTGAAGAAAAAGGACATGATTGTTTTGTTATCTCCACTGCCCCCAAAAAGATTATAGAAAATAAAATAAATAATAATCAAAGAAAAAAAGAAGAAAAAGATATATCTAAAAATAATGATTATTTGATAAATTCAATATACTATAATCTACATAAATTCCCTTATATAATCAGATTACTATGGCACTTATATAAACAAATAGAAAATAGGTCAGTTAATAAAATAAAGAGTGTACTTAAACATGAAAAACCAGATTTAATTATTAGTCATAATCTTACAGGTTTTAGTATTAAAATATATAAACTTATTGAAGACTTAAATATTTCTCATATCCATTATTTACACGACATACAAATGCTTCATCCCTCAGGTAGGATGATATATGAAAAAGAAAATATAATTAATTCCTTTTTTGCACGTCTTTATCAAAAAATACAAAAAAAATATAGTCAAAAAGTTGACTTAATTGTTTCTCCCTCCAAATGGTTATTAAAAATACATCAAGATAAAGGCTTTTTTAAAAATACAAAAGTTTGGCAAAAATTTAATCCTATTGAAAACATTAACATTAAAAATATAAATAAAAACTCTAAATCTAATTTCACTTTTATATACATCGGACAAATCGACAAAGATAAAGGAGTGGAGATTATGATAAAATCATTTCTTAAAACAGCAAATAATAGTGCCAAACTAAGAATAATTGGTGATGGAAAAGATTTAAAAACTCTAAAACAAAAATATTATAAACATAAAAATATTATATTTTTAGGTAGACTCTCATATCAAGAGTCTATGCAAAAACTAGCAGAAGCTAATACTTTAATTTTACCTTCTTTAATATATGAAAACTCACCTACCGCCCTCTTTGATGCTCTAAAGTTAAATATAGACATTATAGCTACAAATTTAGGTGGTAACACTGAAATAATTAAAAAATATTATGGACAATTAATTAAGCCTAATAATATCAATGCTTTAAGTAATGCCATCAGTAATTCTCTCAATAGTATTAATTCTCACAAAAAACCTGTAAATCTAAGTGATTTACAGGTTGATATTTATATACAAGAACTATTAAAGCAATTACATCTTTCTTAAGCGTTTTCTGGTTCTTAAATCAAAAATTGTTTTCTTTAAGCCATTATCTAAAGTAGTAATAGGCATCCAACCAAGTTCATTTCTAGCTTTATGAATATCAGGAGTAAGTAGAGGTGTCATAAATAATTTACTTTTCTTATATACAATTTTAGAATCTGACTCAGTAGTTTCAATTATTTTTTTAGCCAAATCTGTAATATTAACGTCAACATCTGAACCAATATTAAATGGACCAGCTAAATCTGATTCCATAAATTTCAAAGTTGCATCAATTATATCACTGACAAAACAAAGTGAAGAAGAAAAGTTCTCATCACCATATATTTCAAGATCTTTACCTTCTAAAGCATTGGCTACCATATCTGGAATCATTTGTCCGTCACCTAAAGTCATACGAGGACCAAAAGTTCTAAAAACTCTCATTATTTTAGCATCAATATGTTTCTGCTCTCTATAATTATGCACTAAAGTTTCTGCAAATCTTTTACCTTCGTCATAACAACTACGATCACTAGTTGTAGAAACTTGTCCCATATCTGTTTCTGTAACTTGATAATCTCTAAGCTCTTTACGTTTAAAACCATAAACAACAGAAGAAGAAAACTGCATAAACTTTGACTCATATTTACTTGCTATATCTAATAAAACTTTCATTACCAATGAATTAGCATTGATAATATCTAATTTATTTTCAAGAAAATTATCAGGTGACATTGGACAAGCCAAATTATATACCTCTTGAATACCCTGAAAACTAATCTTAAATCTTTTTAAAGTATTAATCTCTTCTAAATCAATAGGTTCAGAGAGGTCATGATTAATAAACGTAAAATCTGGATTAGAAAGCAAATGATCAATATTTTTTTCTGAGCCAGTAGAAAAATTATCTATACAAATAACTTTAGCTTCTTTAATTAATTCATCACATAAATGGGAGCCAATAAATCCTGCGCCACCTGCCACAATTACATTTTTTTTATCAAAGATTATTTTTTTGTCCATATTATTAAAATTATTTTATTTCCTTATTGAAATATAACTTACATCAACACCTAAATCATTACTAGCTTCACCAGCATAAAAACCTTGTAATACTTTTCCTTTATTATTATAAACTCTAACATGAGGAGCGCCACCTGGCCCAGCCCCAGTAATAATGTCTGCAAAACCATCTGCATTTATATCTCCTACACTTATACTAACCCCTTCTTTAAACTTAGGTGCATAAGCTAAAAATTTACTTTTTATTTGCGCACCTTCATTAAATATTTTTATCTCAGACTCAAGTCCTGGTCCAGGTGCAGTAATTATTTCTTCTTTATTCCTATCTCTTAAACTATCAATATCAGCAATTGCCACTTTAACACCTGTTCTACTGTGCTTGTCATAAGCAAAGAATTGACTAATAAGATTACCATTCATATCAAAAACTCTTATCTGTGGACCTGACCCAGCTTTAGTAGAGCTAACTATTTCATCTCTACCATTACCATTTATATCTCCAACTGCTATATTAACACTAATATTCATATTATCATAAGCATTGAAATTGCTAATAAGATTTCCTTTAAAATCGTAGACTCTAATCTCTGAGCTATTTCCAGAATCTAAAGTAGTTATTATTTCATCAACTCCATCTTTATTTACATCACCTACTGCTATATTAACTCCATTTCTTAAATTTTTATCAAAAGCAAAAAACTGAGACTTAAGTTCTCCCTCAATATTGAATACTCTAATATGAGCTCCTCCATCACTTTTAGCACCAGTTACTATTTCATTAACTCCATTACCATCAACATCACCACTGCCTATATTAACACCTCCTTTAAAATTATCACTATAGGCTAAAAAAGATGATAATTCTACTCCTTTTATATCTCTAATATATACCCTTGGCTCATTATTTTTATGAGAACTAGTAATAATATATGGCTTTTGTGAGCTTAGCTTTAACCAAGATATATCAACTGCCCTGCTGACATTAACTCTACCTCTACCTAATTTACCTAAATAATCTAAATTTAACTTTCTAATATCATCTGTACTAGACATTAATATATCTGTAGCTTCTTCTTTAGTGATAGTAGGGTTAATACTAAGTATTAAAGCTAAAGAACCACTAATAACTGGTGCAGCCATAGAAGTGCCAGACCAATAACCATCATAAAGCTCAGAAAATTGATTTCTATCAAAACCTGGATTAGAAGCTACTGTTCCAAAAAAACTTACTCCTGGAGCACTAATATCAATACAATTTTTGCCATAACTAGAAAATTCAGCTTTTTGATCAAGTGCGTCAGTAGCTGAAACCCCTATTACCATATTATCATCACCATCATGACAAACTGGATAAAGTGGGACCTCGTCTATATTATAACCAATGTCATTACTATTTTCATTGCCTGCTGCTGCTACCACTAAGACACCAGCATCATGAGCTCTATTTATAGCTTCTTGCAATCCTTGACTATAATTTTCTCCTACAAAACTAAAGTTAATAATATGAGCACCGTTTTGTATAGCATAATCAACTGCTCTAATCACATCCCTCATGCTACCAGCGCCAGAATCATTTAAAACTCTAAGTGGCATTATCTTACTCTTCCAACTAATTCCTGCCACCCCTTCTTTATTATTACCTTGAGCAGCAATAATACCTGAAACAATAGTACCATGAGAAAGTCCACCCTCAGTCCAAGTTTTATTAAAATCAGGAGATGGATTATTGTTGTTTCCTACAAAATCCCAGCCATAGACATCATCAATAAAGCCATTTTTATCATCATCAATACCATTATCAGCTATTTCTTTTTCATTTTTCCAAATATTATTTTTTAAATCAGGATGATTAATTTGCACACCAGCATCAATTACTGCTACTACAATCTCCTGAGATCCAGTACTTCTCTCCCATGCACCTGGAGCATTAATTTTCTCTAAATACCACTGCCTATCATAATAGCTATCATTTGGCTCTAAAGCTAAAGACAAACTAGGTGTAGCTAGAAATATAAGTATAAAAAATGTAATCAAAATTTTCTTCATAGTACCTTTATTCTATCATCTATTAGCTCTTTTATGCAATTAATTTTATTACAAATTAATTTTAAATTATTAAAAAATGCCCAATGATTGGACATTATATAAACATATTAAATATATTTATATTTCCTTAATTAACTTTAATGTCTCTCTAGCTGCTTTTTCCCAGGAAAATAGTTTAGCTCTCTGTAAACCTTTTACTTTTAAATCCTCTCTAAGTTCATTATTAGTAACTAAACTGTACATAGCATGACTAATAGCATTTTTATCATAAGGGTTAAAAAATAATGCACTCTCACCTGCTACTTCTTTCATAACTTCAATATCACTTACAGCTGTAGGTACCCCACAAGCAAGCGCCTGTATTACTGGTATACCAAAACCTTCATGACGAGTTGGAAAAATAAAAGCACTGGCACCATTATAGATATAAGGTAAATCTTTTTCTGCTACCCAACCCAACATAATTACTTCCAAATTTAAATCAAATTCTTCAATATAATACTTAACTTCATCATAACCATAACTTGCATCACCAATTAAAACTAACTTATGTTTTATTTCAGGATTATTTTCTTTAAGTATTGCTAAAGCCTCAATTAAATTAGGAGTATTCTTCTTTTTTTCTAATCTACCTACATATAAGAAGTATTTTTCTTCTAAACCATATTTTTTACAAACTGCTTCTACTTCTTCTTTATTACTAATATATCTATATAATTCATTATTATAACCATTATGCACTACAGATAATTTTTCTGGCTTAGTTTCATAGACATCTATAATTTCTTTTTTAGTAAAATGAGAAACAGTAATTATTTTCTTAGCAGTTTGTAGAGCAAACTTAGTAGACCAATCAAGATAATCTAAATTGTTTAAACTATATTTATTAAAACTTAAAATCTTTACTATCACATTAATTATTTTTCTAAAAAAGCCCGTTTCTTCCCAAGCCATCTTTTTACTGTATATAGAGCCTTCTCTTTTAAAGGCAATATCATGTATAGTGGTTATAGTTCTTTTAGGATGTATTAAAGGAATAGTGTGTGCTGGCACAAATAAAACATCAGGAGCTTTAAAAAGCATCTGCAATGAAAATCTTCCTAAAGTCCATAAATAAGAAAAAGGCCAGCGTAAGACCTTTCCTTTAATATTATTATGTAGACTCTTAATAATTTGATAACCATATTTATCAAATTTAGGTTTTTCATCTATGAGTTCAAAATTTTCTTCTTTTTGTGTAAAATCTAACAAACCTCCAGTTAAAGGTTTGTCAGTATAAAGTATATATTGATTTTCAGAATCTATCTCGGCTAAAGCTTTAATTAAATAATATGAATACCACTCTGTTCCAGTTTTATGCCGACGATTAGCTCTGCTTGCATCTATGCCAATTATCATATTTAATTTTATTATTTAGTTGCAAGTATTGATCTCTTATATGAATCAAGATTCTCTAGTGCTGTACCAGTACCTTTAGCCACACAAAGTAAGGCATCATCTGCAATATAGGCTGGCACTCCTGTAGTTCTAGAAAATAATTGATCTATATTTCTCAGTAAGGCACTACCTCCTGAGATAACTACACCTTTATCCATAATATCAGCTGCTAACTCTGGTGGAGTGTTATTTAAAACTTTCTTAGCTGCGTTTATTATTGCTTCTAATTCATTTTGTATAGATTCAGTAATATCATCACTATTTACTGTAATTGACCTTGGTAATCCTGTCATAATATCTCTACCTCTAATTTCCATACTGAGTTTATCCTCAATAAATAGAGCTGAACCAATATTTATTTTCAGCTCTTCTGCAGTACGTTCACCAATAGCTAAATTATATTTCTTTTTAATAAATTCTAAAATAGACTTATCAAACTTATTACCACCCACTCTTACAGAAGCAGAATAAACAACACCACCAAGTGAAATTACTGCCATCTCTGAGGTACCACCACCAATATCAATAATCATATGACCAGTAGCTGAACCAATAGGTATATCAGCACCAATAGCTGCTGCTACTGGCTCTTTAATAATATAGGCAGCCTTAGCTCCAGCAGCAATAGTAGCTTCCACTACTGCTCTTCTTTCAGTAGAAGAAATACCAGCTGGTACTGCTACCATAACTTCTGGTCTAAACAATCTAATGCCACCTAAAGTCTTATTAATAAAATACCTAATCATAGCTTCAGTTGTACGATAATCAGCAATAACTCCATCTTTTAGAGGTTTTACAGCAATAATTGAGTCCGGTGTACGTCCCAACATATCTTTAGCTTCATTGCCAACTGCTAATATTTTTTTATCGTCCACTGACACAGCCACAACAGAGGGCTCGTTAATTACTATACCTCTTTTAGGTAAATATACTAAAGTATAAGTTGTGCCTAAATCAATGCCTATTTTTTTTGCAAACATATTTTAATTTAAAAATAGCTAATACTTCATATTAGCTTATAATCAAGACCTTAGTCAATACTAAAAACTATTTCCACCTTTACTCTTATTACTTAAAATTCTAATTACTTTTTCTGAAAATTCATTAATATCAAAATCCGTTTTAATAAAGTAGTAATCAGCTCCTAAATCCATGCTACGGCTCTTACTATCCTCATCACTAAGGTCAGTAAAAACAAAAACAGATAAATCTTTAAGTTCATCTTCTGATCTAATAGCCTCTAAAAGTTCAAAACCATCTAAATCAGGTAAAATAAGATCTAAAATTACATAATCAAATTTACTCTTTTTAATGTAATTTATTAGTTCTTCTAAGGTTTCTTCTCCAGTAGTAATCTCCACTTCATAACCTTCTGAACTAAAGCGAGATTGCAAACCATAGAGTAAATTAGCATCATCTTCGATAATGTATATTTTTTCACTCATATTATTCTTATTAAATTATTTAAATATTTAAAAAAATTAAAATATTTATTTTTTTAATTTCTGCCACCAATCAGTATTTTCTATATACCAATTAGCAGTATCTTTCAATCCTTTATCTAAACTAATTTGTGGTTCAAAGTTTAGTTCACTTTTAGCCTTACTGTAATTAATGCCATAGCGTAAATCATGACCAGCTCTATCTTTTACATATTCTATCATTGAATCATCTTTATTCATTATTTTAAGAATCTTCTTAGTTATTTCCATATTACTAATTTCACTATTTCCGCCTAACAAATAAGTTTCACCAATCCGCCCTTTTTTAATAATAGCTTCTAGTGCGCGGCTATGATCATCAACATGAATCCAATCTCTAATATTATTACCCTGCCCATATACTGGTATATTTTTACCTTCTATTAAATTTGTAAGAAATAATGGGATTAATTTTTCTGGATACTGGTAGGGACCATAATTGTTAGAACAATTAGAAATAGTAATTGGTAGATTGTGTGTATGAAAATATGCTCTAACTAAATGATCTGAGGCGGCTTTAGAAGCGCTGTAGGGACTTCTAGGGTCATAAGGGGTGCTTTCATTAAAAGGCTCATCATCAAAAGATAAAGCACCAAAGACTTCATCAGTGGAAACATGATGAAATCTTGAAACACCAGCATACTTTGCCTCATCAAGTAAAACTCTAGTTCCCTCTACATTAGTGCGGATAAAGTCTTCACTATTTTCTATAGATCTATCAACATGAGTTTCAGCCGCTAAATGCACCACCACATCAATATCTTTCATTAAAGTCTTAACTAAATCTCTATCGCAAATATCTCCTTGAACAAAACTATAATTACTATTATTTTCAATATCTTTTAAATTATCTAAATTACCAGCATAAGTTAATTTATCTAAATTAATTATTTCATCATTACTATTATTTTTTAACCAATAATGAATAAAGTTTGAGCCAATAAAGCCAGCTCCACCAGTAACTAGTAATTTCATATAATATATTAATTAATTTGTATCATCTTTAATATCTTCTCTGGCTCACCATCTTTATATTCTCTTTGTGGCCAAAGCCTTAAATGATCTTCTGGATTTCTAGGAATAACATGAAAATGGGCATGAGGAATCTCTTGTCCAGCCACAGGATCATTATTTAAATTAACATTATAACCAAGTGCTAAGTTAGCTTTAATACTATTTCCCACTTTTTTAACTACTTTAATTATATCAAGTAAGGTCTCTTCAGGCATATTTTCTAAATTATGATAATGACCTTTAGGAATAACTAAAGTATGCCCAGGATTAACTGGTTTAACATCTAAAAAGGCTAAGACTTTATCATCTTCATATACCCTATAAGCTGGTAATTCACCTTTTACAATTTTACAAAAAATACAATTATTATCCATACTTATTATTTTTAATATTACTATTATTTATACAAATTAAAATATCATTAAAAATTAAAGAAGTAAAATTAATTAAAATTAATAAACAATTATTCAATTATATAAGGTGAATCACTCTTTTCCTCCCATCTTATCTCATCAATATCATCTTCTTTTTGAATTCCTTTATATAACTTACTGGGTAAATTAATACTTAGTGCATCTATATCTGAACTACACTTATACCCATGCACTACTCCAGGTGGCACTATTACCAAACTGGGATTATCCTCTCCCACCTCTATCTCTAAATGTTTACCATTTGTTTGAGATTCTTTTCTTCTATCCCATAAGTGTAATTTAAAAGTACCAGGGCCAATAAAGGCAAAGGCATCTGCTTGATAAACATGTTCATGCGGCCCTCTAACAACTCCTGGTTTGGTTAAACTAACATAAGTCATAGCTGGTAAATAATCTATATCATCATGACGATATATCTCTGTTAACCACCCTCTTTCATCACTATATTTATTTAATTTTTTTATTATTACACCTTCTATCATATTATTTAAAACTTTTATTATTAATTTATTCTTTCCAATTATATTTAAATATTTTTAATATCCTTTTTTCTAAGTAAGCCATTTTGTGCACCTTGAGCTGAAATTACTGAAGCAGAGTTTTTTGCTCCTAATTTTAAAGCTTTCTGTATATCACCTTCATATAATTCCAAGCCATAAACAAAAGCGCTATTGTGAGCATCACCTACACCAGTAGTGTCAACTCTTTTTTGTTCTTTCATAATTTTTTGCTTATATATTTTATCTCCGTCATAAGCACAAGAGCCATCTTTTCCCAAAGTAATAACTACTATTTCAGGACCCATTTCTTTAATAACTTTAAGTAAGTTATTATTATCATTAAAAAAGCTCCTATTTTTATCCTTATACTTTTTATCACTAAATACCAACTCAATAGCTTCATCTTTATTTAAACAAAGTACTGTAGTTTTCTTAAAATATTTCTTCAATACTCCCGCTCCAAGTTTTAACTGCTCAGATCCTGGATTCCAAGCCACTTTCTTAGCTGTAGTCACCACTTCAAATAACATACTCTTCCATGGCGTAGAAAGCGAAGTAACATAAAGCCAGTCTGCTGTCTTTATCGCTTTTAAGCTTTTCTTATTTAAACTTAAATCAACTTTAGAGCCTTTATAGACAAAGGCAACATGCTCTCCTTTAGGGCCGATTACTAAAAGTGAATATGGACTAAGATTTTTAGAACTATTTATAATATAACTAGTATCCACACCTTTAGCTTTTAAATTGGCCTTTATTTTTTTAGCTCTTTCATCTTTACCTAAAGCTGTGATAATAATAGAGTTAAAACCTAAATTACTAAAACTAATAGCACTATTAGCACTACCACCACCAAAGCTGGAAACCATAGCCTCCACAGATATTTTAGCACCATATTCAAAGGCTAAAAGTCTTTGTCTTAACAAATCCTTTTTATTGTCTACCACTGTAGCTTCTTGAGGGTATATTGTTATATCTTCAGTAGCTCCACCAAGTGTTATAATTTTTTTATTCATATCTTTAAATTACCTTTATATTTTATCATAATTAGAAGAATTAACAAAAGAATAAAAAAAGAGCGGTAATTTTTATACCGCTCATACTTTTTAATTTTTACGTTGAAATAATATTACGTTGAAATAATGTTAAGTATCTCCCTTTGCTTTTTTCGAATAACTTTTTTCAAGTCATCATGCCCTACTTGCTCAATCTGTTGAACAAGTTTTTCAATAGAATTAACAACTATAGTGATAAACTCATCATTTCTAGTTTTCTGCAAAATAAAAGAGACTCTATCAAAAAAAATATCCAAATTATTATTCCATATATCACCTTTTAATCTAGAAACTTCAATAATTTTTTTATCTTCAAATTTCTTTAAAGACAAATTTTTAAAGAATTCCTTAAACAAATTTTCACAATAGAAATAAGAATATCCTTTTATAAATTCATCTACATTACCTTCAGCGATTTTTCTTTTTCTCAATCCATCTTTTTCTTCTTTTTCTTTTCGCTCTTCTTCACTCTTATCTATTACTAAACTAACAAGAGATTCAACATCAAAACTATAATTAAAAAGAGTTAAAGGTGATTTAAAAAGCTTCTTGGCAAAATTAAACTGCTCTTTATACATCTCTTCTCTTTTTCCATTAGTTAATTCAGTTCTGTTTTTAAGTATTTTATTTCCAGCTGAATTAACAATACTAGCCAATTGATGAAACTTTTCTTTTACAAATTTTGTATTTCTTTCATCTTTGTACTTATCAGCAAAGATTTCAAGGAAAAATAAAACAATGTTAATTCTCAAATTGTGAGATAGAACAGACTCCACAAACTCTCCCCTTTCTTTATTAAACAAAGCTTTTTCAGTAATAGCTAATTTAAAATATCTTTTAAATATTTTTCGTGAATAAAACTTATTCAAAAGCAATGTTTCAAGCTTTTCTAGCTTGTTAGCGGTTAAGCTAACCTTAAGGTAAATAATCCAAGGTTTAGCATTCTTAGATATTTTTTCAACTGCTTTTAAATTAAATTTACTTAATTTAATTAAAAAAACAACTAGCACAAAAACAGCTAACAGCCAATAATTGTTTGTTAGCACCTGCCACAATGCAGATAAAGCCCAGGTAATTTCTTGCCAAATATTTGCATACAAACTTGGCCAAATTGCATAAATGGTAAATCCAAGTGCAAACAATGACATCAAAGCATGGATTATAAAAACCATGTTTTCCAGCTTATTCTTTAATTTTTTATTCCTAATACTACTTATTGACCTAAAAATATTTGTTTTAAATATCAAAGCCAATAGAAAGGTAAGCCAAGAAAACCAAGGTGTAATAAATAGACACAATCCTACTACAATAAGAGGATTAAATAACAACAACAAATTAAAGACTTTAGTAATCTTCTTCGATTTAACACTTCTGTTTCTTTTCATAACTACTCTGTTTCTTTTCATAACTACAATTTTTTAATTTGACATAAACAAAAAACGACATAGCTTTTTGTGAAAATTTATTTACTTGTAATGATCATAATTAGAAACTTATATTAATATTAATAACACTTTATGTCAATATCTTTTATATATAAATTTTTCTAAAAAATAAAAACTTAATAGCACTAATCTTAATCTATTATAAATAAATATATTAGTTAGTTCTTTCTAACTATTTCTTTTCTAGTAAATAAGGTCTTAGACGTCTAGTTGTGAAATTTATAATATAAAATAAGACTATAATAATTATACTATGTAATATTAACTTATACCCTAATGACTCCCAAAACCAAGCTTGTGTTAAAAAAAGACTATTTGAACTTTGATAAATATTAATAATAAAATTAATAATTTGATATGAAAAATTAAAAGTAACAGTTGCAAAGGCAGTAATGACAATAAAGGAGTAGATTGAACGATTAGTAAAAAAACTAAGCTGTAAATATCTAGAACTCATTACTGCAACAAGAAAACTAATAATAAATATAGGGAAAATATCAAAAAAATAAATATCAAATATAAAACCAATTAAAAAAGCAAAGTAGATATGATAATTTTTTCTTCCTAAAATAATTATTAATATAAGTAATATTAAAGGTAAATTAATTAAATTAAAAACTGTATGCAAAGAAGATATATAGGTAAATTGAAAAATAATTAAAAAATAGCTTAAAATTATTTGCAAACTTAGATGTAAATATTTAGTCATATATTAAGGAATAACAACTGCTAAAAAATCAAGTTCATTTAAATTATATAAAGGCTCAATAGTTGCTTCTTGCCAAATATCATTACTTTGTTTAGAAATAGAATTAACTTCACCAATAATGATTCCTGGTGGTATATCTTTTTCTAAACCTGAACTAAGCACTAAGTCACCAACACTAATGTTATATTCTTGAGGAATTAAATTCATAGATATAGTTAGACCTAAACTACCTTGAACTATCCCTAAGGCTTCATTTTGATTAGAAAAACGAGCAGCAAACTTACAGTCTTCATTAATACTTAAACAAACTTGAGCAGAATTATCATGAAGTGACAATATCTTTCCTACTAGTATACCCTCTTCATTTATCACAGCCATCCCTTCTCTTAAACCATCATCAGATCCTTTATTAAGATAAATATTACTTTGATTTACTTCTTGTGATAATAAATTATCAGAAGCTACTACTCTAGCCATTACTTTACTATATTCATTATCCTCAAAAAAATTCAAATAATTCCTTAACTTATTATTTTCTCTTTCAACTTCTTCCCACTTAGCTTTTTCAGCTAATAATTTATCAACTTCTTTTTCTAATCTTTCATTATTTGCTTTTAGTTTTTTCTCCTCATCAGAACCTTCAAAAGATGAACGCCAATTACTACCTAAATTATAAAAAACTTCTCCACCTTTATTTATTCCACTAACAATTACTTTCTCTATTGGTTTTAAAGCATTTAAATAATATAAAAAAACTAGCAATATAATTATAGCTAAAACAAAGTATATTTTCTTTTTATTAAAAGTTTTCTGCATGAAATATATTAGTTTTCCATATCAGCAGAAGAGACTACCTTTTCTAAAAGTTCAGGATCATCAAGCAATGCCCCAGCACCTCTAGAAACACAAGTTAAAGGATCATCTACAATGTTAACAGGAATTTTAGTGGCTTGAGCAATAGCTTTATCTAGCCCTCTAAGCATTGAACCACCACCTGAGATATATATACCTCTTTGATAAATATCAGAAACTAACTCTGGAGGTGTATTTTCTAAAGTATTTTTTATATTATCAATCATTTTACTTACAGTTTTTGATATAGCTTCCCTAACTTGATCATCGCTAATATTTATAGCCTTTGGTAAGCCAGTTAAAAGATCTCTACCCCTAACTTCCATAGTCTTAGGTTCCTCTAGTGGCAAGGCACTACCTATTTCAATCTTTACTTTCTCTGCTAATTGTTCACCAATTAAAATATTAAACTCTTCTCTTATATAATCTACAATATTAGAATCAAACTCATTACCAGCTAACCTAAGTGACTTCCAAGTAACCACACCACCTAGTGATATCACAGCTATTTCAGTAGTACCTCCACCAATATCAACCATCATAGTAGCTGTAGCTTCAGTAACTGGTAATCCTGAACCAATAGCAGCTGCCATAGCTTCATCTATTAAATATACCCTTCTAGCTCCAGCTGACTTAGCAGCATCTTCCACTGCTTTTTTCTCCACCTCTGTTAAATCAAGAGGAATGCCAATCACAACTCTTGGTCTAGGTATAAGAGTAAAAGTTTCACTATGAACTTTATTAATAAAATACTTAAGCATTTTTTCAGTTACTTCAAAGTCAGAAATTACACCATCAATTAATGGTTTAATAGCTTCAATGTGACCAGGGGTTTTTCCTACCATTTTTTTAGCTGCTAAACCTACTTCTAGAATTTCAGCTGTTCTATTATTAATAGCTACCACAGAAGGCTCATTAATAATTACCCCTTTATCTTTAACATAAACTAAAGTATTTTTAGTACCCAAATCTATTCCTAAATCATTGCTAAATTTTCCCAGTAATTTGTTAAACATATTATCTTAACTTCGCCAAAACCTGTTCTAAACTTAAAAACTGAGGCTCAGCTTGTGAACGTTTTTTAAATTCAATATTATTATTTTCTATAGTCTTTGAGCTAATTACTATCCTATTAGGACAGCCAATTAAATCAGAATCAGCTAGTTTAATTCCAGGTGAAACATCTCTGTCATCATATAAAACTTCAACACCTTCATTTATTAGTTTCTCATATATTTTATCAGCCTCATCATTTTGTCCCAGTGATAATAAATGTACACTATAAGGTGAAATTGACTGACTCCAACTCATACCTCTATCATCAGCAAACTTTTCCACTATCACTCCCATTAAACGACTAGGACCAATACCATAGGAAGCCATATAAACAATTTCTTTTTCACCTTTTTCATTGGTAAAGTAATAATCAAAAGCTTTAGAAAACTTAGTATTTAAAGGAAAAATATTGCCAACTTCAGAAGCTTTAGTAATTCGTAAATCTTTAGTTCCACACTCAGGACAGCTATCTTGTCTATCTAAGACTTCCTTATTTAAAGCAATTTTACACTTATCACAAACATGTATTTCATCTTCACCGGTTGGACATTCAGTTTGAAATTCATGTGAAAAATCTTTAGTAAAGTCACCACCAGAAGCTAAAGTAATATAGGTGGTTTCACCAATACCTAATCTTTCAAATATTCTAAAATATGCTTCTTTAACTACCTCATAATATACCCTCATATCCTCTTCACTCACATGAAAACTGTATAAATCTTTCATAATAAATTCCCTTCCTCTAAGTAGTCCAGATTTTGGCCTAGGTTCATTTCTAAACTTAGTTTGTATTTGATAAGTAGCAAAAGGTAAATCTTTATAGCTCAAAGCAAACTTTTTAACCAAAGGTGTAATAATCTCTTCATGGGTAGAGTTTAAAATATAAGAACCGTCATTAACTCTTCTAGACTCTTCATTAGCTCCTCTAGTTTCAAAAAGTACATCCATACTATCTAAACGATTAGTAGTTTGCCAGTTTTCCTTAGGTGATAAAGCAGACATGAATATCTCTTGTCCGCCAATAGCATCCATCTCTTCTCTAATAATTTGCTCAATTTTCTTTAAAACCCTATAGCCTAAAGGTAGAAATTCATAAACACCGGCCATTATTTTATCAATAAAGCCAGCTTTAATTAGAAGCTGAGAGTTTAAACTTTGTTCATCTTTAGCTACATCTTTACTAGTTTTGGTAAATAAAACTGATTGTTTCATATGTGCAAATAATTTATACGATATTAACTATATTTAAATTTATCTTAACTTAAAAACTTGGGGTTGTAAAGATAAATAATATTTCTAACTTAATTATTAAAACAATAAATATTATATATTTTTAAGTGCCTGCTTCACTCTTTCTCCACTATCACTTATGTTTTTATCCACCTTTTTTAAAGCTTCTCTAGCTTCATTCATATTATAGCCTAGAGCCATTAAAGCATCTATCTCATCACTAGAGCTAACACCTGTTTGCATATCAGCTTTAAAGTCTTCTAGTTTAGCTATCTTTTCTTTAAGCTCTAATACTACTCTTTGAGCAGTTTTTTTACCTATCCCTGAAACTTTAGTTAACATACCAGCATCTTCAGATATAATAGCTTCTTTTAAGTGATTAGTACTACTAAGTGATAGTACTGCTAGAGCAGACTTAGGACCAATACCAGAAACAGACAGTAGCATTTCAAACATCCCTAAATCATCTAAGTTTTTAAAACCATATAAATCTAAACTATCTTCTCTAACATGTTGATGAGTATATAGCTCAATTTCACTGTCTTTTGTGACTTCACTATAAATATCAGCACTAACACTAACCTTATAACCTAAACCTTGATTTAAGATTATTAGATCTCCTGATTGTTTAGCAATTATTTTTCCTTTAATGTATGCAATCATATAATTAATTAATTTTTCTTCTTAATACACTAAGCTTTGGTATTTCTTTATCAAAATACATATATACTGTTTGTCCTCCCCCACCTCCATGAGCTTCAATTATTTCTTCTTGACTATCTTTATCTAACATTCTCTTTAATTTAAACTTTAAAACCTCATAACCTGGCATGATTAACTCTAAAGTATCACCCTTTTTTAAAGTATTATGTACCTTAATTTCAGTCTTATATTTATCCTTATTTTTCATATTATTATCTAGTTCTGAGCTAATAATCTGCCCACAAAACTCCCAATTTGGCTTATTATTATCATTACTTAAGTTCTGAGCTTCCCTGCCTTGTTTAAACATAAAACCTTCAGTATAGCCTCTGTGAAATAGTTTAGTTTCTAATTCTTTATATAAATAATCTAATTCCTTTTTCCTATCCTTAGCGCTTATAGTGCTGCTACTGCTAATATCTATAGCTCTACGATATACTCCCACCACATTAGCTAGATAATAGACACTTTTAGCTCTACCTTCTATCTTGAAAGCTTTTATCTTAGCGCTTATCATCTCTGGTATTCTTTTAATCAAACAAAGATCTAATGAGTTGAAAATATAGGAACCATTTTTATCCTCTCCTAAAACAAAATTAGTGTCATGACCACGCGGTTTAATTTCATATTCCCACCTACAAGGTTGAGCGCAATCTCCTAAGTTAGCATCTCTATCAATTAACTGTTTAGATAAAAAACAACGACCAGAATAAGCCATACAAAGAGCGCCGTGCACAAACGTTTCTATCTCTAAATCAGGTACTTTAGTAATAATTTCTTTTATTTCTTTTAAAGCTAATTCCCTACCCAATATAACCCTCTTTACTCCCATATCTTTATACATCTGTGCTGACATCCAATTAGTACAGTTAGCTTGAGTACTTAAACTAATCTTTATCTCTGGCCAAATTTCTTTAATTAAATAAATTATTCCAGGATCAGAAACAAATAAAGCATCGGGATTTAAAGTCTTTAATTTTTCAATATGTTTTTTCACCTTACTTAAATGGGTATTGTGAGCAAAAATATTTACCGTTACATAGGCTTTCTTACCAATACTATGAGCATATTCAATACCCTTCTTCATATCTTTTAAGCTAAAGTCATTAATACGGACACGTAGAGAAAAATCAGGTAAACCAAAATAGACGGCATCAGCACCGAAAGCAAAAGCTGTTTTTAATTTTTGCAAATTACCAGCCGGAGCTAATAATTCAACTTTATTTTTTTTCATTAAAATCTTTTTACCCTAATTAAACCTGAAACAGGAACTACTTCTATTCCCTGCTTTTCTATTTCATCTAAAAACAAATTCATACCTAAAGAATCAGAACTCATATGACCTGCAATAATAACATTTATATGATGTTTTTCAGCCTCTTTTCTGTGCTCTTCTGACATGTGCATACCAATAACAGTACCAAAACCATATTGTGCCATTTTCTCAAAAATATCTTTAGAGCCACTAGTTCCACCGGTAAACTCTGTTACTACCACCTTACCTACCTTATTTTCTTTAGAGCCAGCAAAAAGTTTAGGTCCCATTTGTTTAGCACTTGACTCTTGATATTCTGGAATTTCTTTAAATATTTCAAAAATATCTTCTACATATTCTGGCTTTTTTTCTTCAATTAAGTCGTGCATAAATCTAGCTGCTAAATTATCAGCTGTAGTATGAGTACACATAAAGTCTAGTCCTAAGATCTTCGCCATGTCTATATTACGATAATGATTAATTGGTGATAGCTCTCTACTAACCTCCTCTACCCTAGGTTGAGTTACAGCTTCAGCTATATTAATAGGTAATCCATATTTAGCTAAAACCTCAGCTTGCAAATCCATTACAGATCCTAGCTCTGCCAAAGCTGCTCCTTGAGGATGATGAGCAATTACTAAATCTATATCACCTAGCTTGTCAGCTAAGATAAGCTCCGCTCCACCAATATCAATACCAGCCATTACTTTTTTAATTTCTTTAGTTTCATTAGGATTATTTAAAATCCTGCTATCTACATAAGGATTACTTAATTTTTCCTTATCAAAATCTGTTTTCTGATTTTCAGGTAAATTATTAAACTTTTTATTAATACGAGTCATCCTCTTTTCAACCTCGCTCTTACCTCTTAAATCAGCTTCCATAGCTTTTTCTACAGCTATTTTAAATATATCTTTAGTATTCATATATATAAATGATTAATTATTATATTTATCTTTTTTTCGTTTTATTTTTTTCTTTATTTTTTTTACATCTTTATTTTCTCTACTGCATTGATCTCAACTTTGCAATTCTCTCTTCTATTGGTGGATGAGTCATAAAAGCTTTTTTAAAAAGGCTTTTTCTCTTTTTTCCCTTCTTATCTTTTAAAGGACTAGCAATGAAAAGGTGAGCCATAGCAGAATTAGCATGTTTTAAACTATTTTCATCTGCACTAATTTTTTCCAGAGCATTAGCTAAACCTTCCGGATAACGAGTAAGCAAAGCTCCATCAGCATCAGCTAAAAACTCCCTTTTTCTGCTAATAGCAAACTTAATCATATAAGCAAATATAGGAGCAATAATAATTACAGCAATTAATATGACTAAGAAAATTGGATTCTTTTTTGAATCTCCTCCTTTAAAAAATAATGAGTATCTAAGCATGTCAGCAAGAATTACCACAGAACCCACTAAAACTGTTACTAAAGTAGCAAACAACATATCTCTGTTGCCAATATGAGAAAGCTCATGAGCAATAACTCCTTCTAACTCACTTTTATCTAGCTTTTGTATTAAACCAGCACTAAGTGCTATTACTGCCTTCTCCTTATTTCTCCCAGTAGTAAAAGCATTAGGAGCTGGGTCATCTATAATATATATCTTAGGCAGTGGTAGTCCGGCAGTAATACAGAGATTTTCTACTAATCTATATATCTCTTTATTATCCTCAAACTTTAACTCTCGAGCTTTAGCCATGTTAAGTAATATCTTATGGCTATTATAATAACTAAAGAAACTAGCTAGAACACTAATTAACACTGCTATAATTAAAATACTAGAGTCGTTCATATACCAACTAACTGCAAAACCTATAGCAATGATAAAAACAAAAAACAAAGAGATAAGTAAATAACTCTTTCTAGTATTAGAGCTAGCATGTGTATATAAAGTGGCCATAATTGTTAGAATTTAACTTCAATATTTTCTGCTTGAGCAGTTTCAATCTCAAAGTATTCATAGGGAGTAAAACTCAAACCTTTAGCAATCATATTGGTAGGAAAAACTTGGATTTTAGTATTAAACTGCCTAACATTAGCATTGAAAAATCTTCTAGCAGCTTGAATTTTATTTTCTGTATCTGATAACTCTCTTTGTAGTTCTAGAAAATTAGTATTAGCTTTTAAATCAGGATAGCTTTCTGATAAAGCAAAGATAGACTTTAAAGCTGAACTTAATGAATTCTCTGCTTGAGCCTGCTCTTTAGTGTCATTTTTCTGTTGTGAATTAATAGCTTGATTTCTTGCCTCTACCACACTATCTAAAGTTTCCCTTTCATGACTAGCATAACCCTTAACTGTTGAAACTAAATTAGGAATAAGGTCGTAACGTCTTTTAAGTTGTACATCAATGTCACTCCAAGCTTCATCAACTCTGTTTTTTAACTTAATTAAAGAATTATATAAAGAGATGATGATAAGTCCTAGAAGGACTATCGCTCCAATAATAATCCATGTTGTTGTAGTCATATTTTTGGGGTTATTTTATTTTTTCTAAACCAATACTTATTGATTTATTATTAATATTAATTTGTTTTTTAATCTCAGTTTCTAAGTCTTTCTCAGCTTTAATAATATTGTCAGCTAAAACTTCTCTTTCTATATCTTTTTGATATTTATCTAACACTGCTTTAAATTCAGGCTCTGAGCTAAAATAATAGACAATAACTCTATCTTCTATAGTCAATCCTGAATTCTTTCTTAGATTATTAATAACTCTAATTAATTCCCTTTTCATTCCTTCTTCAATTAGGTCTGCACTTAATTCAGTATCTAAAACTACTTCAATGTTTTCCTTTTCCTCATCTAGTTTAAAATTAACATCTTTAATATTTAACTCATCTTTAATTAAAGCACAGTAATCATTATCTAAAGCTAAATCCTCTTTATATACTACAGTAGCTTTTTGTAGTGGCTGTCTCACTTTAATCTTTTTCTCATCACGCTTTGCTAAACCTTTTTCTACCACTTCTTTAACTATTTCCATTTTAGAAATAATTTCTTTATCTATATTTTCACTTTTTGGCCAAGACTCTAAATGTACACTTTTGTTTTCATCCTTAAAATTATAGCCACTAATTTTTTGCCAAAGATTTTCAGCCATGAAAGGCATAAAAGGTGCCATTATTAAAGATAGTTTTTCAAAAACCGCTTTTAAAGTACTAAGAGCTTCTAATTTATCTTGTCTGTTTTCCCCTTTTAGTCTATCTCTAGATCTTCTTAGATACCAAGTAGAAAGATCATCGATAAAGATAGCAATAGGTTTAGAAGCTCTAATTAAATTATATACTTTCATGTTATCTGCAATTGTTTGAGTTGTTTGTGACAGACGTGAAAGTATCCAATTATCTAAAACATTATTAGTTTCACTTATAGTTTCTTCCTCTTCTTCTCTATACATATCATAGAATTTATATACATTCCAAACTAACATGGAAGTTTTACGAAATGATTGTAAAACATCTGCTTCACTAAAGTTAACAGTTTCTGCTTGCATAACTGGAGAGCTAAGTAAATAATAACGCAGAGCATCAGCACTATATTTATTAATTACTTCCATAGGATCAGGGTAATTTTGTAGTTTTTTAGCCATCTTTTTACCATCCTCTGCTAAAACAATACCATTAACAATTACATTTTTAAAAGCAGGGGTTCCCATAATAGCAGTAGATAATACATGTAGGTAATAGAACCAGGCTCTAGTTTGATCTGCTCCTTCAGCAATAAACTCGGCTGGGAAATTATTCTCAAACTTTTCTTTATTTTCAAAAGGATAATGTTTTTGTGCATAAGGCATAGAACCGGACTCAAACCAACAGTCAAAAACATCTTCAATGCGTTGCATCTTACCACCACAAACACAGTTAATTTCTATCTTATCTAAAGTATGCTTGTGTAAATCATCAATCTTTTCTCCACTAGCTTCTTCTAATTCTTTAACTCCACCAAAAACTTTAGTATTTTCACAGCTATCACATTTCCAAACTGGAAGTACCGCTGCCCAAAAACGTTGACGAGATATAGACCAATCCCTAGCACCTTCTAACCATTTACCAAACCTTCCTCTTTTAATATGTTCAGGTGACCAATTAATTTCTTTAGCTTTCTTTAATAAATCTTCTTTTATTTTCTCCACACTAACAAAATAAGAAGAAGTCGCATAATTAATTAATGGAGTATCACAGCGCCAACAATGAGGATAACTGTGCTCATATTTTTCCTTAGTAAAAAGTTTATCATGATGAGCTAAATACTTAATTATTTCAATATCAGTAGCCATATGATTCTCTTTTGGTTTAACAGACATATTTTGAAAATCTTGCACCTCTTCTTTAAATCTACCACCAATATCAATATGCTGAATAAAAGGTAAATTCTTTTCTTTACCTAAATTAAGATCATCTTCACCAAAAGCTGGAGCAATATGCACTATTCCAGTTCCCTCTTCAGTATTAACAAAATCAGCGCTATGTACCTTAAAGGCATTTTCCATATTTTCTATATCAGCCTTTTCATAATAATAAAAGACGGGTTCATAGCTTAAACCTACTAAATCTTGAGCATATAAAGTCTCTTCAATTTTATAGTCTTTATCTTTAAAAACTTCTTCTAATCTTTCTTTAGCTAAAATATAATACTCTTTCTCATGCTCAACTTTAACGTATTCTATATCTTCTCCCACAGCTAAAGCCACATTACCAATTAAAGTCCAAGGAGTAGTAGTCCAGGCTAGTATAGAAGTCTTATCTTGATCTTTTAATTTAAACTTAGCTATAGCTGATAAATCTTTTATATCTTTATAACCTTCAGTAACTTCAGATTGAGACAAAGTAGTTTCACAACGAGGACAAACATGCATAGAACGATAACCTTTATATATTAAATCTTTATCCCATAGAGTTTTAAATACCCACCAAACTGACTCCATATAATCTAAATCCATAGTCTTGTAACTACTATCCATTTCTGCCCATCTACCTAATTTGTCTATAACCTTCCTCCATTCATCTGCATATTTTAAAACCTTAGTCTGACAAGACATATTAAATTCTTCTATTCCATTATCAACAATATCCTTTTTACTCTCTGTGCCCATTTCTTTTTCCACAATATTTTCAATAGGAAGACCATGACAATCCCAACCCCAACGTCTTTCCACTCTATATCCTTGCATAGTCCAAAATCTAGGCACTACGTCTTTCATAACGCTACCAACTATATGACCATAATGAGGTGTACCGGTAGCAAAAGGTGGGCCATCAAAAAATACATAATCACCATTTGGCGCTTCTTTATTTACCGATTTTTTAAAAATATTGTTTTTATTCCAAAAATCAAGGACTTCATCCTCAAATTCTACAAATATATTCTTATTTTCTGTACTTTTTTCTGACATATTTTATATAATATTACTTATTTATATACAAAAAAGCTATAAGCTCAGCTGTTTTATTATTATATTTTATATAGAGTAGCAAGTCAATTTTTTAAAGTAATAATTTAAACAAAAAAATAGACAAATAATGTCTATTTACCAAGAAAAACAAAATAATAAATATATTAAGATAAATAAATAAAATTAATAAAAATTATTTACAGTCATCATTTTTACAATTGCGTGTTTATATCTATTTTTAAAAGCTTGATTTAATGATCTTTTTTTATATTTAATTTCAACACCAATTAAACCTTCATTATTTTCTAAAACCAAATCAATCTCTGACCCCTGTTTACTGCGCCAATAATAACACTTATAATTTTCATCAGAATAACTTAATTGTTTTACAATTTCTGAGATAATAAAATTCTCAAAAAGCGCACCCTTGTCTTCACGTAAAGAAAGATTAGAAAAGTTTTCTAAAAGTGCATTTCTTATACCATTATCATAAAAATAAATTTTAGCAGACTTAGAAATTTCATTTCTTTTATTTTTAGAATATGGATAAAGTCTAAATAAAATATAACTTTGTTCAAATATCTCTATATACCTTCTAATTGTTCTAATATCCGCTCCTAGACGAGAAGATAATTCAGAATAATTAATTAAATTTCCAATTTGAGCAGCTAGGACTTTTAATAAATCAGTAGCTAATTTTTTATCTTCAATTAATTTTAATTCCAATATATCTTTAAAAATGAGGCTATCTACAAAATTTAGTAAATATTTTTTATCATTAGGATTATTAACATTTTGTGGATATTGTCCATATATTAAAATACTTTCTAATATACTTTCCATATCAAAAAGATAGTTTTTATCTTTCAACTCTTCTTTTAGGGTAACATTTTCTAAAATATTAAAATTAAGATCTTGTTCAATATCTTTTTGCACTAAATATTCAGAAAAAGTAAGTGGATGTAGCTTGTAATCTATTTTCCTGCCAGCCAAACTTTCTGAGGTTTTATTTTTGATATGAAAAGAAGATGACCCAGTAATTACTAAATCTACATTACTTAATTGATCATATATTATTTTAGCCGCTCTACCAGGATTCGATAATAAATGAATTTCATCAATTATTAGCATTTTAGCGTCAGGGCTTATTAAATTCTTATATGATTCTATATCATAAGTTTCTAAAATCTTTCTAACAGGTTCATTATCAACTAATAAATAAGTAGCTTTAGGAAATATTTTTTTCACAATAGTTGTTTTACCAACCTGCCTAGAACCAAGTAAAATAAGAATTTGTTTATACTTGGAAAAGTGTGTTTTTATTTTTTCATCTAAATGTCTATGCATAAAAATATATAACTTTTTTAACATCTAATGTATAAATAGATATAACTAATTATACATCCTAATTAAAAAATAGTCAACATTAACCTTAAATATACTAATATACAACTAAAATAATTGTAAATTTTTAATTTTAGCCAAATCTTTCCAATTTAAAACTTTAACTCCTTTTCTACTTATATTCATATCACCTGCATAAAACAAAAATTCACTTTGTTTTTTGTTATCCTGCAATTCTCTCCAAGAAACTAAGTTTTTAAACAATTCACTTCTAATAGTGCTACCTGCTTTAATTTCTATTGCTGTTACATCTTGACCATTATCAATTATTAAATCTACTTTATTAGCGTTACTATCTTGCCAAAAATAAAAATTAGCTAAATTACCTCTATTATAATCATATTTTATAATATCGCTGACAATAAAATTCTCAAAAATATTACCCTTTAGATAATGGTTAGTTAACTCATCTTCTTTTCTTATACCCAAAAGATAAGATAATAATCCAGTGTCATAAAAAAATATTTTAGGACTCTTAATTATTCTCTTATTAAAATTCTTGTAATATGGTTGCAATTTAAAGATTATATAACTTGTTTCCAAAATACTAATCCAATTTTCAGCAGTATGATATGAAATTCCACTATCTTCAGCTATAGTTTTAATATTTAAAACTTGACCACATCTACCAGCTATTAACTTTAAAAACCTTAAAAATGAACTATAACTTGATATATTCTTTATCATCCTAATATCTCTTTCTATATAAGTATTTACATATGACTTATAGAAACTACTAGGACGAATACTTTGATCAAATATTCTAGGATAAAAACCTGTAAAAATAGCTTTATTTAAATTAGATATATTTTCTTTAGGTAGCTCTTCCATACTTAAAGGTAGTAAAGTTACAATACCAGTTCTACCTGCTAAAGACTGAGAAATACTTTCCATTAACAAATAATTATGAGATCCAGTCAATATAAAAGAACCATTCTTTTTAATATTATCAACATGTGTTTGTAAATAAGAAAAAAACTCAGGTACTCGTTGCACCTCATCTATTATAACATTCTTATCATACTCCTTTAAAAAACCTCGTGGGTCATCTTTTACCAATTCTCTAATATCTGGATCTTCAAAAGAAACATATTTATAAGTCTTAAAGATATCTTGAACTAAGGTGGTTTTACCTGACTGCCTTGGACCTAAAATAGTCACAATTGGAAACTCTTTTTTTAATTGTAGTATTTCTTTAGTTATTTTTCTTGAAATCATATATTTATATTTTACTGATATTACATAAGTATTATATATTATTTATGTAATTTAGTCAATGGACTGATGAAATTGCAGAGTAAAATAAGAACAACATATAACTTTAAATTTTATTTAAAAAAAGAAGCTTATAATAAGCTTACTTTGTGTCTCAAATATTAAAGTTTAAATTTATCCACACTGTCAGCAAATTCTTTCATAGTAAAGCTTTAACGATTTTCAATTAAGTTATTAAGATGTACTTTATTATTTTTAATAGCTATTCGAATTTTTAAAATAACTGATTTAGTTATTTTCTTCCAGTAAATTTAAATATTGCTTTAACTCTTTTTTGTTCTTGAGCTTGTAAAAATTCTTTACAAGTTAACCTTAGTTAAACCTCTTTCTAAACACTTTTATATTTGTAAAAAAGCTTAGCACATTAATTGTCAATATGAATTAAAGAAGTTCTAATAGCTTCTTTAGTATATTCTTTTCTGGTTAACCTGCCTTTAGTCATAATACCCACTAATCCTTGAGCTGAACCAACTTTCATATTGTCAGTATAGCCAGCCTTATAGGCAGCTTCATTCATATCTAGCCCATCTTCTAGCATTAACTTAGAAACTCTCTCAGGAGCCTCCCAGGCTGAAGATAAGCCTAAGTGATACTCACTACCATCAAAGATAGCACAAGCACAAACATCCATATAACCTGACTTAGTATAGGGCACTGTTATTAGTCCTGATTCAATACCAAAACTATAGTCACATTCACTATATGCTTTTCTAGCTCTGTTTTTAGCTCCAGTGATTGTCTCCTCTAAAGACTTGGGTTGATCACTAACACCTGAAGATACATCTATACTTTCTACTCTAGCGTTTTGCAGGTGTTTGTAATCTAAAAGCATCTCTTTTAGAGCTTCTATTTTAACTGGATTTTTTGAAGCAATATTTATATTCATATTATCTACTAAAAACTATCTACCACAGCACTTCTTATATTTCTTACCACTGCCACAAGGACAGGGATCATTTCTACCTACCGTTTTACCACCTTCAGTTTTAGGCTTAGATTTTGCCATATTTACCTGACTAGTATTATTAGCACTTTTCTCGCTCATAACTTTAGCAGGGGCTTGAAAGTTTTTAGCCCTATCAGCCAGTGATGGAGATTTAAACATATTTAAAGCATTGCCTTCAATAGCAGAAACTGTTTTGTATATTGAATATACTACTTGTTTTCTAATTAAATCTTGTAGTTCATTAAATAACCTAAAAGCTTCTTTTTTGTATTCAACTAAAGGATCTCTTTGGCCATACCCTCTAAGACCAATTCCCTGTCTTAGATAAGCAATAGTTTCTAAATGTTCAATCCAAAGATTATCAATAGAGCGAATAAGGATACCTTTCTCTACCTCAGCAAAATTTAAGTTTAATTCTTTAAAAGAATCTTTCATTTCTTGATACACCTTTTCAGCTTTAGTCTGTAAATATTTCTTAATTTCCTTTCTAGCCTCATCTTTAGACTTGTCTTTTAACATTGCCTGTAGTTTTTCTTCTAAATTACCATCCACTTTATACATAGTAACAATAGTTTCAGCAATCTCTTTAATATTCCAATCTTTTTGTAGTTCTGCGCTGGTATGAAAATCAACTAACATAGCAATTTCATCATTAACCATGTTTAAAATTCTCTCAGATAATTTATCTTTATCTTCTGCTTTCTCATAGATATATAGAATCTCTTTTCTTCGTTTGTAAATTGTTTCTCTATGTTTGTTAATAACATCATCATACTCCACTAAGTGCTTTCTCATATCAAAATTATTTCCTTCTACTTTTTTCTGCGCTGATTCTAAAGAATTAGAAATCATAGAATTTTGTATAGGTTGATCTTCTGGTAATTTCATTCTAGACATTAAAGACTTCATTCTTTCACCTCCAAAAATACGCATCAAATCATCCTCTGCTGATACATAAAACTGGCTAGAACCTGGATCACCCTGTCTACCTGAACGTCCTCTAAGTTGATTATCAATACGTCTAGACTCATGTCTTTCTGTACCAATTACATGCACACCTCCTAAATCTTTTACTCTCTCTTGCTCTTCTTTATTAGGTGGATTACCACCTAAAACAATATCTACACCACGACCAGCCATATTAGTGGCAATAGTAATAGCTCCTGGACGTCCAGCTTGAGATATTATTTGCGCTTCTTTAGCATGGTTTTTAGCGTTTAATAGAGCTGGCTGTAATCCTTCTTTCTCCATTAATGCTACTAAAAACTCATTTTTTTCAATAGAAATAGTACCAATAAGTATGGGCTGACCTTTTTCATGTCTTTCTTTCACTTCTTTAATCACCGCTTTATATTTCCCCATCTCAGTTCTAAAAATAAGGTCATTATAGTCTTTCCTGATCACTGGCTTATGGGTTGGAATTACAATTACCTCAAGTCCATATATCTTAAAGAACTCTTCCTGTTCAGTTTCTGCAGTACCAGTCATACCTGATAATTTCTCATACATTCTAAAATAATTTTGAAAAGTTACAGTTGCTAAAGTCTGTGATTCCCTTTTCACCTCTAATCCTTCTTTAGCTTCAATAGCTTGGTGCAAACCTTCACTATAACGTCTACCGGGCATTAAACGACCGGTAAATTCATCAACAATAATA
>JAIPJO010000042.1 GCA_021734135.1 Patescibacteria group bacterium
TTTCATGTCTTTCTTTCACTTCTTTAATCACTGCTTTATATTTCCCCATCTCAGTTCTAAAAATAAGGTCATTATAGTCTTTCCTGATCACTGGTTTATGAGTTGGAATTACAATTACCTCAAGTCCATATATCTTAAAGAATTCTTCTTGTTCAGTTTCTGCAGTACCAGTCATACCTGATAATTTCTCATACATTCTAAAATAGTTTTGAAAAGTTACAGTTGCTAAAGTCTGTGATTCTCTTTTCACCTCTAATCCTTCTTTAGCTTCAATAGCTTGGTGCAAACCTTCACTATAGCGTCTACCGGGCATTAAACGACCGGTAAATTCATCAACAATAATAACTTCACCATCTTTAACTACATAATCTTTATCATTTTTAAAAAGCACATGTGCTTTTAAGGCTTGCTCAATATGATGCACTTCTTTAACACCACCTGACACATAAATATTTTCCATACCTAACCATTTTTCCATTTTAGAAATTCCACTTTCACTTAAAGTAGCTGTTTTCATTTTTTCATCTATATTATAATCCTCATTCTCATCTAATCTTCTCACTAAATCAGCAAACTTAAAATAACGTTCAGTAGACTGCTCTGCAGGCGCACTAATAATTAAAGGGGTTCTAGCTTCATCTATTAAAATAGAGTCAATTTCATCAACAATACAATAATTTAAATCACGTTGAACTATATCACTCAGTGAACCAGTCATATTATCACGTAGATAATCAAAACCAAATTCATTATTAGTACCATAGGTGATATCAGCATGATAAGCTTCTTTTCTACTAATTGGTCTAAAATGTTTTAATCTTTCATCATAAGCGCTATCATCAACATATTCACTATCGTACATAAAGGCTCCATCACCCACAATTACTGCTACATCTAAACCTAAATAATTATATACAGGACCCATCCAACCAGCACCAACTCTAGATAAATAGTCATTAACAGTAATAAGGTGTGCCCCTTTTTCACTTAAAGCATTTAAAAAAAGTGGTAAGGTAGCTACTAAAGTTTTACCTTCACCAGTTTTCATTTCAGCAATTTTACCTTGATGTAAAGTAATACCACCAATAAGTTGCACATCATAATGTCTCAATCCTAAAACTCTTTTAGATACCTCCCTGACCACAGCAAAAGCCTCAGGTAAAATATCATCTAAAGTTTTTCCCTGTTTTAACTCTTCTTTTAAATCTTGAGTTTTAGTTTTAAGTTGTTCCCTATCTAATTTACTTATTTCTTCTTCCAAAGCATTTATTTTTTCTACAGTAGGATTCATAGCTTTAATAGCTTTGGCGTTTAAATCTCCAACTAATATTTTTTTAAGTAAATTCATATTTATTTATTTTAAGCTCGTCTTTTTTGACTTAACTTCTTTCCTTTATATTTTTTAATAATCATATCTAAATGATCTTTTACCTTGTCTATAGCTTTATACAAGTCTTCCTCAGTTTTGTCTACCCTAAGAAGCTCTCCTGGAACGTCTAAATTAGCTTCTGCTCTATATATCTTACCTGAATTTTGATCTCCAACAGTTAACTCTACCTCAAAATCGCAATGAATTACAGGTACATCTCCCAAGTATTTTTCTAACATGTCCATTTTCTTTTGAATGTAATCTTTAATTTCATCAGTTAAAGTTATTTTTGTAGCTTTAATATTAATATTCATATATTTATATGTTAATTAATTAAATAAACGACTTACATCTTTAAAAGTAACCAAAAGTACTAAAAGCATTAAAAGAATAAAGCCAAGATTATGAATAACGTTTTCTACTTCTTGTTTAACTGGAGAACCTTTAATTTTTTCAATAACTAGAAATAATATCCTACCACCATCAAGTGCTGGGAAAGGTAATATGTTAATCACAGCTAAATTTAAAGATAAAAGAGCTGTAAATTGTAATAGGTGTGAAAAGCCCATGCGTGCATAACTACCTGTCATTTCAGCAATACCAACTGGACCAGCAATTTCAGCTGAAATAGGCGCTCCTACAAATAAACTTTTAATAAGTTCAAAGAAAGCTACAAATATAGCTCCAAGTAGTAATACAGCTACTTTAAATCCCTGCCAAATAGACTGGAAAAAAGGATATTTAACTATACCACTACTTACTATCGCTACCCCTAAACTACCCTGTCCATTATCTTTCACATCAGGGCTAATACTTAAATTCATAGTTTCATCTTGCCTTTTTAAAACTAAATCTACTTCTTCATTAGCTCTGGCTCTAATAAGTTCTTGTAGTTCTGTCTCTGAATCAATATTTTCACCATCAACTGAGACTACCACATCACCTGGCTTGATCTCAGCTGACTCAGCTGCACTATCAGGCATAACCTGAATAATTTGTACTTGTTGATTAGATACTTGAGCTGACTTTGGTAAATTAGCAGTACTATCAGGAAAACCAATCATATAACCAATAGAGATTAAAACCCCAGCTAAGACAATATTCATTACTACTCCAGCCACTAAAATAAGGGCTCTTCTCCAAACTGCTTTATGAGCAAAACTATCTTTATCTTCTTTATTTTGCCCACCTTCTCCTTTAATTTTCACAAATCCACCTAATGGTATCCAGTTAAAAGAATAGATTGTACTTTTAGCATCTTTTACTTCTTTTGTACCTCTAACTTGTTTCCATTTATCTTCCTTATTTTTATATATCCCCCAAACTCTAGGAGGAAAACCAAAACCAAATTCTTCTGCTTTAACACCATTTTTTCTAGCTACTACAAAGTGTCCCAATTCATGTACAAAAACTAGCACACCTAAAACTAGTAAAAATATAATTATAGTAAATGTCATAGATTAATAATAAATAAATAAATTAAACTGTCATAATATCTTCTTCTTTCTTATCTCTTAACTCTTTAAGCTTATTATTGTAATTAGATACTGCTTCTTCAAGCTCTTCTAAATAACGGTATTTATCATCTTCACTGATATCTTTATTTGCAAAAGCACTTTCAATATCTTCTTTAATATCATCTCTTACTTGCCTAACTCTTATACGAGCTTCTTCTTGTTTTTCATTTAAACGCTTAACATAATCTTTTCTATTTTCTTCTGTCATCTGAGGTACAGTTAAATGTAGTTTTTGACCATCATTTTTAATTCCTAAGCCAAGATCAGCTTCTGTTATGGCTTTTTCAACATCTTTAAGTAAATTCTTATCCCAAGGAGTTACCGTAATCGTTCTAGAATCACTAACACCTACACTAGCTACTGCATTCATGGGATTTCTAACACCATAGGCTTCAATTTGTACTCTATCTAAAATAGCTGGATTAGCTCTACCAGTTCTAATAGTACTTATTTCTTTTTGAAAAAACTCTATTGCTTTTTCAAATTCAGGTTTTTTAGTGTTTAAATATTGATTCATATTTTTTCTTTTATTATTTATATTATTAATTAATATTATTTTGCTCTTTTAACTGCTAAATACAAAAGTTTTGTATTTTCATGATCAATAACAATATCAGAGGCTACCCTAGCACTAGGTAAATCACTTACTGACCAAGTAGATCCACCATCTATAGATTTCACAAATACTGAATCAGTACCATAATATATTTCCTCAGCATTGTTAGGGTTTATAGCCATAGCTTTGATATTTGTTTCTTTAGGTAGTGTTAAAAGCTCTATTGGCAACCAACTTAAACCCCCATCAGGTGATCTAACTAAACCTTTATTACTAGCCCAAATAATGTTTTGACCATTTTTAGAAAACTCTAAAGAAACAAATTTATCACCAATTTCATAATTAGATAATTCTTCTCTAATGTTTCTCCAGTTGGTTCCATCAAGTCTGTTTCTAAATTGATTTAATTCATCATAACTAAGATTACTATTAGAGTTAAAACGATATAATTCATTTCTACTTGTAGCTACATATACATTTCTACTATCTTCAGGGTCAATTATAATTTCAGCTATTGAATTGTTAAATCTTTGAATAGTGCGCCAGCTTTGACCACCATCAATACTTTTAATTAAATCACCTGCTGAAGTAGCAACATAAATATAGGAAGTATTAAAATGATCTACAGCTACATCAGTAATTCTAAACTCTTGATTCGGTGCTAAATAAATTTGCTCCCAAGTTCTACTACAATCACTGGTTCTCATAACTTTATTTTCTAAAGCTGCATAAACTTTACACTTTTCTTTAGCATCCACTTCTACATCTACAATAGTATTTGACCCTAACTCATCCACTTTATTCCAACCCTTGGTAACATTATATGTATAATATAAACCAAATTCATCACTAGCTAAATATACAGCTGAACTATCATTTGGATCCATTTCTAAAGAATTAACATTAACAAAAGCAATATCTTTAACCCTACCATCAACGCTTGGCACTATTGCCATTTGTTTCCAAACATCTCCTTTATTGGGACTAATATAAACACCTCCATCATTACCACCGCCACTTTTACTCTTAATATTAACACTGCAACCACCTAAAAATAAAGCTAGTAGTAATATTGATGTAATAATTAATCTTTTTTTCATATTTTTATATTATTTGAATTTAAATTATACTCTTTTTAATCTTTATTTTCAAGCTTAAAAACTTATCACGCATTCCTCTAATACTGCTTTAGGATTAAGATTGGAAGCTAAATATTTTCTAGCCCTGTGTATAGCTTTAATTATGTCCAAACTGCTAAGCTTAGCGCTACTTAAATTATCTACTAAATCAAGATAAGATATTGAATCAAATTGATCATTTTCTATTAAAAGTAAATCCCTAGCTACAGCCTCCCAAACATCTAAAAGCTCATATGCTAAATTTCTACCACTAGCTCCATATAAATTCTTAGAATATTTAGTTTGCAATTCTTTTAATCTGTAATTTTCATCGTGTAAAGTAAAGTTAACAAATAATCTAGCTTGTTCTAAATGTTTATCATAATAATCTTTATCCTTTAAATACTTCACAGCTAAAGCAGGTTTGCCCATGGACATACTAGAGATTTTTTTAGCTTCTTCTCTGTCGGCCTGATGATATTTTAATAGATAATCATATATTAATTCTCTTTTAACTGGTTGAAACTTAAGAATCTGTGAACGCGAAACAATAGTCTCTGGTAAATTATCTATCTTCTCTGCTAAAAGGATGATAACTACCTTATTTTCTGGTTCTTCTAAAGTTTTAAGTAAAGCATTGGCTGCCTCTATACTTAATTTATGAGCATCTTTAATAATTGCCACTTTATATGAATTTAAAAATGAACTTAAATTTAAATTTTTAATTAATTCCCTAACTTGCTTAATACTAATATTTTTCTTATCTTCCTCTAATTCTAGAATCTGCAAATCACCACTATTTTTTGCTACCACATCTCTGTCTTCTTCACCATCTTTAGAGCTAAAAATTAAATTAGAAGCAAAGGCTTTAGCCACTTGAAACTTCCCTAAGTCTTGTAGACCACTAAAAATATAAGTAGAAGAAATCATATTATTAAACAAAGCACTTTCTAAAAACTTAATCACTGTTTCATTACCAAGTTGAGGCCAATTATATTGTTTTTTTTCTACTGTCATTAGCTTAATATCCTTATTTATTCTATTTAAAGTATATCACAGCAAAAGAAAAAAACAAACGAAATATTAACTTAAAACAAGCCCTATAAATTGAATTACACAAATATTAGTGCTATATTATTAATATAATTATTATATTAATTAATATATTAAAAAGAGATAAATAAGATAATATGAAAGGAAAATTAAAAAAAATAGCTGTACTTTTAGGTGATTTAGTAGTATTGCACGCCTCTTTAATGCTAACTTTGATTATTAGATACGGTAGTGATAACTTCACAGCTCTATGGTTTAAACACTGGCCCAGTTTTATTATTATCTTTTTAATTTGGATATTGGTATTTTATATATATAACCTATATAACTTAATTTTAGCTGCTGATAAATTAAAATTTAATCAATTAGCACTAAATGCAATTTTATCTTCAGCACTGCTGTCAGTAGCTTTTTTCTATTTAAATCCTGCTACACAAATTACTCCTAAAACTAACCTAGCACTCTTTATTATTCTAAGTATAGCTTTATTTATATTATGGCGTAAGTTTTTTAATATACTATTACAAAATTATCTACCTAAAAACAACCTACTTTTAATAGCCAAAAGAGATAAAGTACAAAGCTTAGTAAACTATATTCAAAATAAACAACACCTTGGTTTTCACGCAGCTTAAGTTTTAGAAGAAACACTTAGTGAACTGAACTTAAAAGATATTATAATAAACAAAAGAATTCACACTATTGTTTTAGATTCTAGCCATGAA
>JAIPJO010000043.1 GCA_021734135.1 Patescibacteria group bacterium
TTTAATTCTACTTTTGATTTAATCTCTAACTTCCCTTGATTCTTCTTATGCAAATCAAGTGAATCTTGATAAATATTATTCATATTCCATTTTTATAATTTTATGTTATAATACAGATATCTTTCAGTTCTAGCCATAGAACTGTTAAGGTATTACATCTGAGAGTCATCCTCCTTGCGGAGGGTGATTTTTTTATCTTCTCTATTTTTTAAATCGCTAATCTACTACCCTATTAAAGATTTTCTGATCTATTGAAAATTTTATTTTCTCTAAATTATATAAAGGATTCATATAAAAGGTTTAATTAAAATAATTATTAGCAGAAAATTCAAATTGTTCAATAAATATTTTCTTTATATAACTAATATTGTTTTGCTCATAAAATAAAAGAATTGCTTTCTTATATTCTTTAGCATCAACATCTCTATAAGAAAGCATTGGACTATTATTGGCATATAAAATAGCATTAGCAACTATACGAGAAGTTCTTTTATTACCATCTTCAAATGGCTGAATATAAGCAATCATTATTAAAAATATAAAGGCTTTTAAAAAGTGATTATCAATTTTTTTTGTTTTTTCTACTAATTCATTAACAACTTTCTCAATTTCATTCCTTTTTGACATTGGGCGATATAATGTTCCAGTAATCCCTACTGAATGATTACGAAAATCTTTCTTTATATCAATATCCTGAGTCAAAAGTGAATGAATTTCTTTTATTTTATCAACAGTAATCTCATTAAAATAATTGGGTTTTAATAAAATTAAATCTAGAGCTTTTTTATGATTTAAAATCATTTGAGCCTCAGCCTTATCCTTCCCCTTAGCTAGAGTAAAATCTTTAATTAAAAATTCTGTCTCTAATAAAGTATATGTATTACCTTCTATTTCTGAAGATTTCCATGATAATTCTATAATTAAACGCTCCCATTCTTTTTTAAATATAGTAGGACTTTCTTTTCTTAATGATTTTACAACTTTATTATATTTAGTTTTAGCGTTTTCTAGCCTCTCTACCTCCTTATCTGAAAAAATATCACTTTCCAATAAGTCAATTACTTCATTATTAAAATAAGGTTTTATATCTCTATTATGAAGTGGTATACTAAAATATTTATCTACATCATAATCTTTCATTAAAAGATATTTATTTGAAATCTGATAAAAAATACTACGTCCTTTTCCTTTTTTATCTAATATTAATTTTTTTGTTAGTAGCGACAAATCTCTAACAATAGTCAATCTTTCCACATCAAACTCTTCTTTTATTGAAGGAAGGAGATCCTTAGTTTGAAACGTTTTATTTTTCTCAGCAAACTCTATAATTCTAATTTGCCTATTATTTAAATTACTTATATTCATAATTATATCATTTATAAATTTATTTATGTCCTAATTGTATCAAAAATGATACAATTAAGCAAATATTTTTTAGAAAAATGATACAATTAACCTTATTCACAAAAAAATAGCCTGAAATTAGACTATTTTTATTATTTGCTCACCAAATTATTTGTTTTATAAACTTTTTATTATATTCCCTTTTGTTAAGATTAGTTTGAGTAAATTAAAAACCCTGAAACTTTTTTAGCTTCAGGGTTTATGTTAACAGTACTTTTTACTATACTCAACTTTTTTAAAAATCAAGTTTACTTTTTTTCACAAGCCAAGCAAAGTAAATACATTTTTCTTTTTCCTCGTACTCATCTTGATCTGTTAAAGTGTTGCAAGTATCCACGGAATAATCCCATGACTCTTTATTAGTTATACATTCTTGATTTTCCAAAAAATCTAGAATAAGGTCAGAAACTTCACCATTTGTCCGTTTCCCGTCCCATAACTTTTTCTTTGCGTTAGAGTTATGTCTAAACAGACGAACAAGCAAAGTAGCTCCGCGATCAAGCTTCCATACTCTTAATTGCATGCCCGTCGGATTTATTTTATCATCTTTCTCAAGAGAAAAAATAAGTCTTGGTTTCTGAAAATATTTTTTCATTTTTATTACCTCCTTTTTTTAAATGAAACAAATTGTTAATTTAATAAATAATATTACTACGATAATGTTATTTTTGTCAAGACTTTACTCCCCAGATTACCTGCTTTCAGAACTTTTTAATATTTTTGCTGTTATTAGTATAAGCTTAAAAAGATTAAAAAATTATATATAATAAACACTACCTTTTGTATTAAGATAAATGTTTTATATAATCTAAGATATCATTTGGATTATTAGCTATTTTAACATCACCCACTTTATCCTTATCAAACCCCCAACCATAACTAGTTAATATAATGTTAGCATCTTTAAAGCCTACCTTCTTAGCACTGTCATAATCAATGTTTCTATCTCCAATAAAAATAAGTCATCTACATTATAATTATATTTATCTAATATATTAGATACTGTCACATTCTTTCTTACTTTATTTTCACCTCCACTATAAATCTCTTTAAAATCTTTAAATATATTATTATCTTTAAGTTTTGGTATAATCTCTTGCTTAAAAGAGGCTGAAACTAAATACAAATCATAATCTTTACTTAAATTATGAATAACTTCTTTCATACCAGGAAATAACTTGTTTTCCATTTTAGATATTTCTGTTTTATAAATATCGTTTATTTGATTAAAATTGCTTTCATCAATACCTAAATTTGTTAAACATTCAAAGTAATTATAACCATAGACTTTTCTAAATTCTTCAATATCAGAAGGACATGCAACCTTAAAAAGACTACAAATATTTTTATATACTTTAAATACATTTTCAAATGAATCTACTATGACCCCATCATAATCAAACAAAATTGCTTTTATCATAATCTTATAATTATTATTTAAGTATATATATCCATTCAGGTTGCCAAGCTTTCTTTTTTCTCCAATCTTCATTTATAGCTTGCTCCCAGCTTTTATTATTTATAATTACCTCAAGTGCTAATTGAGGCGCTTTGTGAGCTAAAATAGCCACAAACTTATCATTATATTCTCTCTCTATGTAATTTAAGAAATCTTTCATTCTCTTTTCTACATCTTTCAAACTTTCACCAGCAGGAAGGGGAGTATCAATATGATCTATATAGTTAACTAAACTTGTATCTTTTTGATTTAATTCTCCATAATTACACTCTCTAAGCCTTGTATCCTCTATTATTTTATGACTGTCATTAAATCCTAAATTAGCAGAATAAACAGCTCTTTTTAAATCTGAACAAAACATTATCTCAAAGCTACTGTCTTTGACTTGATTTTTTAAATCTTTAGCTTGACTTATGCCTAAGTCAGATAACTCTCCCGGAGCCCATTCAGTGGCTTTTCCTAAAGCATTGTCTTCAAAAATATATTATTTTTACACTCATATTATTCTATTGCATTTTTATAATTTTATGTTATAATATAATCATCTTTCAGTTCTAGCCATAGAACTGTTAGGGTATTACATCCTAGAGTCATCCTCCTTGCGGAGGGTGATTTTTTTATCTTCTCTATTTTTTAAATCGTTACCCCAAAAATCATCTATATCTAAAACATCACAATAGCCATGGCCAGCGGTTCTCAACTCTTCTGAAATATTATTTCTAGATGATAAAATATAAACTATTTTATTATTATTTTTAAGATGGTTAACTAGGGGCAGAAAATCTGAATCACCACTAAAAAATATAACTGCATCATATTTATCAATATGATACATAGCGTCAACAGTTATCTCTACATCCATATCACCTTTTTCTTTTATACTCTCACCTAAATCTTCATTAACTATTTTTATTCTCTTTAATTCCTTTTTTCTTACTTCAAACCCCAAACCTTTCTTAAGAAAGGTGAAAAACTTATGTTTATTTTTAATACTATATCCTCTGGTTCCTTCTGCAGGATAAGCTGCGTAATAAAAAACTTTAAGTCTACTCGGTTTAAAGTTATCTTTGATATAATTTAATATCTTCTCATAATCCAATAATTTTTGTTCAGATTTTTGCGCGGCCCAAAGATTCGAGGAATCTATAAAAACATACAAGCTTTTTATTTCTGTTATTTTTCCATTTTTTAGATTTTGCAGTAAAGACATATATTATATATTAGCTTGTTCATAATGAAAAGAAAAACTAATTTTTATAAAAATATACAAAAAAATAGTCTAATTTTAGACTATTTTCATGATTTGCTCCCGGGGTCGGATTCGAACCGACGACCAATTGGTTACACTTATCCACTAGTTTCCAAGTGGGGTGGACTATATCATCATCCATTAATATGGATGCAAGGCGCTTCGAATTATATATACATATATCCCAACTCCCTTTCGGGATAGTCTCTGAACCTTCCTTAATAAATTAAGGCTTGGCTGCTGATTACCATGTCTATTAGACTTAGGCTTCCAGGCAATTCACCTTGTTTTTCATTCCTCAATTACTTGAGGAAGCTGCGTTTTTTTCTTATATCTTTTGTGTTCACAGCCAACTGCGCTACCGCTGCGCCACCCGGGAATATTCAATTATAAAATTGCTCTTTTAAAGCAATTAATTATATATTAATGTAATATATTATTAATGTCAACAATCTTTTATATACAAACTAATGATATTTTATAATTAGTTCATCTTCTTTTACCACTGGTTCAATAGTATAATAATCATCATGTGAATATAAAGTTTTAAAGAGTTCATCTAAAGGTTTTCTTAGTATTCTGTTAGCTAAAAAAGGCGGAAAGTAAAAGCCTCTGTAAGTAGATTTCAAAATATCAAAGTTAAGTTTATCAGCTTCAGGATAAACAATAACCTCTACTGATATTTCACCTGTTAAAGGTTTAAGTAGATAACCTTCTAGACTAATAAAGCCTGGTCTAAATTCTATTTCAGGACTACTAAGCATAGGGTCACCACAATCATTTAACATATTTTTAGCAATAATATTAGCCTCCTCCTCAGAAAATCTTAAATTCTCTTTATTCTTCACAAGATTATTAATATCATTATCCTCACAAGCGTTCTCCCAATTTTTATATTTCTCTACTACATCCTTTTTCTCTAAATTACTAAGTTCAGCTTTATCATTTCCTTGAGCATTACTTTTTTCTGGGAATAAATCCTTAAAAGACCAAGCTGAAACACTAAGAGGAAGTGCTATAAGTATTAAAGTGATAATCGTGGTTTTAAATATTGATTTTGTCATATTAGTAATCTCTTAATTTATCTAAACCTTTTAATTTTCTAATTTTCTCTAAACTCTTAGCTTCAATTTGTCTAATACGTTCCCTGGTTACATCAAATTCTTGCCCCACTTCTTCTAAAGTATGAGCTACACCATCAATTAAACCAAAACGCATTTCTAATATTTTCTGCTCTCTTGGAGAAAGATTAATAATTATTGCTTTAACATAATCTCTAAGCAGTTGTAGGGCCGCAGCTCTATCTGGGGTAACATTTTTAATGTCTTCAATAAAGTCTTCTAGAGTTGAGTCTACCTCATCATCTCCAATAGTAGTCTCCAGTGAAATAGTATCTTGAGATATCTTAATAATATATCTAACCTTATCTAAATCTTCATTCATTTCTGCTGATATTTCCTCAGGCAAAGGCTCTCTACCTAGTTCTTGAATAAGTATTCTTTGTACTTGTTGAAACTTGTTAATAGTTTCTACCATATGTACAGGAATACGAATAGTTCTAGATTGGTCAGCTAAGGCTCTAGTAATTGCCTGTCTAATCCACCAAGTAGCATATGTAGAAAACTTATACCCTTTTCTATATTCAAACTTCTCTACTGCTCTAAATAAGCCAATATTACCTTCTTGAATAAGGTCTAAAAGGCTAAGTCCTTTAGCACCAGCAAACTTTTTAGCAATAGAGACAACTAATCTTAAATTAGCTTCAATTATTTTTCTCTCTGCTTCCCTATCACCTCTTTCTTTACGCTTAGCAAGCTCTACCTCTTCATCACCTTTTAGAAGTGGCACTTTACCAATCTCTTTTAAATACATTTGTATAGAATCTTCAGATAACTTAGACATATCAACTGAGCCAATTAAAAGTCCATCTTTTTCTTGACCTGAAGCTTTTCTTTCATTTTCTTCAACTCCTAAAATATTACCAGCATCCTCAATAATTCTAATACCATGTTCTTGTAAATCACCTAAGAAAACCTCATAGTCATATACATAATCTTCTACATTTGAAAATAAATGTAGAATTTCAGTTTC
>JAIPJO010000044.1 GCA_021734135.1 Patescibacteria group bacterium
CAGAGCCAGCATTTATGAGGTCCTTCCAATTAATTATTTCTACTCTAATAAAATGTTTTTGAAAATCAGTATGAATAGCTGAAGCAGCCTCAGGAGCAGTAGCTCCTTTTTTTATTGTCCAAGCTCTGCTTTCTTCAGGCCCTGTAGTTAAAAAGGTTTCTAAATCAAGAAGATTGTAGGAAGCTTTAATTAATTTAGTAAGTCCACTACTACCCATATTTAATTCTTTAAGAAATTCTTCTTGTTCTTGAGGTGGCAAATCAACAATTTCTTGCTCAATTTTTACATTAATAGCTAGAGTATTTTTTTCATCGTTATCTTTGTATTTTTCTGGATTATCTGTATTAATAATATAAAGTATTGGTTTTATTGTTAAAAGATTTAATTGTTTTATCATTTCTATTTCTTTTTCATTTAATTCAAGATCTCTAATTGCTATACCGTCTTCTAAGTTAGTTTTTAATTTTTTAAGGAGTTCATAAAAGGCAATTTTTTCTTTGTCCCCAGCTTTAGTTTCTTTTTGAGCCTTTTCCATTCTTTTGTTAACAGTACTTAAATCAGCAAATATTAATTCAAGATTAATTGTTTCTTTATCTTCTTTGGGATCTACTTTTCCGGTAACATGAATAATGTTTTCATCTTGAAAATCTCTAATTACTTCACAGACTGCATCACATTCTCTGATATTAGCAAGGAATTGATTACCCAGTCCTTCACCTTTATGAGCACCTTTAACTAAGCCTGCTACATCAACAAATTCAATGGCAGTGGGAATAGTTTTTTGTGATTTTGACATTTCAGTTAAAGCAGTTAATCTTTCGTCAGGCACCTCTACAATCCCCACATTGGGATCAATAGTGCAAAAAGGGTAGTTAGACGCTTCTGCTTTAGTTTTTGTTAACAAATTAAAGAGACTAGATTTACCAACATTAGGTAAACCAACTATAGCTAAAGATAATCCCATATCGTATTTTATTAAGATTTATATTATTTATTGTAGCTGTTTTTTTATACAATCCTTTTTACATAATGAAGTGTACAATATTGGAACAATTACTAAATTTAAAACAGTTGAAAATATTAAACCAAATATAATTGCCAAACTAAGCCCTCTCCACATTTCATTGGCATATATAAGAGGCGCAATACCAAAAATGGTAGTAATAGAAGTGATAAATATAGGATGCATACGAGCTACTCCACCTTCAATGACGGCTTCAGTAAATTCGAGTCCATCTTTAATATTTTTGTTGATTCTATCAATTAAAACAATAGCGTCATTTACCACAATACCAGCTAATGAAACTATACCAATAAATACAGCAATTGAAAATGGCTGCCCAATAGCAAAAAGTCCTAGAATTACACCTATAATTGCTAGAGGTAAAGCAAATAATATTATTAAGGGTTGTTTAAAAGAATTGAATTGAAGTATAAGTATAGCGCCAATTAAGAAAATTGCTAATATCATAGAATAGAACAATTCCATATATGATTTTTCTATATCTTCAGTTTCACCACCAATTTCTATTGAACTATTATCAGGTAAATTATATCCTTGTGATTCTTGCTCAAAGTTCTTAGTTATTTCTTGTAAATTAGCTCCTTTTTTAAGTTCTGCAGTAACAGTAGCGATTTGTTTACCATTATTATGTTCAATTGCTAAAAGTGATGGTTCTAAGTTTAAATTAGCAACTTGTTTTAAAGGAATTTCTTCACCTCTTTGATTAATAATTAATAAATTTTTTATATTATCAATATTGGTAAAATCTTCTTGGGCATATTTAACAACTATGTCTATATCTTCATTATTTAAGTTGACAGTTGAAGCTGTGGTGCCTGATAAAGCATTTCTAACAGTGCTGGCAATAGTTGCTGTGTTAAGTGAATAATAATTAGCCTTTTGTCTATCTATACTAAATACAAATTCTCCAGTGGCATTACTTAAACTAGTTTCTACATTAATAGCATTATCTACACTTTGAAAATATTTTACTATTTTTTCACTATAGGTAGATAAGGTCTTGCTGTTATTTGAAAATATTCTTACCTCTATTGGCGCACCACTTGGTGGTCCAGCTGCCATTTCATTAACTTTAACTTCAGCTCCTTGAGTATTTTTTATTTTTTCTCTTAGATCTTCTGCAATAGCAAAACTTGTTCTTTCTCTTTTATCTTTTTCGATAATATTTACCGTGATAGTAGCTTTATTTCTTGAATCAGATGAAGACATCATATCAGTACTCATCTCAGTTCCAATGGTAGTAACATAGTTTTTTAATTCAGGTATTTTAGCTACTTTTTCTTCAATTTTAGTGCTTACGTTTTTAGTTTTTTCTAAGCTAGAGCCTACCGGTAATTCAATGTTTACATAAAAATATTCAAAATCAATTTTAGGAAACATTTCTATACGCATTAGTCCAGAAACTGGTATAGCAATAGTTGCTATAAATAAAATCCAAGCGCCAATAATAATCTTTCTCCTCTTCTTTTTATAGGGTAGTATATTATTTAGCTGTTTTTTATATATTATAGCTAATTTAGACATCTGTTTATTAATAAATTGATGTCTTTTTTTATTTCTGCCACCACTATTACCATTAGTTTTAATTTTTAAAAATCTTGTTACTAAAGTAGGAATAATTATTAAGGCTACAAACAAACTAGAAAGTAAAGTTACAATTAATGTTTTAGGAATAATGCTGATATATTCTCCCATGATACCGGAAACAAGTAACATAGGAAAAAAGGCAGATACAGTGGTTAAGGTTCCTGAAGTTATGGCAGATTTAAAATTCCAAACAGAAAGTAAAGCAGCTTCATAAATATTACGTTTATGTTCACTTACATATTCATTAATACCTTCAATTACTACAATGGCATTATCTACCATTAATCCTAAAGATAGAACTAATGAAAAAAGCACCATGCTATTTATTGTCATATCTTGAAGCATTAAGAAAATAAAGGACATTAAAAAAGCTATAGGTACAGCCAAGGCTGTAATAACAGCTCCACGTAAACTAAGTATAGCTAGAAGTATTAAAGCAATAAGCACAAAGGTTTGAATAGCACTAGTTCCTAATATATTTAAATCTTCTTTAATATATTTAGAATTATCATTAGTCTTTTCAATTTTAATTGTGCTAGGTAAAGTTTTGTTTTCTTGTAAGGAAGTAATAGTGCTTTCTGAATTATCTACAATGTTTAAAATATTTCCACCCACTTTTTTGTATATTTGTAATGAGATAGTGTTTTGAGGATTTTCATTTGGATAAGCAATTCTTGATTCAGTAGATTTTTCTTTGTAAGTATCTTTAATAGTAGCTACATCTTCTAAAAATACAGGAGAATTTTCATAAGTAGCAAGAACTAAAGTATTTAAGTCACTAGCTTGAGTTATCTTTCCTTTAATTCTTACTCCATATCTGTATTCATCTATTTCAACAATGCCAGCTGGAAGGTTAAAATTAGTATTAGAAATTGAACTTACAATTTGGCTTAATGACAAATTATAGGTACTTAATTTAGTTTGATCTACTATAATCTGAAACTCTCTTTCTAAACCACCAACAATTTCAACTTTAGAAACATCAACAACAGTTTCTAATTCTTCTTGAAGTAAGTCGGCATATTTTTTTAATTCCTTATCACTATAATCACCAACTAAAGAATAGGTAACGATAGGCATATCACTAAGTCTTATTTCGGTAACTTCAGGACTGTTAGCATCATTAGGCAATCTTGGTTTTGCTCTATCTACAGCTTCTCTTAATTTTTGAAAACTATCTTGTAAATCTGCTTCAGCATTATATTCTATAAATACTGAAGAGAATCCCAAACCAGATGTTGAATTATAATTATTTAAATCTTCTAAATTTTTAATTTCGTTTTCTATTTTGTTTGTAATTAAGGTTTCTGTATCAGCAGGACTTGCTCCTGGAAAGGTTGTTGTAACAACAGCGTAAGGAACCTTAACTTCTGGTTGTGCTTCTTTGGGTAATGTAAAAATAGCAAAAAAACCAAAAACAATAATTAATAACATTATTAAATAAGTGAATCTGTAATTGGTAATAAAAAAACCAATCCAAGATTTTCTTTCTTTTTTCAAGGCTTGATCTAGTTTCTTTTCTTTATTATCTATATATTCTTGATTGTTAGTGTTCATATTATCAAGGTGTTATTTAATTTGAATTAATGAATTATTTTCTATAGATTTAGATCCAGCCATAATTATTTTATCACCAATATTTAGTCCTGATTTAATTTCTATCAAATTGGCTTCACTATTACCTAAACTTACAAGTTGTTTTTTGGCTATTAAATCATTGTTTTCGTTAAGCTTTACTAAATAAACATAGTTTTCAGTTTGAGTTATAGTTAAAGCTTTTAATGGAATCATAATAGCTCCATTTTTAACTGAATTTTGTTCGTTTTTTTTAATCTTTACATCTACAAAAGTTCCAGGTATTAATTTTTTATCTTTATTATCTACTAATATTTCTACCTCTACTTTTTTTGTTTGCTGATCAGCGTTAGGAGCTATATTAGTAATTTCTGCTTTTAGATTTTGATTGATTATAACTTCTTGCCCCTTGTTTATTTGATAAACATCTTCAGAAGCTAAGTTGATAATAACCTTAACTTTATCTGTTTGAGAAATACTAGCAATTACTTGACCAGGATTTAACTCAGCTCCTATTTCTACATTTTTAGCAGTAATTTGACCAGAAATAGGTGCGCTAATAGTTAAATCAGCTAATTGTTCTTGAGACAGGTTTAATTGACCTAGAGCTGAGTCAACCTGTGACTGAGCTGAAAGTATTTGTTGCTTTTTTGATTCCTTAGCTGAATTTAAAGAAACTAAAGCATTGTTATATGATATTTCAGCATTACTTAATTGATTTTGTGCACTTTGAATACTATTTTTTAAAGCTATACGTTCTTTTTCTTGACTTAACTCAATAGTACTTAAATTATTAAAAGTATTTTCTGCTGATTGTAGAGAATTAATAATAGTATTATATAATCCAGAAAATTTATCTTGCTCTGCATTTAAAGCGCTTTGTGGAAAATTACTACTAGAAACAGTGTTGTCTAAAACAATAATTGTTTCGTTAGTGAGAGTTTTAGTTTTTTTAAGTAAAGCAATTATTTCTTCCAGTCTTTCTTCTATGTTTTTAGTGTTGATTTCTTTGTCTTTTAGGTTTGTATAATCAGTTTTAGTATTTTTATAGGTATTTTTTACTTTAACTAAAGCTGAATAGTTTTTAGCGCTAAGAGTTGTTTTAATTTCATTAAGTCGTGGTCCAGGTTCAGCACCAATAATATAATTGATATCTTCTAAGGCATCCTTAATAGTTTGTAGGTGATTACTATAAGAAATAACAGCGCTATTTTTAGTATCTTTTAAATTCTTTTCTTGTAAGGCAATAGCGTTATCGTAATTTTCTTGATTTGACTCTAAAGAAGTTTTAGCATTTTTTATTGCCTCTTGAGCTTGTATTACGCCAACTTGAGCTTGTTCAACATTAGATTGAGTAGTTCTTTTCACAGCCTCTAAATTACTAAGCATATTGTAATAATTGGTTTGTGCATTCTGGTAGCCTGTACGCGTGCTTGTATTCTTTAAATACGCTAAAACTTGACCAGTATTTACTTGATCCCCTCTATCAAATGATAATAATTGAATAGTTCCTTTTGTTAGAGCGCTTACGTCTACTTTAGTTTCTGCTTCTACAGCACCTGTAGCTTCTATGTATAAATTATCTGAACTAGAACTTGCATTACTTATAGTAGTGGTTTCAACTTCAAAAACTTTTGTTTTTTGATTACCGTCTTCAATATTTTCTTTGTTTTGTTTTTGCAAAGTAGCATAAGCACCATAGCCAAATATAGCAATAATTATAATACTAGTTATTACAATAATAAGCTTTTTTTGTGGTCTTTTTTTCTTTTCGTTCATATTTTCAGTCATATTTTTTTAATTATTTAAGTTTAGCTATTTTAATCAATAAATAATTTTTTGTCAAGGGGTGTTTAATGATTAAGGTTTAGTAAATTATTTAAATAATAAGCCTAAATTAAAGCTTAAAATAAAAAAAAAGAGGCCCATCTAGGGCCCCTTTATATTTAA
>JAIPJO010000045.1 GCA_021734135.1 Patescibacteria group bacterium
AAAAAATAATGGTAACTGGAAGTAGTGGTACAATTGGTACTCGTTTATGTGAAAAATTACTTGAAAATGATTATGAAGTTGTAGGTGTTGATTATGTGAAAAATAAATGGAGTAAAAAGGTTCAAAATATTACTATTGATCTAGATTTAAGAAATAAAGAAGATGTTTTGAATAAACTTCCTAAAGATATTGATTTAGTGATTCACTTAGCTGCTAATGCACGAGTTTATAATCTTGTTGTTGATCCTTTATTAGCAAGAGATAATTTTGAAACAATATTTAACATCTTAGAATTTACTAGATTGAATAAGATTAAAAAGGTTATGTTTTCTTCATCTAGGGAAGTCTATGGTAATTCCAGTGGAATAATTCGAAGGGAGGATGATATAGATGTTAAAAATTGTGAAAGCCCATATACTGCTACTAAAATTGGAGGGGAAGCTTTAATACATTCATATCAACAATGTTATGGAATAGATTTTGTTATGTTTAGATTTTCTAATGTATATGGAATGTATGATGATAGTGATAGAGTTATTCCTTTATTTACTAAGTTTTGCAAGGAAGGTAAAGATTTGACTGTTTATGGTAAAGAGAAGTTATTAGATTTTACCTATATTGATGATACTGTTAATGGAATACTGTTATCAATACAAAAATTTAATCAAATAAAAAATAATGTATTCAATCTTGCCTATGGTGAGGGAACATCTATTTTAGAGGTTGCTCAATTAATAAAAGATTTATTAAAGTCTAAGAATAAGATTAAAATAAAAAAAAATAGAACTGGGGAAGTGGTTAAATATATTGCAGATATATCAAAAGCTCAAGAAAAAATAGGATATAATCCGCAAACAGATATTTTTGAAGGAGTAAAAAAATCTATAGATTGGTATTCTAAAAATATTTAATTTTTATATGGATATATTTTTAATATTATAAATTATTTTATGGCCATTAAAGTTAAAATAAGAAAGCAAAGAGTAGCTGATGCAAAAAGATTTTATGAAATATTAAATAATCCTAATTTTAAGTATTTTCATATTTGTCCAAAAGATGTAGAGGCAGAAAAGGATTTTTTACGACAAAACACAAAAAAAAGAAAAAATAATATAGAATATAATTATGCTATTTTGTTTAATGGTAAATTAGTTGGTGGGTGTGGAATTAAAATAAATCAACATAGAACTTTTATTGGTGAAATTGGCTATTTTTTAGATGAAAAATATTGGGGAAAGGGAATTACCACTAAAGCTGTAAAGATTCTTGAAAAGATTGGATTTGAAGAGTTAGATTTAAAAAGAATTGAAATTATAATGGATCCTCGAAATATTGCTAGTGAAAAGGTGGCTATAAAGTGTGCTTACAAAAAAGAGGGAACAATGAAAAAAGCTATAAAAGATGGAGATAAATTTTCTAATGCATATCTTTATGCTAAAGTTAAAGAAGTTAGTTGAAATTATCTAAATTTTATTTAATGATAAAATCTATTTAATAATAATTATTTATGAAAAAATTACAAGAAAAAATAAAAGACTTTTGTAAAGAAAATGATATGGAAACATCAGTTGAGCACAGGGTTTTAGATACTATGTCAGAGCTTGGTGAAGTAGCAAAAGAAGTGTTAAAAATGAGTGATTATGGTAAGAAAAAATCTGAGTATAGGCAAGAGCTAAAAGCTGAATTAGGCGATGTCTTATTTTCTTTGATAACCATTGCTAATACCTATGATATTAATTTAGAAGATGCTTTGAGTAAAGTTCTGGATAAGTATGAAAAGAGATTAAAAAAGGGCTCTGCTGGCTCTGAAAATGATTAATTATTTTTTATACATAGCAATTTAAATATAAAAAAACGCCATTGTCTTGGCGTATTTTTTATTCATAAATATTTTAACTATATTATCTTCATAACCTCATCCCAGATTTCATCATGTATATCAACAATAGTTTGATTAGCATTTATTTTATGCCAACCATATTCTTCTTTAAGTTTGAGATGAGCCCAACGAACTTTATTACTCAAATCATCATTAGTTTCGTGTTTGTGGTTTTTTTCTTTAGCTTCTAAGAATCTTTCACCATCAAATAGAAAGCTTTTATCTTCTTTAATTAAACCAACGTTAATTTTTTTTAAAAAAATTTCATCAACACCAGCCCCTAAGCCCCAAGATATACCTGTGCCAACATAATCTTCAGCAATAATATGCGTACCTTCTTCTAAGTCTTTTAATAATCTTTCTTGATATTGGAAACGGTTTAAGGAATATAATATTTGTGCTTCTCTGGCACTAAGTTTAAAGTGGTTATCATTTCTTAAATAATCATTCAACATTAACCCTGATGGTTTCATCTTGTATAGGGGGTATTTAATGTATTTAGCTTTATGACCATTGAATTTTAACCTTTCTACCAGCATTTTAGCCTGGGTGCTTTTACCCAAGTTATTAATACCATAGAAGACGATAAATTTTCCTGTCTTTTTATTCATAATGCTTGCAAAAGAGCGCTAATCATTAGCACTCTTTGTAAATAATAATTATATTATTATATTTAAATTATACTAATTTGTCAATCACCTTATTTAATCTATCAGTAATCTCATTAATACTTCCCACTCCGTTAATTTTATATACTTTAGATTGTTGCTTGTAATAATCAAGTAAAGGCTGAGTATCTTGTTTATATATATCTAAACGGTTATAAATAATATCTTCGTTTTGATCATCAATTCTATTTGAGTCTTTAGCTCTAGCTTTAATTCTATTAATTAATTCTTCATCTGGGACATCTAGCGCTAAGACAGCTTGTATTTGAGTATCTTTTTCATCTAACATTTTATCTAATTCTTGAGCTTGATTTAAGTTTCTAGGAAAGCCATCAAAAACAAAACCAGAACTTTCTGGATGTTTTTCAATCTCTTTTTTGAGTATTTCAATAACTAAAGTGTCTGGTACTAACTCTCCTTTACTGGAATAATTTTGAGCTTCTATTCCTAAATCAGTTTTATTTTTAATTTCTTTTCTAAATAAGTCTCCAGTAGATAAGTGTTGTAATTTGTGTAATTCAGCTATTTTTTGAGCTTGAGTCCCTTTACCAGCTCCAGGAGCACCGAAAATAATAATGTTGATCATAGTGTTTTTAAGTTTAATTTTTCTAAAGCTTTTTCAATATTTTTGTGAAGAGTTTCTAGTGAATCTTCATTAATGATAGTCCAATCAGCTCTGACAATAGGACCAGCTTGATTCAATTTTTCTATTTGTGAATAATCTCTATCTAAGAATTCTTGGCTATTTTTAAGTGGTCTTATCGCTCTGTTTTGCAAGCGTTTTTTTCTAGTTTTAGGACAAGAATTAATTGCTAAAGTAATAAAATTATTTTGATATTTTTCTTTAAAGATAAGATATTCTTCCCAACTATACATACTCTCAAGTAATATTACTTTAGTGGTTCCCATAAGCTTTTCTATTTTAGGAAGTGAAAGTATTGCATGAGAAGCCATGCCATATTCATGTCTAAGCTCTTCTCTAGCTATTTTTTCATTTTGAGGATTTATTTCTAACCCCTTTTCTTTGAGTCTGTCGAAAGTGGGTTGTCCTATATATACATTGGGGAACTTATATTTCTTTTCTATATAATTTATCACCTCAGTTTTACCTGAGCCAGGTAAACCTAACACAGCTAGTAGTTTAGTTTTTTCCATGCTAATTATATATTACTTTATATCTAAGATTTAAAGCGTTGTCATTAATTTTTTCAACACTTTTGAGCTCTAGGTCAGCATCAAATTCAGAGGCCAACAGACTAAGACCTGCTCCAAATATTTTAGGTTCAATAGTAATAATCATTTCATCTATTAGTTTATTTTCTAAAAATAAGCTATTTAAATTAGCTCCACCACAAAGTAATGCTTTTTTATAACCCATATTTTCTAGTTCTTGTAATACTTTTTGAGGATCTCCTTGTACGTATTTTAAATCACCTTCTTGTTTTGGTTCTACTGACCTAGAGAAAACTACATTCAGTCTACCTGGTAGTGGACCAGGGAAGGTCTTGTATGTGTTTTCTCCTACCATAAAAACACCAAAGTCTTTAGAGACTTTTCTAAAGATTTTTTTGTCTTCTGGGCTAGTCCAATTAGCAAAGTGGGAGCTATTTTTAGCTATTTTACCATCTAAGGTAATAGCCATCATGAGTGTTACTTTTATCATATTAAATAGAGATAGGTGCTTTAATTCCTGGTTCTGGATCATAATCAACTAATTCGAAGTCTTCAAAATTAAAGTCAAAAATATCTTTTATTTCAGGATTTATTTTCATTTGTGGTAATTCTTTAGGAGTTCTTTGTAGTTGAGTATTAACTTGTTCCAAATGATTTTTGTAAATATGTAAGTCTCCAAAAGTATGTACAAATTCTCCTAATTCTTTACCAGTAGTTTGAGCAAGCATCATAGTTAAAAGGGCGTAAGAAGCAATATTAAAAGGCACTCCTAAAAATATATCTGCACTTCTTTGATATAATTGACAAGATAGTTTGTTGTTAGCTACATAAAATTGGAAAATAGTGTGACATGGTGGTGGAGCAGTCTTTTTGCCACTAATTAAAGTTTGCAAGTCAGCTACGTTCCAACCACTAACAATTATTCTTCTAGAGTTAGGATTATTTCTAAGCATGTCTTGTACTTGTTCAATTTGATTGATTTGAGTACCATCTTTTCCTTCCCAAGCTGTCCATTGTTTGCCATATATTGGTCCTAAGTCTCCATTTTCATCTGCCCATTCATCCCATATTCTAACTTTATTATCATTTAAATACTTAATATTAGTATCCCCGCTTAAAAACCACAGTAGTTCGTGGATAATGGAGCGTAAATGTACCTTTTTAGTTGTTAATAGTGGAAAACCTTTACTTAAATCATATCTAGTTTGTCTGCCAAAGACGCTTATTGTACCGGTACCAGTCCTGTCATCTTTAACAGTACCATTTTCTAAAACGTCTTGGAGTAGATTGAGATATTGTTTCATATATTTAAGTTTAGTTATTTAGTATAAATTATTTTTTTAAAAGTTTTTATACATCTGTGAAGCTCTTGGTTTTTGATCTTTATAGTATTTACTATTTAAACCATCAGAGCCGTATGGTTTTTCACAAGGAGATGATAGGTATTCAAAAGCCATTTGTCCTATTTTCATGTTGTAATACAACTTTATTGGCAGTGGTCCAGCATTGAAAAGTTCTAAAGTCATTTTTAGTGAGTTACCAGGATCAAGATAGCCAGCAGTAGTGTGAATTATTAGTCCTAGTCTTCCTAGAGAGCTTTTACCTTCTAATCTGCCTACTAACTTCTTTGAAACTCCAGTTTCTTCTACAATAAGTCCTAGGGCAAATTCTTTTGGTTGTAAAATAAAGGGACGATCCTCATTGATAACTTTTTCAGTCATTAGTTTATCTGTTTTGTTTTTAACATCAATAACATAATTATTGACGGTGTCAAAAACTAAAAATTCTTTATCTAAATGAAGATCTATACTAGCTGGTTGAACCATTTCTTCATTAAAAGGATTAATTATAATATTACCAGATTTTACCTCTTTTATAATATCTTTATCTGACAGCACCATATGTTTTAATATATTATTATCTTAATTAGTATATTTTTATATTATCAGAACTATATATATAATTCAACTTTATTTTTAATATTTATATCATTATTCTCTTGTCTTTTATGTCTTTAATTTGTATGATATAGATATATGAATATTATGATTGATAAATATAAAGAGATTTTAGAAAGTGAAGGAGAAGTGATAATTAATTGTAGACTATCACCTCAATCTAAAAACAGTGAAATTAAAGAGATTATGAGCGATGGTGCTTTAAAGGTTAGAATTACAAGTCCTCCTGAGAAGGGAAAGGCTAATCTGGAATTAAGAAATCTTTTGTCTCAAGAATTTAAAGTGCCTTTAAATAATGT
>JAIPJO010000046.1 GCA_021734135.1 Patescibacteria group bacterium
GCAAATTTAGCATGGATGCCATAGAATTATGGGTAAAGGTGGACATAATATTAGAGATTAGATGTGAATTATTTAATTTCTCTAATAATTATGCCACCTTTTTGTATTATTTCCCACACATTCTATTATAGAGCCGTAATTTATTCCATAAAACAAAAAAGAGCTACTTAAAGCTCCTTTTATAATAATATTCGAATTTTATATAATAATAATTTATATACATATTTTATATCCAACGTTTCCTAATGAAATATATTAAAATAGTTAGGGAACTAATTATCATTAAAGCTATAACAAATATAAATCCATTTTCATTATCAATAAAAGGCATATTATTGGTAACATTCATACCAAATACAGAAGCTAATAAGTTTAAAGGTAATACAATAACTGAAAATATAGTAAGTATTTTCATTATATTAGTAATTCTAAAATTCATCATTGATTCGTTGGTAGTATAGAGTGCATCTATATGTTCTTTCTGATTATCTGTTATTTCCCAGATTCTTTTAGAACTATCTACTAACTCAGTATAATATTTCTTTAATTCTTTTCTAGGGACAATACTGCTTTTTATTGACATTAATCTTTTTAATATATTTTTGTGACTTTGAATAATTTTACGAATATTTAAAATATTTCTTTTTAAATTAAGTATTTCTGTATTTATTTTTTTTGGTAATTCAGAAAAAATCTTTTTATCTACATTATTAACTTCAATACTATTACTATCTAATAATTTATAATTTTCAGTCATTAATTTTTTAAGTATCTCATACAATACTATCGCTGATGACTCTAGTTCATATGAAAGCATTGAATCATTTTCTTTTTTACAAGAGTTAAAAAAATCATCTAAAACTTTAATATTTTTATTGTGCAAAGTAATAATGTAACCATGACCAACAAAAAAATCAATCTCACCAGCAATTATTTGTTTATTACCATTGCTATTATAAACAGGGAAATGCAAGATAACAAAAAGATAATCTTTCTTATCTTCAATAATTGGACGTTGTGAAGTTACTTTGGCGGTAGAAGCTTGTATATGTTCAGTATTGAAATTATATTTTTTTCTTAAATATTCAAGCTCCTTTTTACCAGCATTTACAATATTATACCAAGACACGTGTTTAGATTCATCTTTAGGATTATTAATAATAATCTTTTCAATTTTGTTGCTTATTTTTTGGTATTTAGACATAATATAATTAAATTATTTCTTTAAATATATTATAGCACATACTTTATACTAAAAAAAGAAAATGCTATACTAAAATATATGATTAAAATATTAGGAATAAAAATTGATAATATAGATAAAAAAATAGCTAAAGAAAAAATAGCTAATTGTTTAAATACTAATAAACCCTGCTTCATTACAACTCCTAATCCTGAAATTATTTTAAAAGCACAAGAAAATGAAGAATTTTTCTATATCTTAAATAAAGCAAATATTTCTTTAGCAGATGGGTTTGGATTGAAATTATCCGCTAAGTTAATGTGGAAAAAAATAGAGCGTTACACTGGCGCTGATTTAAGTACTGATCTTTTAAACTTAGCTGAAAAAGAAAACAAAAAAGTATTAATTATAAATTGGACAAAAAGTTTATCTACTAAAAATGATATTGAAAAAGCAATAATTTCTAAATATCCAAAACTAAAGTTTCTAATTTTAGAAAGCGAAAGAGAAAATACTAAAAATTTAGATTGGTCAAAGATAAATGATTTTCAAGCTGAAATTCTTTTAGTTAATTTTGGCGCATATTATCAAGAAAGGTTCATTTATCTCAATAAACATAAATTTAATAATTTAAAAATTGCTGTAGGAATTGGTGGAGCTTTAGACTTTTTAAGTGGAAAAATAAAAAGAGCTCCCAAAATTATTAGATCACTGGGAATAGAGTGGTTATGGAGATTATCGCTTGAACCTAAAAAAAGATGTAAACGTATATTTAATGCAGTCTTTATTTTTAGCTATAAAATAATTAAATGGAAATTCTTCCAACCTTTTAAATATAGAAAGAATGTAGTTTGCTTATTATATAAAAAAAATGAAGATAGTGATAAGAATAAAATACTTATAGTAGAGAGAAAAGATGAAAAAAATCATTGGCAATTACCACAAGGTGGTACAGAAGGTGAAAATCTAGAAAAAGCTGCTAAAAGAGAAGTGGAGGAAGAATTGAATTTAAATTCAAAACATTTTATTACCATTACTACTTACAAAAATCTACATAAATACAATGTATATGAATGGCCTAAAAAAATAAATAGAAAAATAAAGGCTATGTCAGGATATAAAGGACAAAAACAAGGTTTAGTTATTTTTAAATTTTTAGGAAATGATGAGGATATAAAAATTAATTATTTTGATCACAGAAACTGGCAGTGGATAAATGAAGACAAATTAATTTCCAAAGTACATAAGCACAGAAAAGAAGCTACTAAAATTTTTTTAAACAAATTTAAAGAATCAAAAACAAATTAATATTAATAATAAACTTGGCAGAAATAAATACTTTGATATAATCAAGTTAAGTACAATATAATTAATCAAACTATATAATAATATAAGTATGGAAGAAATAAGATTACGTTTTGCACCTTCACCAACAGGCTCACTTCACATAGGAGGACTAAGAACTGCTCTGTTTGCTTATGTCATAGCTAAAAGTCAAAATGGCAAGCTAATACTAAGGATAGAAGATACTGATCAAGCTAGGGAAGTTGAAGGCGCTAAAAATCATCTAATAGAAATACTAAATTGGTCAAATATATTTTTTGACGAAGGTCCACATCAAGAAGGAAACTTTGAACCTTATATTCAAAGTCAAAGAAAAGATATATATAAAAAATATGCTGATATTTTATTAAAATCTGATCAAGCTTATCGTTGTTTTTGTAGTAGTGAAAGATTAGCTGAAATGAGAAAAAAACAACAAGAAAATAAAAAAGCACCTAGATACGATGGATATTGCAGAAACTTAAGCGAAAAAGAAATTGAAGAAAAATTAGCTAATAATGAGAGCTTTGTCATTAGACAAAAAATGCCACTTGAAGGGGATATAAAAGTACATGATGAGCTTAGAGGAGATATTAACTTTAAAGCAAGCGACCTTGATGATCAAGTACTTATTAAATCTGATCAAATGCCCACTTACCAGTTTGCCTCTGTAGTTGATGATCATTTAATGAAAATCAGTCATGTTACTAGAGGAGAGGAATGGATACCAAGTTTTCCTAAAAATGTTTTATTGTATCAGGCTTTTGACTGGGAAATACCAAAATTTATACATTTACCTCTTATTCTAAACAAAGAAGGTGGAAAATTAAGTAAAAGACAAAATGATGTAGCTGTTGAAGACTACAGGGAACAAGGCTATTTAGCAACAGCACTGTTAAACTTTTCCATATTACTTGGTTGGCACCCTAAAGATGATAATGAAATAATGAGTCTAGAAGAAATTATAAAAGTCTTTAAAATTAAAGACATGCAAATATCACCAGCTGTATTTGATAGAGAAAAACTTGATTATTTTAATGCTCATTATTTAAGACAATTAAGCGCTGATTCATTACTTGAAAAATCCAAAAAATATTTAAAGGATTATCATTTAAAAAATGAAGATTATCTACAGAAAATATTACTACTTGAACAGAGCAGAATTAAAAAACTAGATGAACTACCTGAATTAATTGATTTCTTCTTTCAAGATAAATTAAATTATGAACCAGAGCTCTTAATTTGGAAAAAAAGCACCAATGAAGAAACTAAGGAAAATTTAAAAGAAATGTACAATTTTCTAAATGATATTGAAGAAAATAAATGGGAAGAAAAATATTTAGAAGAAACTATTATTAATTATTTAAAAGAAAATGATAAGAAGATAGGTAATTATTTATGGCCACTAAGAGTTGCTTTAACAGGAGAAAAAAACAGCCCAGGACCATTTGAAGTAGCCTCAATTTTAAAAAAAGAAACTAGTTTAGAAAGAATAGAAAGTGCAATAAAGCTTATTTAACAATATTTATCTCTATATATTAACAAAAAAGACTAATTATGTTATAATATAATTAGTCTTTTATTATAGATATATATGTATAAAAAAATAAAAATTATCATACTTTCATTTATTATACTAGCCATAGCTTCTATGTCTGGTCAGGTTTTAGCACAAAGTGACTATGAAAATACAGCCGAAATGAAACTTCTCAACAATGAATTGAGAAATAAAAAGAAACAACTAAACGCCATAAAGGAAGAACAAGAAAAATATAATAAATTAATTGATAAATTTCAAAACGAACAAAGTACCTTAGAAAATCAAGTAGCTATTTTAGAAAATAGAATTAGTAAAACACAATTAGATATTTCTGAATTAGAACTTGAAATTGATGAACTTAATTTAGAGATTAGAAAATTAAACTTAGATATACAAGCTAAAGATACGAAAATTGATAAAGAAAAACAACACTTAGCTAATTTATTGAAATTAGTACATAAACAAAACCAAGCTTCAACTTTAGAAATACTTTTATTAAATAATTCTTTAAGTGAATTTTTAAATCAAGTAAAATATTTAGAAGATACTAATAAAGAAATTAATTCTAGTGTTGATGATTTGAAAAAAAATAAAGAAAATCTAGAAATAAGTAGACAGAATAAAGCCAAAAAAAATGAGGAGTTAACTAGATTAAAAAAGAATTTAGAAAGAAAAAGAGACGCCTTAAAATATGAAAGAAATAATAAAGAATATTTAATAACCCAAACAGAAGAAAAGGAAGATAAATATCAAGAACTTCTTTCAGAGGCAAAAAGACAACAACAAGAAGCTGCTCAAGAAATAACAAATCTTGAACAAACAGTAAGACAAAGATTACAAGAGCTTGAAGGTAATAAACTTGACTCTTTAGATAGTGACTTTGCCTGGCCAGTAACTAAAAACTATATTACTTCAACTTTTCATGACCCTAGTTATCCTTTTAGACATTTGATTGGTGAGCACCCAGCTATTGATATTAGAGCTGGACAGGGAAGTACTCTTAGATCTACATCTTCTGGCTATGTAGCTAAAGTTAAATTTGATGGCACAAGAAGATATGCATATATAATGATTATTCATGCAGACGGCTATTCTAGTGTGTATGGACATGTTTCACAAGTTAACGTAAAAGAAGACGATTTCGTTTTTCAAGGCCAAGTAATTGGAAAAACTGGAGGTATGCCAGGAACTGCAGGTTCCGGATATTTCTCTACAGGGCCTCATCTACACTTTGAAATCAGAAAAGAAGGTATTCCGGTTAATCCTCTAGATTACCTTCCTTAAATTATATAATTTCTATTAAAATATATAAGTTAATAATAAACAATAGAGACATCAGTTAATTAGCTGATGTCTTTTATATTAAAAAACCACCAACTATAAATAAGTAGTTTTCATTAATTTAAATATTAATGAATAAAACTTATTCGTCAATTATGACGATAATATAGCTGGTGGTAAACAAAAATCAACTTTTACTAAAAATGAACAAAAAGAAAAAAAGAACAATGCATGCCTTAATATGCCTACATAGTATATATTATTATTTTTAAAATGACAAGTCTTAAAGAGACTCTTGTCGCAGCCAAATGATAATGTCATAGTATAGCCAAATAGAAATGTCATACCTGTTAATTTTGTGGTATAACGTTTAGATTAATTAATTATTTAATTTAAACGTATATATGACAAAAAAACTAATCATTATGACAGAAA
>JAIPJO010000004.1 GCA_021734135.1 Patescibacteria group bacterium
AGGTTGCCACACTAAAATGAAGAAGCTAAAAAGAGTGAGTTTTGGTCTTAAAAATCCTGAAATCTATGTCAAAAAGCTAGAACTTGCCTTTATACCTAAAGAAAAGTTAATTTACCCCCACACATTTTGACATAGAGCCTAAAAAGTCTTGACAACAAACCATATTAATGATATAGTGTAATATAAAATAAAGAATATAGTAGAAACCAAAAAAAATATAAAGTCATGAAAAATTTATTTTATTTGTTCGTTACAATTTTAGCGCTTAATTTCGTATCTTGCTCCACTTATCAATATGAATTGGGTACTATGAGTACTCAAGATCAAGTTGAAAAAATTTTTGTGCTTAACAAGCAAGAAAAGAAGCAATTGAGAACGAAAAAAGCACAATCTCGCACTAGTAGTCAAGATGATCTTTTATCTAAAGCAGATAAGAATAGTTTGCTTAGAATAAAGGAAAGTCGCAGTGAAGTTTTGGAAGCTATGTCTCAAAATAACCAGAAAAGGAATATAAAAGTTAAATCCTATGATGGTTATGAAGCAGCTTATTTTTATCAAGCAGTGAATGCTAATAATAGTGTTTCTGGGAAAGAAGATTCGCAGATGAATCTTTTATTGATGAATAAGACTCGTAAAAGACCTTCTTATAGCTCTACTGATCCTTATTCTGTTGATGTAAAGATTTATCTCGTTAGGCCAAAAGAAGCAAAACCAGGGTTTAAGCTAAATGATGCTGAAACAATTAGGTTAGTGGCTTCAACACGTCTACAAGCTGAAGGAAAAAAAGTGCTGAGTTTACCCATAGGTTTTTATATTGTAGATTTTGTTTATAAAAGTAAAAGCGTGGGTAAAGTAGGAGTTTCGTTGGTGCCACAACATAAGGTTGAGGTTACCGCTGAAGATTTGAGAGGTACAAATTATACTTCTCAAGATATAAGCAACTATGCTTATATCAATCTTTAAAAAAAATAAAAAGCCCCTTTTTTAAAAAAAGAAGGGGCTTATTTTTATATTAAAGATATATTTTATTTATCCACCACTACTTGCTTGTCCAGTGCTAGCACCAGTTCCTGCTGACATTGGTAAATATGTGAAGATAAACCAAGTAATAGCATAGGCAGAAAGTATAATAATTAAACCTATAACAGCATTAGAGATGTTTTTCTTGGCTTTAGTTACTTGCTCTTCATTCCCACCAGCTGTCATCCATTGATATCCAGCTACTATTATTAATACAATAAAAACTGTTGCTAAAAGACTTAAAATAGTAAAAATAACTCTAGCAATTATATCAGAAACTCCTTCTGAGCCTGCAACCTCAGTAAAACCACTAGCATTTCTGAAAGCATCTGTTTGATTATTCATATTTTCATTGCTTTGCAGAGCTGGGGCTTGCGAAAAAACTATATTAGTACTAGCAATAAATATACTTAAAATAATGATTGATATAATTTGTATTTTTTTTAATAATTTCATATAAATATTTAAGATAATAATTGTGAAGCAATTAATCTCCAAACAGCATAAGCACCAACAACTATCAGTAGTCCTATTAAGGAAGATTTTAAAGAATTTTTAGCTTTAGTTATTTGTTCTTCATTTCCTCCAGCCATCATCCAATGATAACCAGCTAATATTATCAGTATTATAAATATAATCCCTAAAAAACTAAGTAATATATTTACACCCTGACCTATGATAGTTGATAGTGTTAATTCGTTAGCTTCAACATAGGCGCCATTATCTCCTGAGCCAACATTTTTAAGTCTGTCTACTGGATTTGTGTTTGAGTCTTGCGCAAAAACAAAATATGGTAAAACTAAAAGTGATAATAATACAAAAAGGAAAAATATTTGTTTAAGCACATTAATGTTTAATTTCATAAAATTAATTATTATATTCTAAAGTTGGACTATTATTAATAAAAAAATTGAATATAGCTATACTAATAGCGTAAGCAGCTAAGACAACAAGTAAACCAATTATAGCATTTTTTAATAAACCTTTAGCTTTATTAACCGCTTCATCATTACCTTCAGCCGTTAACCATTTATAACCTGCATATATAATTATTATTATAAAAATAACACCTAAAAATGATAACACTGTATTTATGATGGTTTGTATTAAAGAATCAATATTATTACTTGGATCTTGAAAAATACCAGCTTCATTTACTGTTTTTGATAATAAACTAGAGCTAGTTTCACTAAAAGCATCACCGATATCAGCTGCTTTGACTGGTAAAAAAATAGTCATACTAGCTATGATCATCATTATTGTTAAGGCTATTTTCTTCATATATTAATTACTTAAAGTTTGATTTGCTAAGATTGATGTTACAAGCATAGTAATAGCATAAGCAGCTAAGACAATTACTAAGCCAATAATAGAATTTTTAAGTTGTTGTTGAGATTTTTTAACTTGTTCTTCGTTTCCTCCAGCAGTCATCCATTGATAACCAGCTACGATTGTTAATACTAAGAAAATAACACCCAAAAATGACAATACAGTGTTTATTATAAGTGAAATACTAGAATTAATAGATTCTGAGCTATTAAAAAAAGTTTTAGTAAAACCTCCTGATATAGCAGTTTCATCCAAGCCACTATTTTTATTAAAATTATATCCTTGAGCTATATTTAATTTACCAGGGAAAATAATTAAACTTGCTATTAAAATGTAAAATATTTTTTTTAAGTTCATGTTATGTTATTAACTCTCCATTTAAATCTGGACCATCATATTCAACACCTCCGCCTCCTGATCCAGTTAACATATCTCCGATAAATGATGTTAGAGCATAAGCTGCAAAAACAATAACTAAACCTATTATTGCAGAAGTAATTAATTTCTTAGCTTTTGCTACTTGTTCTGTATTACCTCCTGCTGTCATCCACATAATACCACCTGCGATTGTAAGTAGTAGAAAGATTACACCTAAAAAAGAAAGGGCTGTACCAATGATACTACCAGTTTTGGTAGCTAAAAAACCAGAAGATGTTCCTGGCCCTATACCAATTTCACTAACACTTAAAGCACTATTTACATTACTATTTCTAGTAGCTTCATTTAAGCCATAACTTCCGTCTTGTGCTAGCACTGCGGTTACTGGTAATAATATTAAAAACAGTAAAATGTAGAAAATTTTTCTTTTCATAAGATTTTATTAATATCACTCCTATAAATACAAAATATTTATATTTATAGGAGTGATTCCTCCTTATTTGAAGGAGGAATCATTTTCCAAAATCGATTCTAGAAATTAATAGTGAATATTACTAATTCCCAGTTGCATTAACTAATCTTTCTAGTATAAATGTAGCAATACCCCAAGCGGCTAACACAATCACTAAACCAATAACACCTGAACCCATTAATTTTTTAGCTTCACCAACTTTTTCGTCATTACCTCCAGCAGTCATCCATTTGAAACCACCCATTAAGATGATTCCTACAGCAATGATACCAAGAAATAACATGGCTACATTAATTATTTCACCAACAGTTTCTCTAGGATCCTTGTTTCCTAAATCAATACTGTTGTGAACCTCGTTTGTTCCTACGTCTAAAGCATGAACTTGTGTAATACCTAAAACAGGAACTAAAATTAAAGCTATCAAAGCAAATGACAGCAGATTTTTTACTAAAGTTTTTTTCATAATTCACCACCTCTCTAGATTAAAGATTATTTTTTATACTTTAATTTTACCATGATTTAATTTTAAAGACAAACGATTTTGTATATGATAAACTATAATAAAAAGATTTATATAAAAAGAATTAAAAAATGAAAAGAAAAAGTATAACAATTATTTTAACACTTTTAAATTTGTTGATTTTTATATTTTTTTTGAATAATAGTTTTAATTATTTAGATCCTGATTTAGGTTGGCATTTAAAGGCAGGGCAGGATATAGTTGAAAATAAAGTTGTTAGCAGTGTTAATTATTATAATTTTACTTTAAATAATGTGGAATGGGTTAATCATGAATGGTTTTTAGATGCATTTTCTTATTTTATATATAGTAATTTTGGATATATTGTTTTAAGTCTAATATTTTCCTTTTTAACAACATTAGTTTTCTATTTTTTATATAAATATTTAAATTTAAAGTATAAAGGATTAAAAGATAATGAAAGCTTATCATTTAATCTTTCTTTTTTTACATATGTAATATTATCCTTGTTTGGAATTATAGCTATTAGTCCTCATGTTGGCCTTAGGATGCAAGTTATAGCACTACTCTTTTTTGTTTTATTTTTAATAATCTTAGAGGGTTATAATCAAAAACGAAAAAGAAAGTATATTATTTTATTACCCCTTTTATTTTTATTTTGGGCAAATATGCACGGAACTTTTATATTGGGTTTAGGCTTAATGTTTGCATTTTTAGGTATAAAAATATTAGAAATACTTTTTTATTATTTTAATTTTAAAAAAATAAATTATGCTTATTTATGGTCAAATAAAAAAATACTTACATTTTTTAGTATAAGTATATTTAGTGTCTTAACAACCCTTATTAATCCCTATGGTTTTAAATTGTATGATTTTTTAAGTGGTTATACTAATACTTTTTATTTAAGTCATATTCAAGAATGGCTACCTCAGTATGCTTTACCTGTAAATAATTGGCAGATATCATATTTAGGAATTTCTTTATCATTAATTTTAGGTGTTTGGCTTTTGAATAAATACAAAGGTATTAAATTTAATTTAGGGGACGTTTTTTTGTTTATTTTTTTCTTGTATTTTGCAATTAGCTCAAAAAGACATTTTCCTTTATTTTTTGTAGCTACAATGCCAGTATTTATTTATTTACTCAATAAACTAATTGTTGATAATAAAAACATTTTTACTTATTCTTATTTGAATAAATATATAAATTTAAAATATATTAAGTATTTTATTTTATTTATGTTTTTTTTAGTTATTACCTCTCTTGTATCGCAAATTAAATTTACCAATTATCCTTTTTCAGATTATTGCTATAAATATCCCTGTGAAGCAGTGGAGTTTATAAAAAACAATAAAGATATAAAAGAAAAGAAAATATTTAATAGTTATGCTTGGGGAGGTTATCTTCTCTGGACAATACCGGAAACTCAAATCTTTATTGACGGACGTATGCCACAGCTTGTATATAAAAATCATACAATTTTAGAAGAGTATTTTGAATTTTTTGAAGAAGATAAAGTTGAAGAAAAACTAGAAGAGTACAATATAGAGGCCGTGTTAATAAAAAACAATAAAAAAGAAGGAAGTGCTACTTGGTTTGAAAGAAAAGTGTTAAAATTAAATTATAAAGAAAGAAATAATTATTTATATAATTATTTAGAATCTAACAAAAATTGGAAAAAAGTTTTTTCTAATTATGTAAGTATAATTTATGTAAGATAATTTTTTATATGACTATAGATATTTGTTTGCCAGCATATAATGAAGAATTAATACTTAAAAAAAATACAATTAAAACAATAAATTATCTTTATAAATTAAAGCTTAATTTTGATTGGCATATATATATAGTTGTTAATGGCTCTAATGATGATAGTTTAAAAATTGCTAAAGAAATTAGTAAAAATAATGATAAAGTTTCATATTGTGAATTAAAGCAAGGTGGCAAAGGCAGGGCTGTAAAGCATTTATGGAAAAAAAGTGAAGCAGACTATTTTGTTTATATGGATATTGATTTAGCAGTTTCACTTGATTATCTTCCTATCCTTATTAAAAACTTAAATAATGGTTATGATCTAGTTTGGGGCTCAAGACGTCTAAAGAATTCAAAAGTAAAAAGAAATATATTTAGAAGTTTTAGTTCTTTAATTTATAATATTTTTTCTAAAAAAATATTAGAACATAATTATTCTGATTTGCAATGTGGTTTTAAAGGTATTAATAATCGTATCAAAAATACTGTTCTATCCAAAATAGAGGATAATAATTGGTTTTTTGATACTGAATTAATTATTTGGTCTAAAAAGTTAAAATATAATTTAAAAGAAATTCCGGTAGATTGGCAAGAAGATAGGTATCAAGAAAGAAAAAGTAAAATTAATATTTTTAAAGATGCTAAGTCTTTTATTTATAAAACAATAAATCTTAGAAAAAAGTTAAAAATTATAAAAAGTATTAAATAAGAAAAAATAATATGAAAGATAATATTAAAATAGGATTTATAGGTCAGGGTTTTATAGGTGGAAATATGGCAAACGATTTTGAAAAAAGAGGTTATAATATAGTAAGATATGATTTGGAAAAATTTCCCCATAATAAAGAGCTAATACAAACTTGTGATTATGTATTTATAGCAGTTCCAACGCCAACAACACCACAAGGATTTAATTGCGATATAATTTTTAAGGTAATGGATTTAATTGGTAAAGGAAAAACGGCTATAATAAAATCAACAATTAAAGTAGGAACTACTGATAAGCTACAGAAAATTCATAATGATAAATATATAATACATTCACCAGAGTTTCTTACAGAAAAAAATGCTGAAAATGATACAAAATATCCAGAAAGAAACGTTGTAGGTTATACTCAAAAATCAAAAGAGAAGGCAGATAAAGTTTTAAATATATTACCAAAAGCAAAGTTTAATTTTAAAATAAAAGCAAAAGAGGCAGAGCTTGTTAAATATATGGGTAACACTTTACTCATGACTAAGGTGTTATTTTCTAATATTTTTTATAATATAGCTGAGGAAAATAAAGTTGATTATAATAAAATTTCTAACGTTGTTGGTCATGATTCAAGAATAGGTTTAAGTCATTTAAAGATAAAACACCAGTCAGGTGTTGATGGTGATCTGGGAAGAGGTGCTGGAGGTCATTGTTTTATTAAAGATATGGCTACTTTAATTGAAATGGCTTCTGAATGTAATATGAAGAAAAAAGAAAATAAATTAGGGTTAGAGATATTAAAAAAATATGTAGAATTTAATAATTATTTATTAACTTCTTCTAAAAAAGACTTAGATTTATTAAAAGGTATTTATAATATTGAAGATAATGAAAAATAAATAAAATTATAAAGTATAAGTATAATAAGAACAAAAAAAGCTCCTTGCAAGGAGCTTTTTAGATACTATTTATTTAATAATTATGGTATATATTTTTTAAATTCTTCATGTTTTTTGTATTCCTCTCTTTTTTTAGGAATCCTTTTGAATTCTTTAAAAATAAATACTAACCACATAATTATTTCAATTAACCATAAAATAAACCAAAGACGAGCTGAAAAGAAAGGTATAGTTTCTAAGTTAAAAAATAATATAAATAAAGAAATTATTGAATTAGTTACAGAAAAATCGAATAATTTGGCATATATTTTTTGATAAATACTTTTTTTCTTTTTTAAGCGGGCAAAAACAAAAGTGGCAATAATAAAAATTGCAGTAATTGCGTATAAGATACTTTGAAATAAAGGTAGTAATTTAGGGGGACGACTTGTTATCCAGAATTTTAATGTAAGTAAATTGTTCATAATTTTATAATTTAGAAAATAATAATCCATAATGGAATTCTCCAGCTGAAAATTCCTTATCTAATTTTAAACCTAATTTAGGTGCTGCGTCAATAATAGCATCTTTTTTTACTTTTTTTTCAGGTTTTGGGCCAAAAGGTAATTCTTTGTTTAACCATTCTACAATTAATAATTTCCCTTTTTTCTTTATCATTCTAGTAGATTCTCTTAATATATCCGCTCTTTTATCTGATTGATTTAGGGTGTTGATAAGTAAGGCAACATCTAAAGAATTATTTTCAATTTTTGCTCCTTTCCATTTTTCTAGATTAGTCCAAATAGTTTTGATTTGTGGTAAATTTTCTTTTTTAGCTTGCTTTTGAACTTCTCTTAAATGTGGTTTTTGTATATCTACTGCATAAGCTAAACCTTGACTACCTGTCATTTTTGCTGCTGCTATAATAAAATAACCAAAATTTCCACAACCTAAATCAGCAATTTTTTGACTACTCTCTATGGGTACTTCTTCTAAAATAGAGTTGATATCTAATAGTAATCTCTTATTTTTATTCATATATTTTAACTAATTTTATTCAAATTTTATTTGTCTTGTTTTAGTGTTGGTACGACTATATCTTTGTTTAGCTTCAATAATTATTTTATTTAACCCTTTTTTTAAATTTATTTTTTTTTCAAAATAGCTATTATCATCAATAAGCACTGTTGAACCATTAATATATACTTCAGTTTCTGGGTCAGTTTCTCCTTTAATGTCTACAAAACCTTTATTTATTATTTGGTTAGGTTGGGGTGATATTATTTTTAGTTGAGGTGGTGATATTAAATTATTAAAGTAAAAACCTAAATAAAGTAAACAAGCTAAGACAACTGTAATTATTAATATTGTTCTAACAATTTTAGGAAAAACTAAAAACCTTTTTTTTGACAGTTTTTTATGAGAAAAATAATTATTATGAGAATCTGTATGGTTTAATAGTTTTTCTATATGTTTGTCAATTTCATCTTGATCTAAGTTTAAATATTTACTATATTGTTTTATAAATTTTTTAGCATACAAACCACCAGGTAAACCTTTAAGATTATTGTCCTCTAATGATTTAAGATATTTTTTCTTTATACCAATATTTTTTACCACTCTCTCTAAGCTTAAATGTTCTTTTTCTCTGGCATTTTTTAATTTTTCACCCAGTGTTATTGGTTTTTCAAATAAACTCTTTTTTTTAAAAGTTACCATAAATATTATTATTATGGAGCTCTATTCCAGTTTGCAGCATTTTGATAACCTATTGTATCAAGTACAAATTGAACAATTAAATAGCTAGCAAAGATTATAAGTAGTCCAATAATAGCGCTAATCATTAGTTTTTTAGCCTTTCCTACTTTTTCTTGATTGCCAGCAGATACTAGAAACATTACTCCTCCAACCATAAACATTAAAAGAGCAATTGAGCCAATAAAGCCAAAAACTGTAGTATAAGAAGCTTCTATTATTCTAATAAAATCATTCAAACCACAATCACCTCTTTCATAACAGGCTGTTCCTAAGGTTTCACTACTAATTATAGGAGCTGCTTGTGTTTTTATTGGATTTATAATTAAACTTCCTGCAAAACTTAAACTTATTGTAAAAAGTATAAGCAGTGATAGTATTTGTTTTTTGTGGATTTTTAGTTTCATTTTTATCTTATAGTTTGTTGTACTTTTGAAGCTGCTAAATTAATTGCTTCTTTTAATGTGGACTCTTTATTTACAACTGAATCAATCATATCTCCCATTATTTCTTCCATGGCTTGAGGGTTTTCTCCTTGATACCAACTTTTTGCTGTTAAAGTTTGATTGGCAAATATACTTAATTCAGGGTTTTCAAGTTCTTGTTCACTAATGAGTGAACGTATAGCTGTTGGTTTGTTAGTATTGTTTAAGTAATTACTAACTTGTTCTTGACTAGTGGCAAAGTGTATAAAATCCCAAGCTTCTTGAGGGTGATCACTTTTTTTTGAAACTACCTCTACCCAATAATTAGCAAAGTTAATATCTATAGGATTTCCTTCAATTTGAGGCATCTTAGCTACAGAGAAATTTAATTTAGGAGCTTTATTTTTAATATCTTCTAAATTATAAGAATAGCCGAAAGTTAAAGCTAAATTACTACTAATAAACATTTCCATAGAAGAATTTAAATCTTGGTTCCAGCTATAAACTTCTTTAGTTGGATTAGAAAAATCAGTATAAAATCGAAGAGCTTCTAAGCCAGGATTATAATCATCAGCTTTAAAACTTGGAGGAATATCGTGAAATTGTACTTGATTGTCATCATTTAACATAATAGCTCCATTTTGCATCATGAGCAGTGATAATATATCGCTATAACGTTGAATGTTATCACTACCACCCAAGGAAACGCCTGATTGAATTATGCCATAGCGATTATCATGTTTGGTTAATTTTTTAACACTTTGTTGAAATTCGCTATTCCAATATTTAGGAATAGTAGCAATACCAGCATTGTTTAATAAATCTCTATTATAATATAAAGCTAAAGTATCTACATACATAGGTAGACCATATATTTTATTATCATCAAAAATAACATCATGACTTACTACATCTACAAACACATCTCTTAACTGGCTAGGGCTGATAGTTCTTTTAGTTCTAAGCTCAGGTATAACTTCTTTTTTTATTGAACCTTTTTCCACTGGATAAGCCATGGTAATTTGTTCAGGTAAGGGTTCAATCTTATTTTCATATTTTTTCATCCAAGTATTTTGAATAGAAAACATGTCAGGTCCCCTGTCTTCAGCTAATGCGTTTAATAACTCATCTTCATATTCTTCATAACGAAGCTTTTTGTATTTAATAGTTATAAAAGGGTGAATTTTATTATAATTATCTACAATTTCTTTAAAAGTGTCTGGTCCATCAAAAACACGCCAATATTCTAAAGTAATTGGTTGCATAGCTTCTTGAACTTCTTTATCTACCCCCTTACAGCCAAAACCAGAAGTTAAGATAAATAATAAAAGTAAAGATATAGCAATAATTTTATTTTTCATAAAACTATAAATAAATTAAATAAATACAGAACTTGAGTCTGTATTTATTATAGCAAAAAAATTAACATATACGAAATAGTGTTTTATTTTTTTCTATTTAAGTTTTTTATATCTGATTGAGTTTTAATATCTTCTAATTTAACACTAAGTAAATGACTCACCCCATCATCAGACATAGTGATTCCATATAATAAACTAGCCTTACGCATGGAAGCTCTGTTGTGAGTAACTACAATAAATTGAGTTTTATGTGATAGTTCATCTAAAATATTTGCTAAACGTTCAGAATTAGCTTCATCTAAGGCTGCATCAACTTCATCTAAAACCACAAAAGGTGCAGGATTAGCACTAATAATAGCACAAATTAAAGCAATAGCCGTTAAAGCTCTTTCTCCTCCTGAAAGCATGCTAATAGATTTAATTTTTTTACCAGGAGGACAAGCTTGAATTTCAATACCACTAAGACCGGTAGTATTGTGTTTTTTTAAAAATTTAATCTTTTCAGTCTCAGTCTCAGCTTTGTTTTCTTCTTGATTATTTTTATCTTCTTTTTCATTTAAACTACTTAATTTATTTAAACTCGCTTTTCCTCCATTAAATAATTGTATAAAATATTTTTTAAAGTTTTCTTCAATTATTTTAAATTCTTTATCAAATTGTTTTTTAATAGTTTGATCAAGTTCGTTTATTATTTTTTCTAAAGACTTTATACTATCAGATAAGTCATTGCTTTGTTTGCTTAAAAAATCAAAACGTTCTTTGGTATTATTGTATTCTTGTTCTGTTTCAGGGTCTATACCACCAATTTGTTCGAGCTGTCTTTTATTAGACTCAATTTTGTTATATGTTTTCTCTCTATTTAATTCATAATCAACTTTAAAATCCTTTATTTTTCCTAAGGACAGTTCGTTTTTTCTAATTTCATTTTCTAAGTCTTCTAGACGAGTTTCTTTTCTAGCCGCTTGTACTCTTAAATCATTTAATTTGATGTTAATGTTATTTATTTCTTGTTGAATTCTTTGAGCTGTTTTTTGTAGGTTGAAAAGTTCTTGCCTTTGCTCTTTTTCTTTATTATCTAAAGCGCTTAGTTCTGCATCTAATGATTCTTCTTTTTGTTTATGTTCATTTAAAGCTGTTAATAATTGTTGTTTTTCTTGTTCCAATTCTTTAGAGTTATCTGTTTTTTCAGCATTCTTTTGTTTAGATAATTTATTAATTATATCTTGGAGTTCGTTTTCTATATTCTTTTTTTCTTGCCTTTTATTATTAAAAAGTTCTTGTAGTTTAAATTTTTCTAGTTTTTTGTTTTGTTCATTTTGTAAGATTTCTGCCTTTTCATTTCCTAAATTTTCAATTTCAGTTTGTATTTTTTGTATTTCATTTTCTTGTTCTTGGCTTTCACTCTTTTCGTTTATAGATGGTTTAATTTTTTCATTAAATTCAATCTGTAATTTTTTTACTTCTTCCTTTAAATTAGAGTTATTAATATCTAAAGAAGTAAATTTATTAGCAAAATCTTGAATAAGAGTTTTTAACTCAGGTTGTTTTTGACTGAATTTAAGTATTTGCTTGTTTAGATCTTTTATTTTTTCATCTAGTTTGTTGATTTCTGGGTTAGTAGTTTCTTCTTCACTTTTTTGGTTTAATTTTGTTTCTAAGTTTAAGATCTCTTTATTAATATCATCTACCTTATTTTTTAACTCGGTTTCTTTTTGGTATAACCAAGATAAATCAAATTTTCCTTGTGCTTCTAAATTTATTTCAAGTTTAGCTTCAATTTGAGCTAATTTACGATTATATTCTTGAACAGAGCTTTGGTTTTGTGATATTTTATTTTTGATTTCTATTTTTTCTTCACTCTCTTGATTGTTTTTTTCTAGTTCAGATAGTTTAGTATTAATTTTATTTAAATCATTATTTTTAGTTCTTTCTATAGTTTCCTGTTCCAATACTTGCTTATTTGTTGAGTTTAAAGAGCTGTTTAATTCTTGCCATAATAAACTGTAGTATTTGTATTGTAAATTTTTTAATTCTTCTTCAAGCTCTGATCTTTTTTTAAGTTTTTCAACTTGGCGAGTTAAGCTTTTTAATCTAGGTTCAATTTCTGAAAGTAAAAGATTTGCTTGTTCTAAATTATCATAACTATTTATCAATTTATTTAAAGCTAAATCTCTTTTAATCTGATATTTTTTTACACCAGTCGCTTCATCGAAAAAGTCTTTTCTTTCAGCTGGAGAAGTGTTTAAAAAGTTTTCTACAATTCCTTGTCCAATAACACTATATGTTTTTTGACCAAAGTTTGCTTTTGCTAGTAGCATTTGTACATCAGATAATCTAACTCTTTGATTGTTGATTAAATATTGACTCTCACCGCTTCTAAATAGTTTTCTGGTGATAACAATAGTTTTGTATTGCAAAAAAGATTCAGGATCATCTTCAATATTATTATTATCTTCATTATTTAAAAATAAAGAAACTTCAGCCATACCTAGCTGCCCTTTTTTATCTGATCCTGAGAAAATTACATCTTCACTTTTTTTACCCCTTAAAGTTTTAGTACTCTGTTCTCCTAGTGCCCAACGTACAGCATCAGCAATATTTGATTTTCCTGAACCATTAGGCCCTACAACTGCAGTTAAACCTCTTTTGTCTTTTGAAATAAAACCAGGAAAGACTAGAGTATTTTTATTAGCAAAGGATTTAAATCCTTGTATTTCGAGTTTTTCTAGATGCATATAAAATAAAAGCGCACTGTTGTTTTAATAGTATTTATGTGCTACTTTATCTATTATAGATTTAATCTTATTTTTTATCAAATGACAAAAGAGGATAAGCAAATTATTGCTAAAAACATTGTAATTATTTCAGGTCCTTCTGGTGCTGGTGAGGATAGTATTATTAAGGCTGTGCTACAGGATTTACCGACTGAAAAAATTGTTACAACTACTACTAGAAAAATGAGAGCAGAAGATGTAGAAGGTGTGTCCTATTATTTTATTAGCAAAGATGAATTTAAGAAAGGAATAGAGAATAATGAATTCATTGAATACGCTAAAGAGTATAATGACAAATATTATGGTGTTAATGAAAAAGAGTTACTGAGAGTGGCAAGAAGCGGGAAGATTGGTATATGGAAAATAGAGTACAAAGGTGTAATTACAGCTAAAAAACTATTTCCAGGCATTAAAGCAATATTTATTAGCGCTCCTTTAGAGGATCTAAAGAGAAGAATTAAGAAAAGAGATAATCTCCCTAATTCTTATTTAGAAGAAAGAATGGCTTACACTAAAGAATGGTTAAAACACAAAGATATATATGATTATGAGGTTGAAAATAGTGATGGAAATTTAAAGAAAGCAGTAGAAAATTGCAAAAAATTATTAAGAAATCTGTATTTAGTTGACAATACTAAAAATTAGTTATAAAATGACTTGTAGATAAAAATTAATCAAATGATTAATAGAACTTGAGTGTTCTATTTTATTTATTTTACTCATATGGCTGAAGAGAAAAAAGCCTCACAAGAAAATAACGAGGAAAAAGAGACACAAGAAAATAAAGAGAATATAGCTGAGACTAAAGTTGAAAATAATGCTGATTCTAAAAAACTAGATCAGACCAATTTAAAACCTGGTATGACTGTTCGTGTATATCAAAAAATTAAAGAAGTTAATATTAAAGGAGAAGAAAAGGAAAGAATTCAATATTTTGAAGGTATGATTATTGCTAGAAAGCATAATAATGAAATTGGTGGCACAATTACAGTGAGAAAAGTTTCAGAAGGTGTTGGTGTAGAAAAGATTTTTCCTTTAAATTTACCTAGTATTGATAAGATTGAAGTAAAAAAGATTGCTAAAGTTAGTCGTGCTAAGTTATATTTCTTAAGAAGAGGTTACAAAAAAAGATTTAAAGAAACCGTTGTTAAGTAATAGCTTAGGGCGGATGGCGGAATTGGTAGACGCGCAAGCTTGAGGGGCTTGTGGGCTTAGGCCCGTGGAGGTTCAAGTCCTCTTTCGCCCACCAAGCTTTATATATAGGGTGCATAGCTCAGCTGGTTAGAGCACTTCGTTTACACCGAAGGGGTCCGGGGTTCGAATCCCTGTGCACCCACCATAAAAAGACAGACTTATATCTGTCTTTTTTTTGTAATATATAAAATAACTTTTTTATAAGTTTATAAAATATTTAAGTTTACTATTGTAAATAAAACATATATAATTAAGTTAATAATTATATGAAATACTTAAATATAAAAACAGAAAAAGAAACTAAAGAGATAGCTAAAGCCTTTGCTAAAGATGTGAAGCTGGGAACTGTTATTGCATTATTTGGTGATTTAGGTGCTGGTAAGACTGTTTTTGCTAAAGCTTTTGCTAAAGAGCTGGGTGTGAAAGATGAAGTGATTAGTCCTACCTTTAATATTATTAAAACTTATCAAATAAAAGACGGTAAAAAAAATGATAAAGTTTTTTGTCATGTTGATGCTTATCGTTTAAATAGCTATCAAGAACTACTTGAAATAGGCATTGAAGAATATTTAAATTATAGAAACACTATAGTATTAATTGAATGGGCTGATAAGGTTAAAGAAATATTACCAAAAGATACTGTTCAAATAAAAATTAAACATTTGGAAGATAATAGAGAGATAGAAATAAAAGAATAATTTATATATTTTAAATATAAAAAAGACCAAATTATTAATTCGGTCTTGTGATTTTTTTAATTTCTAACTCTGCAATTTTATTATTTTTTTTGCAGTAATCGCAGTAAGGTAAAACAAAGTACCAATTTTTAAAATCTTCTTTTGTTTTAAACTCTTTGGGTAATGGTTTTTGTAATATATACAATACTTGTATTAGTCTATTAGCATAATTAAAGCTAATCTCCTGAATAGTTTTACACTGATTGCATACAATCTTACAAACTCCATTTTCCCATTCTAAAGGCTTTACTAAATTAAGATAATCAATTTTATGATTATCATTAAATTTAGGATTGCCAGTCTTCCCTAAAAGATCTATTTTAAAGTCCACAATAATCTGTTTTTATAGATTAAACTTTATATAATTAATTATTGTTTTTATAATTTTTTACAATAGCATCAGATATATCATCAGCGTATCTTGACATTTTTTCTTCTACAAAACTTTTATCGAACTCATCATTATTTCTACTATTATCAAATTTACTTTTATCCTCATTGCTTATATTTATTAACACATCAGCCCTACAATCTTGTTTTTTAGGGTTAGAACTTAAATCTACAGTAGCATAGCTTAATTCTTCACCACTTTCCTTATCATATATCTTAAAAAAACAATCAATTTTATGTTTAACATCTAAATGTGTTCCTCCGGTTGCAGTAAAAAATTTAATAATATATTTATCTTCTGTAAATTTGTCTCTTAAAGTGTTTAATAAATTTTTAGCAAAAAAAAGATTGGGATTTTCAGGATCTCCTATTTGGGATTTTTCTACCAAATTCATGGAATTTTTAAAATCAATATATTTGTCTTTGTCAGACAAAGCTAAAGTATTTTCAAAGACTCTTTCAGCTTCTTCTTTAAACTTTAAAGTTTTAGCAAATTTTTCATCTGGATCTTTTTCTTTTTTGGCAGGATTACCAAATAAATACTCATAAGCCATTTGATTATACTTGGTTTTATTGATATTACCTATAAATTCAGTTTCTAAACGATTACCAGTATTTTCAAAAGCTGACATAGAGTTTTCAATTTTTGACATGTCAAACATAAAATTTGGGTGAATATTATTTATAACAAATAAATATTTATTTGTCAATCGTATTTTATTATTTTTAAGGTTACTAAAACTAATATAGCAGCACTACAAGTTATAAGTATATCAGCAATATTTAAAATAGTGAAATTTAAAACCTCAAGATAATCTATTACATAACCATATATTAGTCTATCTAAGGCATTACTAAGAGCTCCTAATATTAGCGCTGATAATGTTAATATTATAATAGATGGATATTTATTTTTGATAAGATAAATTAAATAAAAAATTAATCCTATTATTATACTGGTAATTAAAATATTTAGAATTAGACCAGATACTGGAAGAGAAAAAGCAATATTAAAGTTTCTTGAAAAAGTAAATTTAAGATGCTCTCCAATTAGATCTAAGTTAGGGTTATTGTTTATAGCTACTTGTTTAAGGTAACGATCAAATAAAAAAAATATAGCAAGTATAATTAGAGTTGCTATATTTTTTATATTGAAAGTATTTGTTTTTAACATAGTAAAATTAACTGCTTTGAAGTTTTGTTTTACACTCTATACATGAGCTAGCAGTTGGTCTAGCTAGAAGTCTTTTAGGATAAATTTCTTGTCCACAATATTTACAGACACCATATTCTCCATCTTCAATTCTTTTTAAAGCTTTGTTTATATCTGATAGAGTTTTTTCAAGTATTCTCTCTGTTTCAACAGTAGTGCTGTATTCACTAATTTCTTGAGCATTTTCATCTGGCTTATCTCCATATTCAGGAAATTTAGCACTACGATTATCTGCTTCATGGCTGTCTTCCCTGGAAATATCGTTTAAATCTTCTATTATTTTGTTTTTTCGGTCCATTAGTTCTTGCTTGATTTGATCAAGAGTCTCTTGGTCCATTTTTGTTTCATTTTCCATATTTTTGGTAATTAAAAAGCCAACACGAGTGGCTATTCAAGTAATACTATTGTATATTATATAAAGTATTTTGGCAAGTCTTTACAAATATTTTTTTATTTGTTAATATTTCTTTGTCGTTTAAAAAGATAAATTTGTCTTGATACAGCCATGGGCTGTATTTTGTAAACACAAGGAGCGGTAGTTCAGCTGGTTAGAACGCCTGCCTGTCACGCAGGAGGTCGCGGGTTCGAGTCCCGTCCGTTCCGCATTTATTAAACTGAGTATTAAGCTCAGTTTTTTGTTTATATAAATATTATGCTAGTTGATTTTTTTTAAATTAAGTTTTTTATCACACTAAATATTAGAGCCTATAAAAATTGACATAAGTGACTTAGTGTTATAGTCTAATATAATTACTAAAATTGATCATTAAATTTAAATAATAAATAAAAGGAGAATGTTTTATGAGTAAAGAAAGTGTAGTGTTGAAAAGGTTGTTTTCAGAGAAAACAATAAAGTTAAAAAGAGCTGATAGCTTAGAAGCTGTTAATGGTTTAGGTCAAACCTTTAAGTCATTATTTAATGAAGAAATTGATCTGAGTAAAGAACAAAGTGAGGAAAAAACCGTTGCGGTTATGGAAACAGTAAAAGATGCTGACTTTAGAACAATATTTGGTTCTTTAGATAAAAATCTTGATAATCTGTGTTTAACAAAATATCAGATTGCTATGTTTTGTCAGAACTATAAAGATTATTTAAGTTCTCAGAGAGCAACATTTTTTCTTTACAAAGAAAATGATGAATACATTGTTTCTATTGTGTTTACTCATTTAAACAGCGTTATAGGGCTTATGCGCATTTTTGGGCTTAACTATGATTGGAATTCCAACAATCATCCTCGCGTTGTTGTGCCTGTTTCTCATTTTTAAAATTTAATCCCTCTTACTTCTTAGAGTTTAATTATAAGAAGTAAGAGGGATTTTTATTTATATAAAATCATTGACACAAGTTTATTTATCTTATATTCTAATATAATTACTTTAAACTGATCATTAAATCTAAATAACCAAAATTAAATATTATGAAAACAATAGAAAGTTTTGTTTTGAAGAAATTGTTTCCTGAAAAGACAATTACTATAGAGGAAACTAATGGTGAAAAAACTATTAGTGAATCTAAAGATGTTTTTAAATCCTGGTTAGATGCTTATTTTGAAGAATGGGGTTTAAATAAAAAACAAAAAGAAACCGAAGAAACTACCGTAGAAGTTTTGGAAATGGTAAAAGATGCAGACTACAGAACTATGTTTAGTTCTTTGAGTGAAAACATTGATAAACTATGTTTAACTCAGCATCAAATTGTTAATTTTTGTGAAAATCATAAAAATTGTTTGCATCCTGATTGGGCAACATTTTTTCTTTTTAAAGAAAATGACAATTATTACGTTGCTAATGTGTTTGTTAATATGGGTGGCTTAAGTATCTTTATTGATTATCTTAAAAACGAAGGTATTTGGGTTGCTTCCATTTCTCATCGCGTAGTAGTCCCTGCTATTTAATTTTGAATTTTCAAAAATAATCCCTTTAATTCATAGAGTTTGAGGGATTTTTTATTATACCATTTTAATTATAAATATATTTTAGTTTATGTTAATATAAATATAAGTTAGTTATTATAATTAAAAAAATAAACATTTTCATATGTTTAAACACTTAAATGTTCAAGTCAGAGGTTTTGTTCAAGGTGTATCACTTAGAAAAAATGTAAAAGACAAAGCAATAGAGCTAAATTTACAGGGATTTGTACAAAATCAGGATGATGGTAGTGTTATTATTGAAGCTGAAGGAGGGGAGATTGATTTAATTGAACTTTTTGAATTTATTAAAAGTGGTCCTGGCATGGCTGAACCTGAAAAAATAAAATATCATTTTTCTGAAAAAATAAAAGATTTTTCTAGTTTTGAAATTAAGTATTAAATAGTTTATAGTTATTAAATTAAATAACTAGGTTTATACATATTTGTGTTGTATAATTATTTTATTATGTTAAAACTGCTAAAAAATAGATATTCAATATTAGGTTATTTAGCTATAATTTTAGCTGCCTTACTTTGGAGTATAGATGGTCTTTTTATTAGACCAAGCTTTTATACTTTACCAGCAGCTTTAGTGGTGTTTTGGGAGCATTTTTTAGGATTTATAGTTTTAAGTCCTTTTATATTATTAAATTGGAAGAAGATAAAGAAACTTAGTAGGAAGAATTGGGGCGCAGTTATCTGGGTTAGTTTATTTGGAGGAGCTATTGGTACAATCATGATCACTAAAGCTTTCTTTTCTGCTATGGATGGGGAAACAACCTTTGCTACTGTGGTTGTTTTACAAAAACTACAACCAATTTTTGCTTTATTTTTAGCTAGAATTATTCTAAAAGAAAAATTACCTAAGAATTTTTATTTTTGGGCAATTATAGCAATAGTGGCAAGTTATGTTTTAGCTTTTGCTAGCTATGGTTTTGATATATTTTCAGTAGACTTATTTAAAAGTGCTGCTATTTTAGCTATTTTAGCTGCCTTTGCTTTTGGTTCTTCTACTGTGTTTGGGAAACGAATTGCTAATCATCTTAACTTTAAAGCTTTAAGTGCACTTAGATTTGCAATTACTACATTTATAGTATTAGTTTACCTTTTATTTACTAATGGTTTATCTGCAAGTATTGGTATTGGTGTAGAGCAATGGCAACTTCTAGCTTTAATTGTTTTTACTAGCGGTGCAGGTGCCATCTTTTTGTTTTATTTTGGTTTACGTAGAGTCTCTGCCTCTACTACTACTATCTTAGAGTTATTTTGGCCCTTTTCAGCATTAATATTAGATTATATTTTTAATAATAATTATTTAAGTACTATTGAAATTATTGCTGTTTTAGTTTTATTGGTTTCATTTTTTAAAGTTTCAAATTTAGATAAGAATAAGGTTAGATTTACTGCCAATATTATAAAAGGCGAAGGAAGAGGCAGAAAAATTGGTTATCCAACTGCTAATTTAGATAAAACTGACTTAGACATTCCTCACGGTGTTTATGTGGTAAAAGTTAAATTAGATAAAAAAATATATGATGCTGTGATGCATTTTGGTTATAAAGAAGTTTTTAAAGGACCTGTATCTCTTGAAATTTTAATTAAAGATTTTTCTCAAGATATTTATAATCAAAAAGTAACAGTAAAAGTAATTAAAAAAATAAGAGATGTAAAAAAGTTTAATGACATTGAAGATCTAAAGAGAAATATATTTAAAGATTTGCAATATATTGAATAATAATATTTTAAATAGATCTTTTTTATGTTAATATAATACTACAAATTACTAATATATAATATGAAAACAATTTTAAAAATATTAAGAGTATTCTTTGTTATTTTAGGAGTTATTTTCTTTTTAATGATTGTTACAGGGCTTTATCTTTATCAATCAGATTTCTATGGTATTAAAACTATGGTAAATTATGAAAAAGAAGAAAATACTACATTAAATAATAATTTGGATACTAATATAAATCAAGTTGAAGATAAAAATTCTGCTTTAAGTAAAGAACAAGAAGCTCAACTTGAAAGCATTGGTATTGATCCTGCTCAAGTTCCTTCAGAGGTAAGTCCAGAAATGGAAGATTGTTTTATACAAAAGTTGGGAGAAGAGAGAGTAAGAGAAATTGAAAACGGCGCTTCACCTACAACCTTAGAGATTATAAAAGTTGAACCATGTTTATAAAATAAAATAAGAAATAATTTTATGAAAACTTTAATATTAATTAGCTCTTATTTATTTACTTTAGTCGTTGTATTTATTTTAGATATGCTCCGGATCGAATATGTGGCTCAGAAGATTTATAAAAAATATTTAGCTAATATATTAAAAGATAATATTAGATGGTTGCCAGCTGTATTATTTTATATAGTATTTACCTTATCATTATTTGTTTGTATTGTAACTCTTACTAGTTCTTGGTTGCTGGCTTTACAGTTTGGTTTATTGTTTGGTTTTATAATTTATTCTCTTTATAGTCTTAGTAATCTTAGTTTTATAAAAGATTGGAATTATAAAATTCTTTTTTTAGATATTTTGTGGGGAACAATTTTAGGAGGTGTTAGTGGTGTTGTAGCTTATTTTATCACTAATGCGATGCTTTAAAATATATTTTCATGAAAAAATTATTTTTAATAATTATTATCTCATCATTAGTTTTGGCAACTATTTTTTTTAATAAAACTAAAGAAGTAATTTTAAAAAATATTACTTTTCAAGTAGAGGTGGCAGATGAAAATCGTGAGCATTATAAAGGATTAAGTAATCGTAATTATTTGTGTGGTAATTGTGCCATGCTTTTTATTTTTGAAGACGTTAAAAAAAGAAGTTTTGTAATGAGAGAAATGATGATGCCAATTGATATTTTGTATATAAATGATGGCATTATTATTGATATATATAGAGACTTAGAGCCAGAATCCAAAGATTATAATAATTATTATAAAAGCTCTAAGCCAGTAGATATGGTTTTAGAAATAAATGCTAATTATAGTGATAGATATAATATTAAAGTAGGAGATAAGATTAAAATAGATTAATTGTTATGAAAAGATATTTTTTAGAGAAAGATAAATTTTTAATTATTATAGCCCTTTTTTTATACGTAATAATGGCAAGTCTCTTAGTTTATTTATTAGAACCACCTTATTATTTGTCTATTTGTATAGTTTTAGCAGTACCAGCTTTATTTAACTTTTTTTTATTGAAAAAAGGAAAAATTAAAATATTAATATTTTCTTTGGTAACTACTTTTTTATTTGCTCCTCCAATAGAGTTAATGGCAAGATTAGCTGACGCTTGGGATGTAGCTTCTATTTTTACTCGTCCTTTTGGTTTAATACCATTAGAAAACATGTTGTTTGCTTTTTTAAATTTCTTTTGGATTTTGAGTTTTTATGAATTTTTTCTCGATACACAAAAAGAAAAAATAGATTTAAGTAAAAGATTTAAAATATTATCTTTACTTTGTTTATTTTTATCTATAATTGTATATGGATTATTTTTCTTTAATTCCGAAATTATTAAAATAGATTATCATGTCATTGCTTTGATTTTTCTATTACCAATTTTAATAATTTTAGGTTTTAAGACTCCGAAACTATTTAAAAAAACACTGATTCCCACAGTATTTTTTGCATTTGTTTTCTTTGTTTATGAAATAGTATCTTTGCTAATTGGTCATTGGTGGTGGCCTGGTAATTATCTTTTACCTATATCAATTTCAGGAATAATTTTTCCTATTGATGATGTAATTATTTGGTATTTATTATCAACTCCAGCTTTAATATTGGGTTATGAGTTTTTTGCAGATGATAATAAATAATTTCTTATATTTTTTTTAGCGTTTCTAGCTCTTCTTTTTTTAATTTCCTAAATTCACCTTCTTTTAATAAGTTTAGCTTTAAAGGCCCTAGTGATATCCTTTTAATTTTGTTTACTTTAATATTAAAATGAGCAAACATCTTTCTTATTTGTCTATTTTGTCCTTGATTTAAAGTAAGTAAGAATTTTTGTTTATTAGTTTTTTCTATATCTTTAACTTTAGCTAAAGTTTTTTCTCCAATATCTATACCTTGTTTAAATTTGTTTTGAATTTTTAAAAAAGGGATTGTATATTTTTCAGTTTCAACCTCATATATTTTAATATGTTCAAAGCTAGGATGTGTTAGTTTATTAGTTAAATCACCATCATTTGTTAAAAGAATTAATCCTTGACTATCTTTGTCTAGGCGACCAACAATATTTAATTTTAGATTATTTAAACTTTTATTATTTTTTAAAAGATCAAATACATTTTGCTCACCCTTAAATTTTCTATTAGTACATGTAAATCCTTTTGGTTTGTTTAATAAATAATAGCTCAACTCACATTTTGTGTTAAGTTCTTCGTTATTTACTTTAATCTTATCTTCTTTATTTGCTCTGTCACCTAATTTTGCTTGTTTTTCGTTAATAAAAACAAGGCCTTTTCTGACTAAGTCTTCAGCTTTTCTTCTGGAGCAATAACCTGAGTTAGCTATTATTTTTGTGATTGGTTCTTTGGTCATGAATTTTATTATGAATACTAGTTAGTGCTAACAAAGAAATAATTATCCAAAATAAAGCACTAAGATCATTTTTAAAATAAGGGACATCAACTAGACCGTGAATTATAATCGCACTTATTGATGAGATTATTGCTACTAATATTGATTTAAAATCTTTTTGATTATTTTTTAATAATTTTATTGCTTTTATGTATATTTTAATAAATAAAAACATAAAAGCAAATAAGCCTAGAAGACCAAGCTCTACCCAAAAATTTAAAACAATATTATGAGGATAAAGATAAATTTCTAGTGGTTGCCAGGTTGATTTTCTAAATTCTTCATTGAATAATGTTTTTCTGAGCCAGTCTGGATCTTGGTGATCTTTAATAAATATCCCCTCTTTATGATAAGGGGCTACTGCTTTCTGATAATTTAACAACCCAACCCCTATTAACCAATTATTATCATTTTTTAGCATTTGCCAAGTTTCTTGCCATTGTGAAATGCGTATTTGTCCAGATTTATCTCTAAGTAGAGCCTTTTCTTTAATGTAAGTATGTGTTTGAGTATTTAAAGTTAAAAAAGTAGAAATTATAATTACTAAACTTATTGTGCTAATACGAGTTTGTTTATTATATAAAATTAAGAAAATAAAAAAGGAAATAATAGTAGCAATTAGAGCTCCCTCTGATTTAGCAAAATACATTGCCAAAATTGAAAGTATTATAATAATACTTAAAGAAAAGACAACTACTATATTTTTTATTTTATTAATTTTTTTTAGATAAGAAGTAGCCAAACCTAAAGTTAAAAGGCTAATAGGTGCTAAATATAGCCCTAAAGCATTAGGATAAGGAAATATTGATGTTACTCTTCTAGTTTCAGCTTGAGCCCAAAATTCATTAAAAATATATAAACCACTAATTTGCTGAAATATTGCTACTATTGATATTAAAAGGGCTGATAAAGAGAGAGACCAAACAATTTTTTTCCAGTCATTTTTTATAGTAAAATAATTTATAATTAAAATATAAAGTATAATTGGCTCGAAAAAGTAAGCTTTAAAGGCTCCCAGTGCAGATAAGGAAAAATTAGAAAAAAATACCGCTAAATACGCAATTAATAATATAGCAATCATTTCATATTTAAAAGGATAACTATAGAAATTATTTGTTTTTTTAGGGTTTAATTTATTTTTAAGATTATTTAAAATTTTAGGTCCTTTTTGGATAACAAAAAAAGCAAAAACTATTAAGATCATAGCCTCTAAAAAAGTTATAGGTATACCCAGAATTTCAAAGCGAATTAAATAACTAGGTAAAGCAAAAATTATAGCTAAAATAGCCAATCTAGGTTTAAAGGCTGTTAAAAAAGTATAAAATATTAAACTAATTATAATTAAATTCATATTTTTATTATACCATTTTTTTGTCTTTAGTGATAAAATACATATAGTTAAGTTACTTTTTTATATTTCTTTCGTTATATTATAAGCAAACAGCTGCTTGCTAATAATATATTAGCAATTAAAAAGATAATATGTTAAATAAAAGTTTAAAGCAAGTTTTAATCTTTAAAAACTGACGAGTTTTTAAGTTTTAAAATAAAGCTAAAATTAATTTACATGGAAAAAAATGATTCTCAATTTATTAAAGAATGTCAAAGCGGATCTTTAGAAAGCTTTGGGCCATTGTATGATAGATATATTAAAAAAATATATAACTATTTATATTACAGGGTGCCTGATAAAGCTGTGGCTGAAGATATTTGTAGTCAAACTTTTATTAAAGCTTTAAAAGCAATTAACACCTATAGTGAAAATAAAGGAAGTTTTTCAGCTTGGCTTTATAGAATTGCTAAAAATAATTTAGTCGATTATTACAGATCCTATAAAAATAGTTTGAATGTTGATGATCTTTGGTATTTGGAAGATGATACCGATATTGTAAGTAGTGCAGATAAAAGAATAAAATTAGATAATGTAAAAGATTGCTTAAAAAAATTAAAAAAAGAACAAAGAGAAGTTATTATTTTGCGTATTTGGGATGAACTTTCTTATGGTGAGATTGCTGAGATTTTAGAAAAAAGTGAAGCTAGTTGCAAAATGATATTTTCTCGAAGTTTAGAAAAATTAAAAGAAGAATTACCACTAAGTGTATATTTATTATTACTATTAAACCTTTAATATATGAACAAGAATAAAATCGATAAAATATTACAGGATTTATATAAAATAGATCCTGAGTTAAAAAAACAAGAAAAAGAGCTTATAAAAATAATTAAAAAATTACTTGCTTCTAAGCCTGAAGTAAAAATTGACCAAAGCTTTGTTAAAGATTTGAGAAAAAAATTACTACAAGGCGGAAAGAAACAAGTAGGATTTAAAATTAACTATATGAATAAATTTATTTATGCAGGTATTGGTATGGCTGTAATGGCACTTGTCCTTATACCTTATTACACTAATAAAAATAACAATTTATCAGTAGATAATATATTAAAAGATAATGGTATTAAAATAGAAAGCGTTGAAGAAAAAGCATTTGGTAGTTTAGGAGATATTTCTAGTCAAAATGCTAACAATGAAGAAGGTGCTAATAGAGCAGGTGGAGATGCAAGTGTTATGGGTCTTGGTTCAGCTGAAATGAGTGCTAGAGAGGGTACAGCAGATGATAGAATCTCTATTATGCCGATGCCAACACCTGTAATGTATGAATATAAATATGTAGGAGATAGTTTTGACATAAATAAAGATAGCACTAATGTGATTAAAAGAGTTAAAGACAGTGATCTTTCAGCTGAAAATGCGATGTCACTTAATAGTTTAGGTATAGGAGGAATTAGCTATAGCAATTTCGATAAATTAAAAGTTGATAATATTAGTTTATATGAAGATAAAGATTCAGGTTATATTGTAAGCATTGATAGTGGTGAACAAAAAATTTCTATTTATAAAAATTGGCAAACTTGGCCACAAGAAGATGGTTTAAATGAAAGGCTTAAAATATCTGATATTCCTAATGATGATAATATTATTGCTATAGCAGATAATTTTGTAGAAAGCTATAATTTAGATATGAGTCCTTATGGAGAGGCGGTTGTTAATAAAAGTTGGTTAAAAAATTATGAAAGAGCTGAAAATAAAGAATCAGTTTACATACCTCAAACTATGACAGTTATTTATCCATTAATTATTAATGATAAGGAAGTATACAATGAATATAACAATAAATATGGTTTAAGCGTGCAAGTTGATATTAAAAATAATAAAGTTAGCTCAGTAAATGAGATAATAAATCACAACTATCAAAGTTCTAATTATGAAGTTGTTCAAGATGAAGCTAGACTTATAGATATTGCTGAAAGAGGTGGATATAGAAATTATAGCTATAATAGAGGAAATGAGGATGTAGAAAAGAAAATAGTAGAGCTAGGTACTCCAAGTTTAGAAATGGTGCGTGTGTGGAAATACAGTCCTAATGGTTCAGAAGAATTATATATTGAATCTTATATTTTTCCAGTCATAAATAGTGAAGATAGTAATTTTTATAGAGACTATTTAATTGTTCCAATAGTTGAAGATCTTATTAAGGAAGATGAAAAGAAAAATAATAATACATTAAATAACATTCCAGAGCCATACATAGGTATTCCTGAACAATCAAGTGGTAGCGCTCCAACAATTCAACCTAGAGATGGTGAACTGCCAATGATTCAAGAAGATCTAGGAGTTGAAAATGATGTAGAAATACAGGTGTTAAATTAACAATTAAAATAAAATATTAGTTTAACTAAGCCAATTAAAAAAAGAGTCTAGTTGACACACTAGACTCTTTTATATGGATATAAGTTTAATAATCTGTTAAGCTCTCTCAACATATTCTCCTGTTTCAGTGTTTATTTTAATTATATCTCCTTCGTTAATAAATAGGGGTACACCAATATTTGCTCCTGTTTCTATCTCTACAGTTTTATTAACATTACCAGCGCTATTTCCTTTTACTCCTGGGGGAGAGGAAATTACTTTAAAGTCCATTTTAATAGGTAACTCTATACTTACAGCTTGAGATTGAAAATATAATACTGTTACCTCTGTCCCTTCTTTAAGGTATTTAACTTGTTCACCAAGTTGATCTAAACTTAAAGAAAATTGCTCAAAAGTTTCGTTATTCATGAAATATGCTTCATTTTCATCTTTATATAAATAATCAGCTTTTTTTCTCTCTGTCTCAGCTTCTTTAGCTTTATCATTACCTTGGAAAGTTTTATCTAAAACATTACCGGTAATTAAGTTTTTAAGCTTAGTTTTTAAAACAGCTCCACCTCTAGCCATTTTATGATGGTTTGTTTCAGTTATTATATAAGGTTCATTATTTTCTTCAATAACTTTACCCACTTTAAGTTGATTTATGTTAAACATAATTTTTATTTATGTGTAGCAGAGAGTAAGGCGACAACTCTAGCTCTTTTTACAGCAATTGTTAATTTTCTTTGGTGCCATGAGCAAACTCCTGTTCTTTTACCTGATAATATTTTCATGTAAAAATTCATGAATTTGCGTAGTGTTCTGACATCTTTGTAGTCAACTTCTAAATTATTGGCACAAAAATAGCATTCTTTGTTTTTTGACATATTTTTTATTAATTTAATTTATTTTAAAAAGGTATATTTTCTACCTTAATTTCTTCATCATCATTATTTTCTTCTTCTTGTTGAATAACTGGTTCTGATTCTTGAGTATTTTGAGTATAATTATTATTAGCTGGTGCTCCACCACCACCTTTACTGTCTAGCATAATCATATTTTCTGCAACTATTTCAGTCTTATATCTCTTTACTCCATCTTGTTGACCTGTCCAATCAGATGTTTGTAATCTCCCTTCAATATATACCTTTGAGCCTTTTTTAAGGTATTGACCACAGATTTCTGCTAGTTTTCTCCAGGCTACAATATTATGAAATTCAGCTTTTTGTTGTTTTTGCCCAGACTGATCTGTCCAGGTTAGATTAGTGGCTATAGAGAAACTGGTAACAGGTTGCCCGTTAGGGGTAGAACGAGTTTCAGGATCTCTAGTAACGTTGCCAATAATCATAGCTTTGTTTAAATCCATATGAATATTGTTAATATTATTTAATTAAATCTTGAGAGTCTAAAATATTATCTAACTTGTCATCAAAATCTTTTAAGCTTTCTTCATTTTCTTTTTCACTCTTTTTTTCTTCATCCTCTTTTTTTACCTCTTCTTTTTCTTCTTTTTCTTTTGTTTTGTTTTCTTCATTATCTTCCTTTTTTTCATCTCCCGCTTTTTCTTCTTTAGTTTCGTTAGCATCCTCTAATTCATCTTTGTTTAGTTTTTTTTCTGCGCTTTCCTTTTTAGGTTTTTCTTCTTTATTGTCACTTTCTCCTTTATCTCCTTTATTTTTATTTAAAGCTTCTTGTTTAGCTTTCTCTGCATTAATTTCTTCTAAAGTTCTTTTCTTGATTTTAATAATTTGAAATCTAATAATCTTATCAGATAATCTCAAATTTTCATTTAATTCTGGTAGACTTTCAGTTTCTAGGTCGAATTCTAAAAGGCTGTAATAACCAAAATGGTTGTGTTTAATAGGGTAGGCTAATTTCTTTTTACCCCAAAATTCTTTGTAAGTTATCTCTCCTTTGTATTTGCTAATAATACCTTCGATATCTTGAGATATTTTTTTAGCTTCTTCTTCAGTGTACTCGTTAGCAATTATGAATAGAACTTCATAATGCCCTGGTCCTGATGGTTTTGTTTTTGACATAATAATTGTACGTTATATTGAATTATATAAAATTAAAAATTACTTAAAATGTAATTTGATTAATAAAATCCCAAAGTATTACAAACACTTTGGGTTTATGTAATACCTTTAATTCTATTATGTGTTAATAGAATTGCGCCAAACATTGTTGGGCGTGGGAAAGGTTGTTAATCAAATTGTTAAGTTAATATATCATATGTATTTGAAAAATGCAATAGTTGATATTTGTCAGATATGTATAAATAGTATAATCTTGAAATATATTTAATTAAATAAAATTATGTATAAATATATCTTTATCTTAGGTTCTAACCCAGGCTTATCATTAGCTGAAATTTTAAATATTTTTAATATAAAAGAATATACTTTGTTTGCTGAAGCATTGCTTGTTGAAAGTGATAAAGAAATTAATATTAAAAGTGCTATTGATAGATTGGGTGGAACTATAAAAATTGCAGAATATAAAACAGAATTAGAATGTAAAGGATTAAAAGAGGATATTGCTGAATTGATATATGAAGAAGCTTTAAATAGAGATAAAGGCAAATTTAATTATGCAATGTCTTTATATGGCAATGTAAATGTTAATTATAAGGATTTAGCAATTGGTATAAAAAATATATTAAGAACAAAAGCTGTATCTTCTAGATGGGTAAAAGTACAAGGTAAAGAAAAAAATCTTTCTAGCGCTAGCGTTTATCATAACAAATTACTTGATAAAAATGGCGTAGAATTACTACTTATTGCTAATAATAAAACAGTAATTGTTGCTAAAACTATAGCAGTGCAAAGCTTTATTGATTACTCTAAACGAGATTATGGTAGACCAGAAAGGGATAGTTTGTCAGGTATGATACCACCTAAATTAGCTAAAATGATGCTTAATTTATCTGGCGCTGAAGGGTTAGATAAACTTTTAGATCCTTTTTGTGGCTCTGGTACTATCATTAATGAAGCTTTGTCTTTAGGGCTAAAGAATTTATATGGATTTGATATCTCAAAAAAAGCAGTAGAGGATACAAAAAATAATTTAAAATGGTTAGAAAAAGAATATTCTCAAAATATCTCTAAAGTAGAGATTAAAGAATTAGATGTAAGAAAGGTATCACAATATTTATCTCAAAGTAGTATTGATGTTGTTTGTACAGAGCCATATTTAGGTCCTCAAAGAGGTAAGATAGAGGCAAAAGCAGTGAAAGCTGAATTAGATAACTTGTATTCTCAAGCTTTAGCTGAACTTTATAAAGTATTAAAGCCTAAAGCTAAAGTAGTTATGATTTGGCCTATGTTTTTTCCAGAGAAAAATCCTTTATATCTAGATCCAAATATTAAAGGTTATGAAAAGATTAGTTTTAAAAATTTATCTGATTTAAATTTACTTAATAAAAGACACAATCTTTTTTATGGCAGAATTGGACAAAGATTATGGAGGGAAATTATTGTTTTAGAAAAAAAGGGGGACTAAACTTTTAAAACTCTTGACATTTATATTATAATGTGATATAGTAATATAATTCTTTAAAACAAAATAAGTATAAACCAAAAAATAAGATTATGTTGAAAATCAGAACATCAAAATCAGTAATTAGAAATTTAGAATCACAGTTAGTGGAATTTGAAGCTAAACTTAAAGAAATTCAAAAAGAAGAAAACAAATTTGTCGCACTCGTTAATCTGTTTGACTTGATGTCAAAAATGGAGGATGACCAAAATTTTCAAAAAGAGTTGGAATTCCTTAAAAAAAGGAATAACAAGAAATTTGAAAGTGAAAGAGAATCTCTTAACATATTGTGCCTTCATATTGCAAGATGTGGTAGGGACAAGTATGGAATGAACCGCACTAATTACGGGGAAACAGTTACAGGAGAAAAAGTTTTTTTGGGAGATGTATTTGGTATTTCTACTCTATCAGTTTCGCAATGTTTAAAAAAGGAAAAAGAACTGAAAGAAGAATTAAGAACAGATGTGGCAAAAGATCCTAATAATCCACCAACAATGTGGTATTTACTGCATGATTATCAGGCCGGATTATTTATTGAAAACCATGTTAAAGAAAGTTTGGGAGAGATCGCAGCTATGTTATCTTAAAAAAAGGTAGCAAAAAGGGAAGTTTTAAAAACCTCCCTTTTTTTATAGGTGAAATATAATTTTATTTGTATTATTAACTATTTATTAATTAAAAAATGACAAACATCTCCATCTTTTACAATATAATCTTTACCTTCAGTTCTAATTAATCCCTTTTCTTTAGCATTTTTCTCAGAGCCAGCATTTATGAGGTCCTTCCAATTAATTATTTCTACTCTAATAAAATGTTTTTGAAAATCAGTATGAATAGCTGAAGCAGCCTCAGGAGCAGTAGCTCCTTTTTTTATTGTCCAAGCTCTGCTTTCTTCAGG
>JAIPJO010000047.1 GCA_021734135.1 Patescibacteria group bacterium
TTTTAAGATTAAATCTTGTTTATTGTGATATTTAAAGTTAAGGCTCTTTACTTTTATCTTTTCTTTTAGTGTATTTTTTTTATGCTCTTTTACTTTTTTTTCTTTAGTTTCTTCTTTTTCTTTCTTATCTATATTTTCATATTTCTCTAAATCAACTAAATCTTGATATATTGGGTTAATTGAATAGGCGTTGTATCTAAGACTAGCATATTGAGCAACTATGTTGTTTACTGCCGGTAGCAGTCTTCTAATAGATAGGGCAAACAAAGCTAGGATAGATGATAGCATAGCGAGTGAATGGCCTTGCTTTAGAAGAATAAAGGCAATGAGGAGCATGCCAGCAATGGCTATGGTTTCAATAATAGGGCTTACACTTTGTTTAGTGGTTTGTTGAAATATTTCTGCTTTAGATAAGTTGAGCATACTATCTTCAAATCTGGTAATAAACCAAGGTTTTCTATTGGTGAGGGTAACTTCTTTAAAACCACCTATGCCTTCGTTAACTGTTTTAATTATTTTTTCTCTTTCATTTAAGGCTTTTTGACCATGTCTTTTCATGGTTTTCTTTGTTCCTTTTAAGAAGAAATAACTAACTATAGCTAAAGCTAGCAGGGTAAACAGTGTTATTACTGGCTGTACAGTTAAAAGTAGTATTATGATAGATAAAGCCATTACAAGTTCAGTAGTAATTTGCAGTATTGGTAGCATTACATTGGTGGCTATCATTCTAGATTCAGTGCTTACGTTTCTAATTAAATTAGCACTATTTCTATTTAAATGAAAAGAGAAGGGAACATTCATGTAGATTTTAAATAAACGAGTAGATATAGATCTATAACGATTATATATAAATCTGGCTTGAAAATACTTATAGGCAACTAAATAAATATTCTTTAAAAGAAAGACAAGAATTAAACCAACAGTACCAAAAACTAATATTTGTCTTTCAGTGCTTATATTTAAAAAAGAAAGTATTGAATCTATATACTGATTGTTTAAAATTAAGTCAGGATCAGCTACTCCAGCTACAAAGGTTGATAGAAGTCCAATGCTGATAACTTCTAAAAAACCTGCTAGTATCATACATATTATTAATACTATTATTTTGAGTTTATCTTTAGGAGGTAGTATTGCCTTTAGTTTTTTTATTAAATCAAACATATTTATTAGAATATCTGTTATTTGCTTAGTTGTAAATATATTATGTTATTATTACTTAAGTGATTTATTTTCTAATTATATTGTAGCATAAAATGCTAAAGTAAACATTATCATTTTATATTTTTTCTTTATATTGTTTTTATATTGTTTTGTTTACATAAAGTGTAATATTAATATATATTATTATAGTTTTAATAATTATATGCTTATGTTATAATATTAATATATTATATTACTAATATTAAGTAATTAATAATTTAATTTACTCTAATGACTAAGCTAGAAAGTACAATTTTATATTTATTATCAAGGGCAAAAGAAAGAGCTAAGGATAATTTATCTAAGTTTGAATTGTTTAGACTTCTATATTTACTTGAAAATGAATCTTATAAGTTTGTAGGTAAGAGTTTTTTTGATAGCTCAATTTCTTTTGTTCGTGATAAAAATGGACCTATATCTGTAGATATTTATAATGCTCTTAATGCATTAAAAGGTGAATATATAAGTTTAAATGAAGAAAAGAAAAAAGATTATGGTTTTGCTAGATGTTGCATTTCACTAAAAAAGAAAGTAAATAAAATTGATTTAGATGAATCTGAGAGATTGTTTATAAACAGCATCATTGAATCTTATATTTCATTGCCAATAAAGAAATTAAAAGAAATTGTTTATGCCACTGAGCCAATGGAGCAGATGTTAAACGAAGAAAAGAGAAAAAAAGTAAAACTTTTAAAAGGAGAAAAGTTAAATTTCAATTGCATATCACTTGATGAAGATGTAGTTGATTTGATTGCTAATTAATATGAATAATTTTCAAGCATCAGATATCTTACATTTTGAAAGATATTTTTTTACTGATGTTATAACTTATGCGAAGCATTATGCTTTAGTTTTATTACCATCTTCAGTAATGAATTATGAGAATAATTTGTTGTGTTCTGTAATTACATCAAAGCAAGAAAAGAATTATTCTTTAAAATATTAGAGTCTAATAACTATCAATGTTTTTCAAGAGATTCTTATGCCTGCTTTAGGAGAAGGGATATTGAAGATACTAATGATTTAAGTAACAAGGATCAGCCAGTTGGTAAATTAAATAAAATTGATATAAAAAAAGCTTTTAAGATTATTAAAAAAGTTTGCTATGGTGCAGGTGATATGTATCAGATGGCTACTGTTATAAGAGAATGGAAGAAAATTAGATAGTTATATTAAAGACAATTTTATATTTGTTTATAGAGTTTTTTTTAATATTTCTTTTAAAGCATCCCAGCGTTTACCTGAAATTAACTTAAAAAAGGAATAGAATTCTTTTTTATCGTTTTTATTTAGATTTTCTAAATTAAGGTGTAGCTGTTTGATGTTTTCTATGTTAGGCATAGGACCACGTCTAAATCTTAAATACAGGAAATCAAACAAGGCTTTAGCTTTTGAAGCAATAGCAATATCTTGACCTTTAAAGGATATAGAATAGAAGCCAGTGAATAATTCTCTTGGCATTTGATAATAGCGCCAAGTTCCAAGTTTATTGTTAAAGTCACGAGAGCCTTTAAGGGTGATTGATGTTAGTGATCTAACTGGTTCAGACATTATTTGATATTTTGCTAGTACATATTCTAAAGAAAGGTAAGATGGTTTGAGTAGTTGATTAGCTATGTATTCAAGATATAAATCTTTATTATTTTCTTTATTATAAACATCTTTAAAAATATAAGTTCCATTTTTTAAAGAAATTATATTATTATTTTTAAGCCAATATTTAATATTTGCATTAAGATTATTAGAATCTTTTTCTAATAATTTTAGGTAATTTTTGTTAAAAATTAGCAAATCTTTAGTTTTTTCTTTTATTGTTTCTAATTTCATAGTTTTATAGAATATAGTATAAAAATTATACTATATCCTAGAAAAAGAATGTAAGCTATTTTATGCTTTAAAGTATTTATTGAAAAGACCCTTTTTAAAGTGTCTTAAGTATTTTAATAGGAAATCTTAATATTCTCATTATAATTTGTGTTAGCTTGTTATAATGTTTTTTAAAATAGTAGTTTTGTGATTTGTAGTATTCTTTTTTTCTTTTTTTATTTTCTTTAATGCTCTTACCACCCAAGTGAGTTATTTTTATATTTTTATTTACAATTATCTTATATTTTAAATCATTAATTCTTTTACAAAGATCAATATCTTCAAAGTATAAGAAGAAGTTTTCATCAAAGCCATTAATTATATTAAATAAATCTTTTTTAATAAAAAGAGAGCAACCACTTACCCAATTAGTTTTAATGATTTTATTATTAGATTTAATCTTAGCTTTATTTTTAAATAATAGATTTATTATTGTAGGAAATTTTCCGTAGTAGTAGTCTTGCTCTTTATTATTTCCTGTATATATTGATGGACTAATTATTCCAATATTATTATCTTTAGAAAATAACTCTAAATTATTTGTAAATATATTTTCAGTGATTACAGTATCGCTGTTTAAAAAGAAAAGGATTTCACCGCGGGCAATTTTAGCTGCTAAATTATTGGCTTTAGCAAAACCTAAGTTTATCTTACTTTCAATTAATTTTATTTTATCATTAAATTCTTCTTTTAAAGCCTCAAGAGAACCATCGTTAGATGCATTATCTACAACAATTATCTCAAAATTAACTTTATCTTTTAGTGCAAAAAGACTAGTTAAACATTCTTTTGTTAGTTGTAAAGTTTTGTAATTTATGATAATAATTGAATACAGCATATGAATAAATTAAATTTAGGTTGTGGCCTAAAAAAATTAGATGGTTATATTAATGTTGATATTAGGGATTCTTGTAATCCTGATGTTTATCATGATTTAAATATTTTACCATATCCTTTTTTAGATAACACTTTTAAAAAAATAATTTTAGACCATGTTATTGAACATCTAGATAATACATTAGATATTTTAGTTGAATTACATCGTATCTCCTTAAATAATAGTGAAATAATAATTAAATGTCCACATTTTTCCACTAATTGGGTTCATCCTGGTCATAAATCTGCTATTAGTGTTCATCTCTTTGATTTTTTTGGTGAGCATGCTGAAGAGTCTTATGGCAATATTAATTTTCAAGTTGAAAAAATAAAACTTTCTTGGATGCGTCCTGGCATTAAAGGGAAAAGAAATTCAATTTTTTTTCGTATTTTATCTGTAATTATTAATTTTTTTGCTAATTTAAATCCTTTTATTACTGAAAGATTGTGGTGTTATAATGTTGGTGGATTTGAAGAAGTAGAATTTAGAGTCAGGGTTGTAAAATAGTATTATTTGTATTTTTTCTCATAATACTTTAGCACTCCAATTAATTTCTAAATAGAATCAAAGATAGAATAAACAAAACCAAAAAGTTCCATTTTATAATATTTCCTACCAAAAAAAGCCTGCAAGAAACCATAACCTGGCCAAAGTATGGCAAATAATAGTGTTGTATTTTTACTGTAATTTCTTTTTTCTTCAATCCATCTATCTACCATTAAATCTGAGTAATAGTTTATTTTGTTGACACTATTTTTTTATCTTCTTATTTTTATACTTACAAAAAGTATTAGTCTTTACTTTATTATTAATATTATAACATATCCAACCCTCTTCTTCATATTATTTTTCTTTTTAGTACTACTTTTATATTGTTTTTTCTGTTTAAATTATGTTAAACTTCTAATATATGAAACTTGAAGATATAAACATATTACTAGTAAGTGATGATAACTATGCTCAGCACTTGGGTGTAGTTTTGTGTTCTATTTTTGAAAACAGAACAGAAAACTATAGTCTTAATATCTATATTATCGATGGTGGTATAAGTGAAGAGAATAAAGGGAAATTAGAAGAGCTAGAGAAAAGATATAATTTTAAAATAAGATATATAAACGCTCAAAAAGAAATCTTTAGAAACTATCCTAAATTAAGTCATTGGGGTGATATAATATATAATAAGTTGTTAATTGATAAGTTATTGCCTAGCTTAGATAAAGTTCTCTATCTTGATTGTGATTTACTGGTTTTAGATGATATTAGAGAGCTCTATAATATTAATTTAAAAGGCAAGATACTAGCAGCTGCTGAAAGGTCAGAAAATGAGTTTTTGAAAGAAAGAGTGGTTAAGGATAAGAAGATAAAGAATTATTTTAATGCTGGAGTATTGCTTTTTAATTTATATGAATTTAGAAAGCAGAAAATAGGGAAGAAGTGCCTTAATTTTATTGAAAAAAATGCTCAAGAGGTTAGTTATCCTGAACAAGATGCTTTAAATTATGTAATAGATAATAATTTTATAGAATTAAATCATAGATATAATTTCTTAGTGGCTAATCCCATGAAAAAGAGCTTTAAAAAGCCCTTCATTATCCACTACAATAGTAAAATTAAGCCTTGGCATCAGATAAATATTAATCCTTATAATAAATATTATATTAAATATTTATCTTTAAGTCCCTGGAAGGAGAGTGCTAAAA
>JAIPJO010000048.1 GCA_021734135.1 Patescibacteria group bacterium
CAAAGATTTCAACCTATTATTGCTGGTTCTGAACTAGGAAATGGTTATAGTGAGTTAAATAACCCAATTGAACAAGAACAGCGCTTTAAAGAACAACAAAAACTCAGAGAGGCAGGGGATAAAGAGGCTCAAATGCATGATAAAGACTTTGTAGAAGCCTTAGAATACGGCATGCCACCTACTTGTGGCTTTGGCACTAGTGAGAGACTTTTTTCTTTCTTAATGGATAAATCAGCTAGGGAAGCACAAATATTTCCACTTCTAAGACCTAAGAAATAATTTCTAATTATATAGAATAATTAAATACAATAATGCTAGTATATAAATACTGGCACTATTCGGGGATCGTCTAATGGTAGGACGCCTGGTTCTGGTCCAGGTAATCGGGGTTCGAATCCCTGTCCCCGAGCATTATTTAAAAGCATCTGTATTTGCAGGTGTTTTTTTGTACATTTTTTGGTTAAAGTCTGTGATTAATGTTGCACTTCGGAGCAGAATGTAGCTCATATCTCTTGACAATATATAATATTTTTAATATATTAATATAATTCGTTCTTTAAAAGAATATATTAATAACCAAATAAATTTAATAAGATGGATGCAAAAAATAATGAAATTAAATTAATCGTTGATTATTCCCGTAGTTTACAAGAAATGATTGAAGCTACTGATTGTGATTGCATGGATGATCAAGCACTAGAAAAACATTTCCCGCTACCTACTGAACTTAGAGGTAAAAAGGTAGAAATTTCTGTTAAACTATTTCATTTTGATCGTATAATTAAAGGTAAATATGCTATTTCTGAAATAAATAAGAACAATTTTCGTCCTGCAAGGCCAGTTGAAGTTTTAGCTCTTGTAGAGGCTTATCCTGAAATACAAAAAGAATTTCCAATAGCAGCACTAGGGTCCTTCTGGTACGATAAGTATGGTTTTCGTCTTGTATATGTTCTCCATTTTATTAAAAATAGTCATATGTTGTGTTGGGATTGGCTTGACAATTACTGGGTTGACAATTGCAGATTCTTGGGCGTTCATAAGTAACCCTTGGTCTCTTAGCGCTTTTAGACACTTAGACATCTTACTATTAGGCAATTAAGTCCGTAAAAAATATTAAATCTCGTTTTATAAAAATAGACGGGATTTTTTTTGCCTAAAATTATGTTAATATAACTATGGAAAATTAATAAATCAATCTGCGGTCAAGACTTCAGTTAACCCAGTTTTTAAAATAATATTATTTAATATAAGATGGCTTGGATGTAACGTTATTCCACTTTCTAAATAAAGTTTTAAAAACTAGTATTTATATCATTAAGAGGTGAGCATTGCTTATCTTTTTTAATAAAAAAAACTCCACTAATAATAGCAGAGTTTATATAAATTACAATTTCTTAACCTTTAACATAGGAATATATCATTAAATACAAACCGGCAAAGCATAAAGCTATAGAGTCGACAATTGAATAAGAGTAAAAAATTGTATTCTCAATGAAACTTATATTATTAATAGTTTCATGAGTAAAAAGCATTAATGATACAAGTATCATTATTATTCCGATCCAAAAATAAATCATTTTTTTCACAGAATCAGTAAGGAAAGCAAACATCCAAAATATACCAACGGTAAAAACTAAGATATTTGCAAAATTAACAGTAGTTCCATTTTTGCCTAAATCAAAGTTTAAAAAAGTATTACTAAGATATAGGGCAACAACAGTGATAATTGCTAAAACTGATGTACTTACAATTTTAAATAATTTAGATCTTGTATTCATAGTTTTAATTTTAAAGTTCTATTAAATTTATAGCAAATATATTAAATAATGTCAATAGTTATATTCTTTAAAATTATCTGTTGACAAATACATATTATGGGTATATACTCATAATAGGTAAGAAACTTAAAGGTCGCTTGCCAACTATAAATCATAATAATATAAATATATGCCTAATTTAGATCAAACTGGCCCACAGAGTTTAGGAGCACAAACCGGCAGAAGAATGGGGAAGTGTTCAGGTTTTGGACGTGGATTTACAGGATGTAGAAGAAGATTTGTATCTTCAAAAAATGAACTAGAAGCACTAGAGGATGAAGAGCAAACCTTAAAAGAAGAGTTAGAGATTATTAAAAATGAAAAGGAAGCCCTAAAGAGCCAAAAATAAAAGAAGGCCGTGAACCAACCCCTCAATAAAGGGGTTGGGTAGCCTTCTTTATATAAATATTAACATAATTATTATCTTTTTCAATATATGCCTAGACCAAGATCAAAAAGAAGAATTAAATTTAATCCTGAAATAACATATTTCAAACCTCAAGGAATTCCTATGAGAAAAATTGAAATAGTAGAATTAACAAAAGAAGAAATAGAAGCCTATCGTTTAAGATATATAAAAGAACTAGATCAAAAAGAAGCTGCCAAAGAAATGAATACTTCAACTAGTACTTATCAAAGAATTATTGATTCAGCCTATAAAAAAATTGCTAACGCTTTAATTAATGGTAAAGCTATTAAAATAATAAATGATTTTATTTAAAAAAAGAGACTAACTATTGTTAGTCTCAGGATTCATGCATGTCATACAATATTTAGCAAAGGGAACTAATTCTAATCTTTTTAGCTCAATTGCTTGATTGCATTTTTCGCAATAACCATATTCATGAGAATCAATTTTTTTTAATGCTACTTCCAATAAAGGAACTAAAGTGCTTTGCTTATATCTAATATAATCAGATAAATCACCATTGAGTAACTCTTCTTTAATCCTTTCTGGATTATTATACTTTAGAATTCTAGCATTAATTCTTTCTTTTTGTTTTTTTAAAAAATTGGTACTAAAGATTTCTGTAGTCATTAGTTATTTTTTTGAAATGAACAATTAATAAAATTATATTATATTACATTATAGTTAATGTCAATTACTATATTTTAAATTATAATTATTTATGTTATAATTTTATAATAATTAATAATTAAACTAATCTTTATGAAAAAACTAACTTATTTATTCGTTGTATCAATACTATTTGTTAGTATGATACTTTTAGTAAACAATAGTAAGGCTCAAGAAGAAAATACTGATAATACTGATAGCACTGATCCTGTACCGTGTACTTTAGAGTATATGCCGGTTTGTGGTGAAGATGGTAACACTTATCCTAATCGTTGTGTAGCTGAAAATCAAAATGACATAGAAGTAATTAAAGATGGTGCCTGTGATAGCAGTGATCAATTAGATAATGATGATAATGAAATTGATGATGAAAATATGGATGAAGAAAAAGATGATGATAATGATACTGATAATAATGATAATGATGATATAAATGAAAGTGACAATGAAGGAGATGTCGACAATAACGATGATGATGAAGATTTGGATGAAGAAGATGACAATGATGTAGTAGAGATGAGAAGAAAGGCTGGTCTTTTAATTAGAAACCAAATGCAAAATGTCTTAAAAGAAATAAAAGAAACTAGAAACCAAATTAGAGAAAGAAATGTAGAACAAAAACAATTAAAAAAACTAGAAAATGAAATGATGAAGGTTAGTGAAACAATTCAAAAGTCTATCAATACTTTTGTTGCTTACGGTGTAGATGATAATAGCAAAAGATTAGGAGAAGGTGAAAGAGCAGCTGTTATATATTCATTTAAGGAAGCCTATGATAAATTACCAGAAACTGAAGAGGAATTAACTGATGTAATAAAAATTTCAAATGGTAGATGGCCAGGTAAAACTAGTCAAAAAGCTGAGAGTGAGGCTAGAAAAAGATTTAAAGAAATATATAAAAGGGAACTTAGAGAATCTAACCCACATGATATGTCAGCCATGAAGATTATGGCCTATGGTTTAAAGCAAAGAGCTGAAAATAGAAACTTAAACAGTGAAAAAAAAGGCATTGAAATATTTAATGATATTTTTGGACATGTACCAGAGTCAACAGAGGACTGGAATATTATGCAAGCAATTACATATTCAGGAGCTAAAAGATAATATGAAATTCAAAAAGCACCAATGTGGTGTTTTTTGTTATATTAATAAGTAATATTGATATTAATCTTTACTTATATTAATATATATGTGAAAATATAAATATAATCATAATTAAAATAGTATTATATAGTCCACTAGGAGTCTATAATCACTTAATATTTAAAATATGGCTAAAAGGGATACTGGTGTGGGTAAAAATAAGAAAAGTAAATCACACAAAACTGCTAAAAGATTAGAAGCTAAAAGAGTTATGCTAGAAGAGAAAGCAAAGAAAAGACAAAAAAGGTAAAGACAAGAGAGTAAATAAAAACAGACCCTAGTAGAGTCTGTTTTTATTATGTAAAAAAGTTATTACGCTTTTTTAATGTTTACTGCAGCATTCCCTTTAGGAGTGTTTTCAACTTCGAAAGAAACTTCGTCTCCTTCTCTAAGTTCGTCGAAACTAACACCTTCTAGGTTATTGGCGTGAAAAAATAAATCATCAGAGCCTTCTTGACTAATAAAGCCAAAATTTTTGTCAGTAAGTTTTTTGATTGTACCTTGCATAAAAATGTAAAGATAAATTTAACTTAATAAATATTAAGCTGTAGAAATCCGACTTTATCTCTACATCGCTTATATTTCTTACTCTTTATTTAAGAGCAGTTAGCATGTTAGCTAACATTAGTATAATATATTAGTTTTTAATAAATGTCAATAGCTAGCAAATTAGCCCTAATATTAAGCAAAAAAATCAACTACATATTTATTTTTACCAATAAAATATGCTATTAAATAAAGCAATGTTATATTACCAAATATAATTATAGCTATAATTTTCTTGTATTTTATACCAGATAAACCCAAAGTAATATTTAAAACATCACCGGGCAAGGGTGTAAAAGCGTTATATATAAAAATAATAAAGTAAACTAAATATATAGATTGCTTTTTTGTCCAAGTACTTATTTTTTCAATAATATTTTGCCATTTCTTGCTTTCAAGTTTTCTACCTTTAGTACCTAAATAATAAAAAATACTGTCTCCAACACTAAGACCTAAGCCACCTAAAAAGGCTAGTAAGAAGTGGCTATCCATACCTGTGGCAATGCTTATATAAACAGTAAAAAAAGATGCAGAGATAAAACTTGAATGACCCCCTAGGACTGCTATAATGAAAATTAATAAATAAATGTTTTTAAGACCAATTGCAAAAACTATATTTTGAGCTCCAATAAAATAAACAATACTAATCCAAATTATTATTAGTGCTAAAAAAATTAATAATGTAAAAATGTTTAAATATTTTTTGCTGTAATATTTTTTTAATGTCATAATTATATAGTATCATAATCGCAAATTTATTAATATATGTTTAAATTAAAATATAAAAAATATAATACCAAGTATCCTGTTTTTTTCTCTAATGAGAAAGAAGTTTTAAAAT
>JAIPJO010000005.1 GCA_021734135.1 Patescibacteria group bacterium
TACTCCATTTATTTTTCACATAATCAACACCTACAACTTCATAATCATTTTCAAGTAATTTTTCACACAATCGAGTACCAATTGTACCACTGCTTCCAGTTACCATTATTTTTTTAATTTCCATATTATTTATTATTAACATTTAATAATTTTATATTTTACCCCTGTCTTTTAAGATATTTAGTATTTAAAAACCCAGCTTTATAATCATCCCACATTTCATCTTTAATTATTTCTGGGAAAACAACAATATCTTTTATTTCATCTTTAGATAACCAAACTGCCTTTTTAATATAATTCTCATCTTCTCCATTTCCGTAAATATTTTTTATATCCACATCACCTGTAAAACTATCAGCCAACACAAATAATTCAATGTTTAATTTTTTATTTTCTTTATCATAAAACTCTCTAATATACAAAACTCTACTTAATTCTACTTTAAGATTTGTTTCTTCAAATGTTTCCCTTTTAGCACAATCAAATATTGATTTATCAATTTCCTCCACACCTCCTCCTGGTGGTACCCACCACTGAAAACCAGTTTTAGGGTCAACATGTTTAACTAATAATATTTTATTGTCTTTAATTATTATAGCTGCTGCCCTTATTCGATGTTTCATATTTTTTAATAAATTATTTTAAAAATATTTCATTTATTCCCAGCCATATTCACTATAAAAAACTTTATTTTTTATCTGCTCAAGAACAAAACAAATATAATCAACAGTGTTTTCAGGTATCTCATTTAAATCAAACCAAGACAAATCATCACACTTATGTGGCTCCATATTTTTAAGTTCACCTTGCCAAGATTGAGCTAGAAAAAAAACATCAACTCGCTCAGAGTCATAAGATTTTCTATGCAAAACATGAGCAACCTCTAAATCTTTAGGGGCTAGCGTTATACCAGCCTCCTCTTTAGCTTCTCTAATTAATGCTTTAGTAAAGCTTTCATTTTCCTCTACATGACCAGATATAAGACCATAATTACCATCTTGAAAACCAGTATTACAACGACGTTGAAGTATAATTTTATTACCTTTCTTTAATATAACATAAGAAGCAGGTACATTTTGATGTCTTTTATGTGGGGGTATTATATTGGTCATATAAATAATTAATAAATAAAGTGTTATTTAAGTTTTATATATAATTAATATTTCTAATTATATTTATTATATCATAAATAAAGACAAAATTTGAAGAAAATATAAAAAAGTACTTATTTCTTCTTTACTCTAGAAGTGAAAAAAATAGAAATAAATAACTTAGAACAAAAACTTCTAATCATTTTTGGTTTCTTAATAATTATTAAAATTAATATTATTAAAGAAATTAAACTAAAAATTGAAATAAATAAATAATTATAGAAATTTTTAGGAATATATTTAAAAATTACCTCACTTTTACCTTCATTAACAATAACTCCACGAAATATACCATTCACTAACATTATCTTTTTTTCTTCACTATTAACTATAACCTTCCAATCATCATCATAAGCATCAGTTAAGACTAATACTCCTTTCTTTTCAGCTTCAACATTAATCACTACTTCATTGTTTAAGTATTTTATAATTTTTGCTTCTTGAATTAAACTCTTGTCATCATCTTTTATATTCTGATTTAATAAATTAGTGTCATTAATAATAATTTCAGAATAAGGATTAAAACTATTAGATTCTAATAAATTTAGTGCATGATTAGCAGTTTGATTATTTATAAAATTATATGCAACATATGATCGAGGAAGAAACTTAGTGTTTCTAAAAATATCTATATTATTATCTTCATATTCTTTTTTTAATTCTTCATTTTGTTTTATTATCAAACATCCACTTTTAGGACAAATAATATATTTTATACTCATCAAATCAATAATTTTTTCATTAAAAATTGCATCAGCTAATACAAAAGAACCTCTTCTGCTTAAATATTTATCAGCAAAATTAGTATATCTTTTATCAATTATTGGATTATAACCTCTTACATCATATAAATCTGTTAACATGCTAGTATTTGGAACAATAGGACTATGAAAACCACCTTCTAAAATACCTAATCCTACAATTCTCTCATAATCTGTATTTTTCTGTAAAAAATTAATAGCATTATTTTCAAAAATAAAACTATCATCTTTTTTAACTCCTGTATTATAAGTGCCAAAAAAGTAAAATAAATCTAAGAAGCTTACTAATATTATAATAATTATTAGCCCTGTAGCTATTTTGTAATTTTTATTTTTTAAATAATTATATATTTCTTGCATTGAATACACTGCCAAAATAACAATAGAAAAAATAAAGACAAGCCTAAATCTACTTACTGATATTTTATTTATTAATGGCAAATATTTAAATAAACTTAAAAAAGGTAAATTTACTGCCAAGGAAAAAGAAATTATAGCAGTAGATAACCAAAAAATAATTATTTTATTTTTCCTTATCCAAACAATGGAAATTACTGCAAAAAGAATAGTAAAAATTCCAGTATAAATAGTAAGTTCACTAAAATTTCCATAGGGATTATTATCAGGGTTTTTATAATCTCTATCTAAAGGTGAACCATAATGTTCAGAAGAAATTGCTAAAATTCCATATTTAGCTGTTTTTTCAAATCCATTAATTAAATTATATTTAAAATTTGAAAATTGTTGTTTAGTTTCCTTGATAAAATTATTATTTTCTGTGTAATCACGTCCAAACTCATATGATTCACTTTTTTTAATAAAATCCCAAGAAGGACCAGTTTGAACTGCACTCATGCCAACACCTAAAGACAAAAAAACTATAAATACTAAGATAATTTTAATATTAAAAACTTTATTTTGTATTAATCTAAATAAAAAATACAAAAAAGCTATAAGCAAATTAATTATAGCAATTTGCGGATAACCAGCTAAAAACATTAAAAAAATAGCGATTGAAAGATAAGGAAAAAATATTAGTTTTTTATTTAAAACAACCTTATCAACACAAAGTAATATAAAAGGAAGCCATATGAAAGCTGTCATTAATGGGTAGTTTAACCAAACTATAATAGTACCTGAAAACATTAAAGCAACTGCCCCAAATAATGATATAGTCTTAGTAAATTTTAAATTATCTAAATAAGTAAAAAAAGATAATCCTAATATAAAAAGTAATATAATAGCTGAAAACAATGAGAATGAAAGTGGAGAGATATTGAAAATATATGATAACAAGTGAGTGAATTCAAACATTGACACCTGACTGTCAGCAAAAAAAGGTATACCTGTTAAAACATGAGGATTCCATAATGGAAATTCACCATTATGTATACTTTCATAAATAAAATTATAGTTTGGATAAAATTGATTAACTATATCACTAATTAAGAAGTTTTGACTTAAATTATCATCTTTAAAAACTAGATCAAATTCGGTTAAAATATCTAAAGGAACTAGTGTTTTGTTATTAAATATTGCTTGATTAAAAAAAATAATTAATAAAGTTAACAATATAAAACTTACTATTATATATTTATTTTTCAGAAATTTTGAAATCATTTAATTTAATTCTAATAATACAAAAAAACAAACCCATATAAGTTTATTTTAGAATATTTTTTAACTTTATACTACCCAATCTTTGTTATCGAATGTTTATTTCTGACCGTTATTATATTCCTGAACAATCTCAATGTCTTTGATATTTTTTTCTCTGCCAAATTTACTTCTTCCATTTTACAACATACCTTAATTACATATAAGGAAAATTTATAAAATCTTAATTAATTGAGATAATTCATATTTTTGATAAAGTCATAAATAAATTTCAAATAACATTTCGGCACATCTGAAGTATGAAGTATTTGAAAGAGACGTAACATAACTGGATATAGACATGTTATGTTGTGCAATGTTATTTTTTCCCTTCTCTTCTTATTGAATTTTTAATAAATCCCCTTCTAGCACAATGGGTTGCATAGCTAAAATTTCGTCAGTATAAATCATCTCTGGAATCTCATTCAATATAAAAATTGTTTTGTTTAAAATGTAGGCAAAGCCCATCTCTAAAAAAGAATTGCCACCTATATAACTAGGAATGCCTTTTTTATCTACATTAACTATTAATATAGCATCAGCATCTTTTATCTTATCAAAATAATCACGAATTAAATCATTTTTAATCTTATTTTTGGTTGACTCATGAGCAGTTTCCTCCGACAAAATTTTATTAGCATATTGCTCAGTATTTCTTGGTAATACTACCTCATGATTATTTTTAAGTAATTTTCTCTTAGCATCTATCATCTGACAGGCTGATGACATGCTTCCACAGATTACAATTTTCATATTTTTAAACTAAAATGATTTATTAAAGTTATTTTTTTAAAAAAAATTAAAAAAATTTGGGAGAGCGAAGTGTAACGAGCGAACCGTATATGCCGTGTTAAACGAGGTGAGCGGAACGCAGTGGAGCGAAAGCGCAGCGTCCCCGAGCGACTGAAAGGAGCGAAGGAGTTGAGTTTGAGTTATTCCAATTTAAGCAAATTATTTTTTCGTCATCTTTACCAGGTTGTACTTCCAATTAGTTGAAACAATTTCCATATTCAAATTTTATTCCTTGCAGAGATCAAAAAGAAAATTGATGTTGAAAATGAGCCAGCCGAATTTTGGCCCTATTTTATTCTTCCACATCGGAGTTAATGTCATTTCTTTGTAATCGCTGTGGTGATAATTAGTGATTGTGGCTAAAATTTGGCCATCATTTTTCAATAAGCTTTTCATAACCTGCAAAAGCTTTTTTGTCTTGCGGACTGTACCGCCGATGCCAAGGTTATTGCCAAATAAAGTTACAGTGTCAAATTTTTGCTTTGGTAAATAACTGAAAATATCTGCAGCAGTGCAATTTGTGCAACCTCTTTGTTTGGCGACTTCAATGACTTTTGGAGAAATATCAATACCTGTTACTTCGCCACGTTTTTCTAGTGCTGGAATGACGTTGCCAGCACCACAACCTATATCCAAAATTTGCCCGCAAGACAAAGAAATCAATTTTCTTTCTATTTTGTTTAACTTTGAATATGGCCTAAAGCGCTCCGCTAGACTATAGTTATCTTTCTCTCCAGTATCATCTACAATTAAATAAAAGGGACTTCTATCTCCATTTACATACGCAAGGAGCGCTTCCCCAAATAGATCCATTGATTGTTTCATTGCCATATTAGAAAAATTAATTTGCTTCTTAATAAATATAACTCAAACTCAATTTCACTTAACATCGCGATTAAGAGAAGTTCGGTTTTGAGGTATCCCACAAAACCGAATTTAGATGGAGAAGTCTGCAAGACTTCGGAATCTCTTAATCGCTGTTATATTCTCCCGATAGGGATTGAGTTTTAGTGCAACGTCCCGAAGGGAAAACTCAAAGTCGTCGTGTCTATAGTTTTTTCTGGGGGTTGTCGTCGCCTTTTTGCTTCTTTTTTCTAAAAAGAAGAGAATAAAATAATCTTTTTTGGGTGGGATTTATTGTTGAGATGGGTCAGCAACTCTACCCATAAATAAAATATTTCCAGTTCCTTTTTCCTGAATTATGAATATGAATGGATGATCTGCTCTAAATACGGGGATTCTTGGTCCAACAGATTCAATGCCAACAACAACAGCAGTTGCAGCTGCGGCTTCAGTTCCTTCTTCATTCACTTCAACAAACGCTTGATGAATCACATTTTGAATAAGAAGGCTTTGTGTGCCATCCATTCCTGAGAAATCTGCTGAATCTGTAAATGCGGTAGGCATACCCATATTGTTTAAAGTTTCAACCATGAAATATTTTGTCTCAAACTTGAATTTTGGAACATAAATATCAACTCTTTGCTCACTAAGCATATTTTTCCATTCAGATAGTTTTTCATTGGTTAGGGATGCTTCAATTGCCTCAAGATTATTTTCTTTTGGAAGAAGAACTAACATAGATAAATCTTCACCGTCATAAGGCATTTCAAGTATTTGAATGTCATCAGTTTCGGCATAATTGAATTCAGCATCATCTCCAGTTAATTGCATCATAGGAGTTTTTACTTTTTGACCAGAAATAGTTGTAAAATCTTGGTCACGAGTATCAGATTTGTCAAATTGCTTAACCCAGGTACCTTTGAAATAAATAGCATTTGTTAAAACCAGTCTTGTGTAAGCATTGAGAACACCCGGAGGAATTAAATCTTTGATTTTGTCGTTTGTTTGTTGTTCAATAAATGAATTTATTGTTTGTCTTGATTTTTCACTTTCTCCAATAAAATCCAAATTTGCTGCTTTTCCTCCATAATATTTTTCAACTGTAGCTAAATAATCTGGAAGAAACTGATAATCTTGTTGTGCCCATAAAGCGTTTCCTGTGCTCAATTTATAATCTTTACCTTTTTTATTAATATTGTTATAGATTGAAGCAAAATTTGGTCTTAATATATCACTATCTGGGAAATGAAAAACAGATTTCATCTCATCTGCTGTTTGTCCTTTTGCACCTTCATAAGTCATTGCTAAAGCAGCAGAAATGCTATAAGGAGAATAGAAAATATTACCTTCTTCTTCCTTATTTATTTCAGAATAAAAATCAAAGGCAAATTCGTTATTAGCATTTACAACTTGCTGAATTCCACTTTGTGTTGAGCCAGTATCATTTGTTTGTGGTGGTTGGTCTGGTTGATATGGAAAAAGGAAATATACTGCTGTGGCAGTAACAATAGCTACCATAAGAAGTGCTATTCCGATTGTTAAATTTTTTTTGTTCATATAATAAAGTAATAAGTTAGGTAGTATATAAATGTTTTTTTAGCTTTCATTTGATTTGAAGTTAGGGTGGGAAAAAATATTATTTCTATAAATTTCAAAAACGAAGTTTTTGACTATCTATCCCGAAGGGATGGCGACGACAACCCCTTTTAATAAATCTACACGACGATTGAATATAACATCGGGATTTAGAGAAGTTTTGCTGTAGGCAAAATTTGGGTGGAAGAAACTGCAAGTTTCTGGAACCTCTAAATCCTTGTTATATTCCCTGAAAGGCTGAAATTTAGTGCAACGTTCCGTAGGAAAATTTCAGAGTAAATTCAAAGCCCCGTTATTGTCCATCCATAAATCCACACATATCAATCAATTTTGCTTTTGTGTAAATATTATCAGTTTCTTTAGATGTAAAAAAATCAAAAGTATGAATTTTGAAAGAATCAAAATATTCTTTATTTTCTAAATAAAATTCTTTGATTTTTAACAAAGAATATTTATTTACAGAATGAACTTTAAGACTCTTTCTAAAGTATTGGTCAAATGCTGGGATATTGGCAAAAACACCCAACATGATTTTTGTTACCAATGTATCACTTGGTTTATTTTCCTTTCCGAGTACATCAATAATTTGTTGTTTGCAATCTAATAATAGAGAAATGTTTTCATCATTATAATTTGGCACATCAATTTCCCAAAGTTTAGGATTCATCTTTGAAATTGCGATTATTAAATTTGAAAAATTTCTCACGCTTTTTTCTAAAAGAAAAGATGAACCTCTCATCATTCCCCAACTTGCCAAATAAAATCCAATTTGCAAACAACTCGTTTGAAGGTTTTCTTTATTAGCTAACTCGGAAAGGTTTTTATTTTTATAGAAGGAATAAAAATAATTGTAACAAAAATCAAAAGAAGCATATCTTTCATCTGGCTTTCTTCCCTTGTTTTTGCCATTTCCGTCTAAAAATTGATTGAATGATTTTTTAATATCCATGTTAAGTAAAATTGATTGTTTTTATATAAATGTGTCGTTAGGGGTTTTGAATTTATTGAATATAACGTTCGCGTGTATGAGAAGTTGCGAAGCAATTTGGGTGGAGGTTTTTGTAAAAAACCGTAACCTCATACACGCTGTTAGCTGATGTATTCCTTTTCTTTTGTTTTCTGACAAGAAAACTTGTTTTAAAAAATTTTCAAATTTCTTTTTCGTTTTTGATTTCAGCCAGAGGGGTTAGGGGTGAATGGCTAAAATTAAAAACTCTTTATGGATTAATCTTTTAAGAAATCTTTATCGGACAAGCTTGCGGGCGTGTTCAAAATTACAGGCGGAATCATGTCTTTAAGGTATTCTAGTAATTTTGATAGTGCGTATAATGAATCTTTTCCTCGTTCATCAATCCAGCTTTGAGAATAATCATAATTTGGTTTTTCGTCTTTATAGACATAAAACAGTGGGGTTATCGCGTCGTAGTAATATTGAGCGCCCGATATCCATAATTCGCGTAACCATGTAGGCATATTATCATAAAGGAATTTATTCAACGATAAATCCTTTGGTTGGGTTATTTTTGTGTTACTTGCTTTTTGTATTGTTTCGTTATTTTTTTCATTTATGCCTTTTTGTAATAATTCCAACCTTTCTTGCAAGTCCTTTTTCCAATGTTCCAATTGCACCTGCACTTCAATTATCCAAGTAAACTTCGGTAAGTTTTCTAATTGTCTCTGCGTTTTAGCGTCGTCAATACTTTGCTTTGTAATATTTAGCGATCGCTTTGTAAAGATTGTTTGAAAAATAACCACAATTAAAGCAATAGTATTTACAACCAAAGCCACGATTGTTGCAATTTTTATAAATAGATCCATATTTTTATCTTATCTCATTATTAATAATTTTCTTTTTCAATTTTAGTATTTTTAAAACACTATCATTTATTTGTTCAACATTTATTTCATTGTTATTAACGGCTTCAATAATAGCATCATATGCTTCAGCCTGTTTTTCTGGTGTACTCGTGTAAAGCAAAATGTCATTACCTGCTTTTATTGCCATAACAGCAGCCTCGGCATTAGAATATTTATCTTGGATAGCTCCCATTTCCATATCATCAGTTATTACTATTCCGCTTCCGAATCTTGATTCACCTCTTAGCCACTCTTGAATACATTTTTTTGATAAACTACAGGGTGTTTCTGAATCTATATTCTTATAAATAACGTGAGAAGTCATAACCATATATGGCGAAACGTCGGCGATGACTCTTCTAAAAATTTTAGTTCGATCCATTATTTCCTGATTAGTAAAATCAGCTTTCAAAACAGATAAATGTGGGTCTATATTGGTGTCAGGATGGCCTAAGAAATGTTTAATTACTGATATCAATCCATTGTTTTGGTAACCTCTAACCATTTCCGAAGCAAAGTCACCGACTGAATCAATATCACCTCTAAATGTTCTCTCATAGAGAAATGAGTTTTCATTTTTTACATAATCAACAACCGGGGAATAATTTATGTTTATACCTAGTTGTTTTAATTCTTTTGCTCTTTTATCAGCCACTATATATGCTTGCTCACTACTTTTTATATCTGATTGAGCGGTTAATTCTGAAATTCCATCTAATTGTACTCTAGAAACCAAACCCCCTTCTTGATCCACGGAAATAAACATAGGAATTCCTGGATCCGTATCTAATGATTTTTGTTGCAAGGTATTAATTAAATTTTTTGCTTGTTCTTGATTATCAAAATTATATTTCATTAGTATAACTCCCCCAATATTTCTTTGATCTATCATTTTGTTTATATAGTAATCAGGTTCGATTCCCCAAAATCCAACCATAAGCATTTGTCCAACCTTATCCTCTAATGACATATCAATTAGCATTTCTTCAGGAGTTTTTAGATTCAATGTGTTTTTTTCTTCCTGTATACTGGTAAAATTGTTATTCGTTTTATTAAATGCTAAATAACCGCCAACAACAAAAATGATAAGGGTGGTAAAGAAAATTATTTTCCATGGAATGTTTTTTTTCATAATAATTTTAAGTTAAAGTTTATTATTTTATAGTCTTTATAAAATCGTTTTCGTAGCGGAGCGGAGAAAACACCTTATTACCCCTCTAAAAATAAAGAAAAAGAAATTTGAAAATTTTTTAAAACAATTGGGCGATAGCCCAAAAAAGAAAAGGAATATTTCAGCTAACTCCTTTTTATCTTAATTTTATACTTATATAATAACAAATTATGTATATTATGGGAATACTAGTTATATTTATATGGATAATCTTTTAGATAAAATAAATAAAGAATTTATATTAGGTAATTATAGCTTTAAAACACGTAAAGCATATTTATTATATATTAAAGAATATATTAGTTTTTGTAATAAATATAATTTTAAAGACAAACAAGTGGCAATTCAAGAATATGCTTTAAATAAGCATAAACGTGATTTAGCGCCTCAAACTATAAACTTGGCCCTAAATGCAGTTAAATTTTTGTATTTGAAGGTGTTTAAAGATAAAGAAAAAATTGATATAAAATGTGTTAAAAGAAACAAGAAACTACCCGTGGTATTATCAAAGAAAGAAATTGAAAAGATTATTTCAGTAACTAAGAATAAGAAATATAAATTAATGATTTCCTTAAGCTATGCTTGTGGACTTAGAGTTAGTGAAGTAGTTAAATTAAAAGTTAAAGACTTAAATATAAAAGAGCTTTTAGTATATATTAAAAAATCTAAAGGTAATAAAGATAGGATAAGTATATTACCTGAGAAATTAAAAAAAGATTTATACAACATTATATCTTTAAAAGATGTAAATGATTATATATTTGAATCAAACAGAGGTGACAAACTATGCACTGCTTCAATACAAAAGATGTTTAAGAAAAGTTTAAAGATAGCAAGTATAAACAAAAAAGCTTCTTTTCACTCTTTAAGACACTCATTCGCTACTCATTTATTAGAAAATGGCACTAATTTAAGATATATACAAAAACTATTAGGTCACAACAATGTTCACACCACTCAAACCTATACTGAAGTTAGTAATCCTGCTTTAAAAAATATTAAAAGCCCATTATAATATAAGACTTGCTAATATTTAGCTTAAAAGTTAAAATATATACATATGAAATACGATATTATAATCGGTCTTGAAATACATGCCGAATTAAACACTAAGAGTAAGATGTTTTGCTCTTGTAATAATCTTTCAGATAAACTAGAGCCAAATACTGCTATTTGTCCTGTTTGCATGGGTCACCCTGGCACAATGCCAGTGGCTAATTTTGAGGCTATAAAATGGACTATTTTATGTGGATTAGCGCTTGATTGTAAGATAAATAAATATTCAAAGTTTGATAGAAAAAACTACTTCTATCCTGATCTTCCTAAAGGCTATCAGATTTCTCAATACGACTTACCTCTATGCTACAAAGGTAAATTAGAGATTGATAATAACGATATAGATATTACTCGCATACATTTAGAAGAGGACACGGGAAAACTAATACATACTGATGATGGTAGTATAATTGACTTTAATAGAGCTGGGACACCTTTAATGGAAATGGTAACTGAGCCAGTTATTAAAAGTGCTCAAGAAGCTAAAAAGTTTTGTCAAAGATATCAACAAATTTTAAGATATCTTAATATTAGCAGTGCTAATATGGAGAAAGGTGAAATGCGCTGTGAAGCTAATATTAGTTTGCAAGAAAAAAGTTCTTGGCAGTATCTTAAAGATGGAGTAATCACTGCTAAAAAAGGTAAAACTTTAAACCCTAAAGTTGAACTTAAAAATCTTAATTCTTTTAAAGCTATTGAAAAAGGCATTGAATATGAAATTCAAGAACAAAGTAAAAGATTAGATGATGGTGAAAAACTAGAGGCTGAAACTAAAGGTTGGGATGAAAAAAAACAAATTACTGTCAGGCAAAGAAGAAAAGAAAGCTCTGCAGATTATCGCTACTTCCCTGAACCTGATATTCCACCACTTAAGATATCAAATGAATTACTAAATGAAATTAAACAAAGTTTAGTTGAACTTCCTCAAGCTAAAATAAAAAGATTTAAAAAACAATATGGCTTTACTGAAGAGATGTCTGAAGCTGTAATATATGATAAAGCAGTGGCTAATTGGCTAGAGCAAGTTATATCTGAGTTAAGAGCTTGGATAGATGCATCTAACGATTCTTGGGAAAGACAAAATAAAAAACTAGCTAAATCAGCTCACAATCTTTTAACTACTGGCTTATTTCAATATTTAAAAAAAGATAAAAAAACAATTGGTGATATTAAAATAACAGCTGAAAATTTTGCTGAGCTTATAACTCTTCATTATCAAGGAAAAATTAACTCTACCACCTTATATGACATCTTAAAGGAAATGTATAAAAATGGAGGCGATCCTACCGATATTATGAAAGAAAAAGGTTTAGAACAAATTGATAATGAAGAAAAATTAAAAGATATAATTTTAGAAATAATTAAAAAGCACCCTAAAGAAGCTGAAGACTATAAAAATGGTAAAGAGGCACTACTGAAATTTTTTATTGGTCAAACCATGGCTAAAACTAAAGGCAAAGCTAATCCAGCTAAAATACAAGAAATACTAAAAGAAGAACTCAATAAATAAAAGTTAAATTATTCACTAAAAAAGTGAACTAACAATAATATCTTGGTACTCCATTAATTTACCTGCTAAATAAATAGAAATAAAATTAATCAAAACTGTACCAATAAATATACCTACTAAACATCTCCACAGAGAAACTTTTAAACTAGCTGCTACGTAAACTAAAACGTCAGTTGGAAAGAAAGGAAAAAAACTCCAGCCAATCATAATTGGTATTTCTTTTTTTTCAAAACTTTTTCTTATTTTCTCTACTTTATCTTTATAATTACTTTCAAAATAATCATCAAAACCTAAACAATCTGACACTTTATATATTAAAAAGGATGATACAACTATTCCAAAACTATTTATTAAAAAAACTTCTAAAGGAGAAAAAAATAATAAACTTACCATTGTAACTATTAACGGTGATATCAAAGTAAAACCTCTTAGAAAAACAAATAAAGTAAATATGAATATAGCTAAAATGTAGTTACCACTAATTACATCAAGAAAATTTTCTAAATTAACAATCTTAGGAAATGATAAGTATGCTACAAATACTGATATCAATAATAATATCCAAGCATAAATAATAATTTTTTTATTAATTTTTATCCTCATATAATAATTAAATTATTTTTTAAGGAAATTATTTATTTTTTCTTTTGCTTCTTTAAAATCTTTAATTTCATATATTTCTCTTCCCTGTTTCTCCCAACGTCTAAACCAAGAGCTTTGTCTTTTTGCAAATCTACAACTAGTAATATATAAATCTTCAATCATCTCCTTATAACTTAATTTATTCTGTAAATATTTAGAAATAAATTTATATTCTAATCCAAAACTTTCTAATTTTTTCCAAGATAAACCTTCCTTATGTAATTTTTCTACTTCTGCAATCATATCCTCTTCCTCTATTCTCTTTATTATTCTATCTCTAATTCTTTGTTTTAATTCTTTTCTATCTACCTCAATTTTTAAAACTAAAAACTCAAACTTGGGATGCGAACTTTTTTTATCTAGAGCTCCCTTGTCTTTTAATATTTCTAAATAACGAATAAGTCTTCTCTTGTTATTTTTGTCACTATTGTTAAGTTTATTATAAAAGTCTAAATACTCTTTTTTAAAAAGAGCCTGCACACTTCCTAAATCTTCTTCTTCTAATTTATCTCTAAGCTCTTTATTCTCCTTTACCTTACTTATCTGATAATTATCAACTAAAGCCTGTGCGTAAAGACCAGTACCACCAACTATTAACGGCAATTTGCCTCGTTCGCTAATATCATCTAATGCCTTATTAGCTAATTTTAAATATTTAGATAAATTAAAATTATCTTTAGGGCTACAAACATCAATTAAATGATATGTAATTTTTTTAATTCCTGTTTTTGTCTTAATACTATACTCTGACAAATCTTTACCCGTACCCACATCCATACCTTTATATACTTGCCTAGAATCAGCACTAATAACTTCAGCCTCAAAATCTAAAGCTAATTTTACAGCTAAAGCGGTCTTACCTGAACTAGTAGGTCCAATAATAACTACAGCCTTTTCCTTAGCTTTAATACTTTGCTTATTTTTTTCTTTAGTCTTGTTGATTGTCATAAATTGATATATATTTCCCTTCTAGGCCAAAACTTTGTGATTTATTTATTTTAATTTTTACAAATTTACCTATTAAATTATTTTCTTTACTATCAAAACTAACAGTCTTATATGATGAAGTTTTGCCAAAATATTTATTTGATCTATTTTTGCCCTCTACTAAAACTTTAACTGTTTTATTTAAATATTCATTATTCTTTTCTAAGGCTGTAATTTTTAATATATCAAGTATTTCATCTTCTCTTTTTTTCTTTTCTTCATCACTAACATCGTCTTCCATTTTATAAGCTACGGTACCATATCTAGGGCTATACATAGCAGTATAAGCTAAATCAAACCTTATTTCTTCAAATAATTTCTTACTATTTTCAAAAGCTTTTCTATCTTCTGTTGGAAAGCCAACAATTAAATCAGTAGTAATAGCTATGTTTGATTTTTCTTCTTTGACCTTTCTAATTAATTCTTTAAATTTCTCTACTGTATATTTTCTATTCATTTTCTTTAGTATATCGTTGTCTCCAGATTGCACTGCTATATGTAAATGACTTGCTAACTTAGTAGATTCTCCCATTACTTTAATCAATTTATCTTTCATGTCTTTAGGATGGCTACTAGAAAATCTTAGCCAAAAATCTCCAGGTATTTTATCTATTTCCATTATTAAATCAGCAAAATCTTTATCATTTGATTTATAACTATTTACATTTTGTGCTATTAAATTAATTTCTTTATAAGCTAAATTAACTAAATTCTTTACCTCATTTATTATCTTATTAAAATCTCTGTAGACCTCCCTACCCCTTGCATATGGAACAACACAATATGAGCAAAAATTATTACAACCGTTACCAATAGGAACATAGGCACTAAAATTATTACTATAATTAGGTTCTATTTCTAGATATTTTTCTCCTTGATTTTCTCTTAAATCATCTAATGATTTGTTATCTAAATTGCCATGCAAAAGCTCAATCATTTTAGGTAATTCATTAATAGGCATAAATAATTTTACTCTATCTTCTAATCTTTTAATAACATCTTTTCTTTTAGCTAAGCAACCTGTAATTACAATATCACTCTTTGAATTATCTTTTCTAATTTGCTCTACTAATCCATATATCCTATCCTCAGCTTTTTGTCTTACTCCGCAACTATTAATAATAACTAAATCAGCAGATTTTTGATCTGTGTTTGTTATTCTTTTAGAATTTAAATAACTAGCAATTCTTTCACTATCAGCTTTATTCATTTGACAGCCAATAGTTATTATATGATAACTGTGATAATGCATATATAAAAATAATATTAATTTTTTTCTTCAGTGTTTTTTATTAAATAAAGCTCATATAAGGAAAACTCAGGACTAATTTCTTTTTTAAGTTTAATGTTCATATTATTTTCTGGCAACTTTCTATCATTTAAATATTTTAGATCTTTTTCAGGGAAAGTAAAATTAAAATAATATAGTGGTAATTTTTCAGCTACATGAGCATAATAATAATTCATATTAGGATCAGTTAAAAGTCCTCTGATTACTTTTCTCTCTAGAAAAAGCAACTTATCATGAAACTCGGTTACTATTACAGCATTATCTTCAGTATAATCCCAAACCTTTTCTACATTTTTTTGATCTTTTTTATAATTAAAATAGGAATAATATAATCCTTCTTCTGAGCCAAATATAAGAAAATAAAAAGATAGTAGATAAATTATAAAGATAAATATGGCAATCAAGCCTTTTCTACTTATATTTGAAAAGTGTGTCTTTTTCTTAAAAATAAATTTAGAGAATCTATCGAAAAAAATGGCAATAATAGGCATAGCTCCTAAATATATTGGTAACCAATAACGAGTATATGAATTTCCTATGGTATGGCTACTAGCATCTGGATTATCAGTAAATTTCCAACTGCCATAATAAAATATTAAAAAAGCAGATAAAAATAACCAGCTAAGAATATACAACCAATATTTTTTAGGCCACTTATATATATTAGAAAGTAAAATAAGAAAACCTAAAACAAATGGTATGAATAAATACCAAAACATCTTAGCAAAATATATAATAAACATCTCCACTGACTGCCAAGGCTTTAAGCCAAAATAAAAGATAGTATCTTTAATACTATTAAAGGCAACTTTAATCATGTCAGTTTGCTTGCTTATAGTAAATTTTACTAATTCACCACTAGATTTACTTACTATGAGTAAAGAATCATTCATTTCACTATAACCTCCTTGCCAAAAAGCACCATATAAAATTTGATTATAATAAAACATTGGCAAAAGCCCACTAAAGATACCTGCTAAAAACAGAAATACTTTAGTTATACTTATACTTCTAAAATAAAAAATCCAAGCTAAAAAAACTATTGGTATTAACCATAAAATCTCTGAAGCTCTAGTAATAATTGCTAAAGCTAAAAATAATCCAGATAGATAAGAAGAGGCGAGAGAAAATATATATTTTAATTTTGGTTTATAGGAAAAAAACTTAGTTTTATTTTTTTCACTACTTACAATATAAGTACTAAAATATAAAAAGATTATAACAAATACTACAAATAAAACATTATGAAACATGCTTCTGGATGTATAATATATGTATACAGGAAAAGAAAATAAAATTAAACTAGATATAAAAGCAATTTTTTTATTAAAAATTCTTTGTAACCAAAGATAAAAAAAGATTAAACCAATACTAGCAAAAAATGGTGTTAAATATGGTAAAACTTGATTACCTAAAAAAGATGCTATTTTACCAAAAATTAATATAATACCTAAAAAACTGAGTGGTTTTAAATAAGCGCCATCACTTTTGAAACTTCTAGGATGTATAAGTCCACCAGAATATAAATTATATTTCTCTTTTATAACTAAATCTCCACTATTACTATATAATTTTGAAAATACATAATTAGCGTTTTCATCAGGTGATCCCCATTTTACATAATCAGAACTTTGCGCTATAAAATTAAAAGAAGAGGAGATAGCAAAAAAAATAATGGCCAAAAAAATTATTACCAATAATCGCCAATTTTTAATAAAAAAACTATTCTTTTTCTGTTTCTTTTTTTCCTCTACTTTCATAGTCAATAAAAAGGTTTAATTTATAGTACCTTAGCAAAAAATACCATTTTAAGCAAGAATTTGCTATATTATTAGTATGACAAAAAAAATTGAAAAAATCTATTATTTTACACTTTTGTGCTTAGCTTTTTTAGCAATTTGGGGATCAATTGTTTATTTAAGTTATGAGCTCAACCAAACAATGAGAATACTAGTTTTATTATTAAGTATAACTAGCACTGTTTTAAGTATTAAGATTTTTAAAATTAAATTTTCTCTAGATAAGCTAAAAAAAATAAGAAGCATTAAAGCTCCTATATTTTATTACATTCTTTATTTCTTAATACTTTTATTTATTGTTTACTTACTAATAGAAGCTATTAGCACAAAACCTTTAATCTCTCCTTGGGAAGTTCTAGGTGCTAAATTTTTTATTTCTTATAGTTCTTTAACTATAATTACCTTATATGCTTTATATAAAAAACTTCAAGGTCATAATTTAGCTTTAATAGTATTGTATTTAATTTCATTTTCAATTGCTCTTATAGTTTATAAAATTGGATATGGTTTTGATCCTTTTATACATCAGGCTAGCATGGAAGCTATTGATAATTTAGGTAAAATATATCCTAAAAATTTATACTATAATGGTTATTATTCTATTGTTTTAATACTACATGATGTTTTATTATTATCAATAGAAACAATAAATAAATTCATTGTTCCAATTCTCTCTGCTTTAACTTTACCTTTTGCATTTAACATTTTCCTTAAACATTATTTAAGTAAACATAAAAATACTTTAATTAGCGCCTTAATTCTAATACTTCCCTTTTCAATATTTATAATTAGCACACCTCAAAATTTAGCTTATCTTTTTTTAATATTAAGTTTATTTCTTGGCACTACTTTAAAGAGAAAATATCTATATTTAAGTGGTTTTTTATCACTAGCAAGTTTCTTCATTCATCCTTTAGCTGGTATACCTGCTTTAATTTTTTGGGGCTTAATATTTGTATATATAAATAAAGATAAAATAAAAATATGGCAATATAAAAGCTTAATTATTTTAGGTTCCTTAGTATCAATGATAACTATACCTCTAGCTTTTATTTTAATGGGCCAAAGCTCTTTTAATATTAACTTTGCTATAGTAGATCAATTTAAGCTATTTTGGCCCTCAGGAGAGAGTCTGTGGCTTAATTTTGGCTATTTCTATGGCTTCAATATCTTTATTTTTGTTTTAATCTTAATATTTTTTGGTTTATTAATTTGCTTAAAAAATTATAAAAATACACCTAAAATATTTGTTTTAACTAATATCTTAGGAATATCTTTTTTTGTTTCTTATTTAATTAGTCAGGGTTTAAATTTTGAATATTTAATTGACTATGAAAGAGATTACTATAGACAAAGAATTCTAATTAACAGTGTTATATTTTTCCTACCTATGGTATTTATTAGTTTTAAATATTTATTGTCTAAATTAAATTTAACAGATAAATATTTTAAAGTGTCAGCTTTAATAATTGCTTCCTTACTTATCTGCGCCTCCTTGTATCACTCTTACCCTAGACACGATAATTTCTATAATTCTAGAGGATATAGTTTATCTTCTCAGGATATAAAAACGGTAAAATATATTGAAAAAAACAGCGAAAATAATAACTATATCGTATTAGCCAATCAACAAGTTAGTTTAGCCGCTTTAAAAACTTTTGGATTTAAAAAATATTTTAAAAATGATATATTCTATTATCCTATACCAACTAGTGGGGAGTTATATAAATATTATTTAGAAATGGTCTATGATGGTCCAAATAAAGATATAATAAATAGAGCTCGTGAATTAACAGAAGCTGAAACTATTTACTTTGTAATAAATAAATACTGGTGGGCCTCAACAAAAATTATTGATGAAGCCAATTTAATTGCTGATGAGAAATATAAACTATTTAATGGTGACGTTTATATTTTTAAATATTAAGGTCTACTTTCTTGGTAATTAAATATTGGACCTAAAACTAAAACAGGTTTATCTTCATAATATCTAAGTAAAGCCATTATTTTTATACCTTCAATATCAGCTATTAACTCAGCATTATTATTATCTGTACCCAATCTTAATGTTTTATTACTAGCCTCTCTAACCACATATTCACGACTTAAATCTTGTATCATAGTGTGCTCCTCTGTAGAAATATCTTCACCTTTATTTTGTTTAATAATAATATTTCTTAAATCATTAAAAGTGCCCTTCATTTTATTTAAATTTATACCAGCAGAAGCGACCTCTTCATTAATTTGCAAAGCAGTAAACATCTGACTAATCATATTTGTGCTTGCTATTAAATTATCAAGTAATTTTAAATTAGGTTCAATATAATTATATTTATTAATTCTATTAGCTGTATTTATACTAACATTATTTTTTTTATCACTATACAAACTATATAATCCCAATAAATCAGGCTCTAATTGAAAATTAATCCAATGACCCAAAGAACTACTGACCAATCTATCTTCCCAAGCTTCTGTTTGTGTATAACGAGGATCATTATCACTTGAAAAATCAAACATTGAATCAATCAAATTAAGATTAGACCAATAATTATTTTCTTGCCAATTATTTGATTTATTTAATTGATTTTTTAATTTTTCTGCTTGTTTATTATAATCTTCATAATTAGTATTTCTTTTCCAATAATCATCATCACTTTCAATATTATTAACTAAATTTATAACATCTAACCCAAAACCACTACAACGAGTTTCAGCGCCAATAGACCTATTTTCACAACTAGTAACTAAACCTAAATCTTTTCCTTCACTTTTATGAAAGCCTACTTCAGGATAAGTTAGATTATTAAAAATATAACTATTTGGCCAATAATAATCAGATAAAATCTTTAAGCCAATATTAGCTTTATTATTCTCATTAATTTCATTATAACCACCTTTTATATCTGAAAACTGGTATTTACTAATTTCAGATTGTAAATTATATAATCTCTCATCTATATAATCATTACTTTTATCAAACCATTCATCAAAATTTTCAATATCCATATTATCATTAAAACTGTCTCTATAATTTACATAAGTTAAATCTTGACGTAAACCTTTAAAAAACGCTATTACTTTATATATTCTTGCCCATTTATTTTTAATTTTTTCATCTTTAGAAATATCTTGAGATAATATTTGTGATGCAATCATGTTAATGCGCCAATCATCTTGATCTAATAAACAATCAGGACAATTATCATTAATATGATATAAAGGGAAAACAGATTGTAACCACTTGCTAGTTAAATAAAAATTATTTAATCTAGCATTCTCCTGATATTCTTTAGGAACTATAAAATTATTATAATTTCTATCATATAATAACACTGGTGATTTTGTTTTTATTTTATGCTCTCTAATTAATTTCACTTCCTTAATTACATCTTCATTTAAATAGTATGGTAAATTAAAATTATAAATTGTAATATCTTTAGGATTAAACTTACTTTGATCATTGATATCAGTATTTTCATTAACTTGATCAGGACTTGGTTTTAAAAGCTCTAAAGATACAGCTAAATAAGCCACCACCATTCTCTGTGCTTCAAGTACTGGGTCATTTATATTCCCCTTTTCTCTTAAATTAAATTCATAACGATATTTAGCTTCATCATATAAACTCTTATTTATTTCCCAAAGATTGTCATAAAAAATATTTGCTTCTACTTCTTTAAAGATTTTATTTAGTTCATTTTGATAATAATAACTTAAAAAATCACTAGTAATAGCTATGGGTATATTTTTCTCATACAACCAGTCATAAGCACCATAAAAATCATTAAACTCTTCTTTGTAAGGATTAGAAAAAATTGCAAAACCATTTTGATTAAAACTATTTACTCCATCGTCTAAATTAAATTTTCTTGATACATCATAATAATTAACAGCATCAACTTTTACATTAAGTGGAAGTTCATAGTCACCTATAGATCTTTCATAAGTTTTATTTGGTTTTTTGTAAAAATCAGAAAATGATAAATATTCAACTTCTATATCATCCAATAAAGTGGAACCATTATTTGAATTATTATTTTCAGAAGTATTGGGTAAACCACCACCTAAACGATTATCACCTTCATCACTTTCATTATCTGGAATTTTATATGTTTCTACTTCTATTTTACCATTTGAATCAGTATTTATTTTATTTATAAGCCAATAAGTAAAAAATATAGCATAAATAATAAATAGCACTAAAAAAATTATTTTAATAGTTTTATTATAAGGAATGACACCAAAAATTCTTTTGTTACCATAGATATCTTTCTTCATGAACACTCCTGAGCTAGAATTTTCAATTTTTTGTTTATTTGTGTTTTCTTTTTGCTCTTCTTCAAACATAAATTTATATAAAATTAATCAATAAATTGAGCTTTTTTTTGTAAGTGTTCACTGTAAGTAACAGAAAAAAGAGTTTTATCACTACCAACAGGAGAAAGGAAATAATTATACTCTGTATAAATTGGATAAATAGCTGCTTTTATTGCTGCAATTCCAGGATTACTAACTGGACTTGGAGGTAAACCAGAATTTTGATAAGTATTATAAGGTGATTCAATCTTAGTATCTTCTGTACTGTAAACTGTTTTATATTCTCCTAAAATATAAGCTAAAGAAGCACAAGACTGCAAAGCTTGTCCTCTAGCAATTCTATCCCAAAAAATACCAGATATTATTTTTGCTTCTTCGAGATTATCATCTTTAATATTAGCTTCTTTTTCAATAAGAGAAGCCATAATAACGATTTCGTTTATAGTTCTATTTTGCTCACTGATATCTTCACGCATTTCTGTTGTTAATTTATTATTAAAATTATTTAACATTTTAATAACTAAATCTTGAGGCTCACTATCTTTATATATATTATAAGTATCAGGAAATAAATAACCTTCTAAAGAACTAAGTTCTGATTTAGAATTTAAAAAATTATAATCTTCTTTATATTCTGATAAATCTTGATTATTCTTTTTATCACCTGCCTGTGGCCAACCTGCAACATCCAACCACTCATCCTTTTGCCAAATTCCCTGATCTTCAAAATGTGTCGCCATTCTCTTATTAGACCAACCTTCTAATAATTTAACAGTTATTTCTTGATTATTTACCTTACCTTGACTAATTTTTTCTACAATATTTTTAATTGACATATCTTGACTTAAATCATAAACTCCAGCTTGTAATTTTGACTGCAAATTTTTATTTCTAGAATATAATATAAATAAATTACTTGATTGTATTAATTTTTCCTCTTTAAGTTCTTGTGCAATATCTTTTAAACTAGCTCCTGGCTCAATAAGTACAGCTTGAACCTCACCATCTTTATCATAAGGTAAATTAATATTAATATAATAAAAACTTAAAAAAGCAATAATACTAACTAAAATAAAAGCAACTAAATACAAAATAAACTTCTTCATAATTGTTTATGTTTCTTAGCCTTGGTGATAATTTCAGAGCTAGCTCTAATTTTTCTACCCAGACCATCAACCATTTTAATATTTAAATTTTTACAAACCTCATATTCAGGTATATCATTTAAAACTTTTCTATCTCCACCATTAGCAAATATATCAGGTTTAATAACCTCTAAACTTTTGCAAACCGTAGCATCAGTATCTATTGATAAAAAAACTTCATCAACACCTTTTATTGATTTGATTATTTTTAATCTATCTTGCTCAGACATAAAAGGATATGATCCTTTTATTTTTACCTGTTTATCACTGTTAACTATTACTATCAAATAATCTCCTAATTTTTCAGCTTTTGCAATCATATCTAAATGACCAACATGCAAAGGATTAAAATAACCGCTAACAACAACTTTTATTTTTTTATCTACCATACTAAATAAATATAATTATTCATTATATAGTTATATTTTAGCAAAAAAAATGGGATTATAAAAGCTCTAAAAGTTATATAAAAATAGGGCTTTAATATTAGCCCTGTTTTTATATATATATTAACTTATTAATTACATCATTGGCATACCACCCATTCCTGGCATAGCTCCAGCTTGACCTTGACTGCTGTTATTGTTTTCTTTACTTGGATTATCAGCTATTACAGTTTCTACTGTTAGAAACATAATTGCAGCACTAGCAGCATTTTCTAATGCACTTCTAACTACTTTTGTTGGGTCAATAATACCAGCTTTAATTAAATCTTCAAATTTATTAGTAGCAGCATTATAGCCAAAGTTTTTCTTACCTTCTCTGTTAGCTTCAATTATCTTATATAACACTAAAGATCCATCTTCTCCGGCATTACTAGCAATCTGTTTAATAGGCTCAAGTATAGCTTGATCAACTATACGTTCACCCACTTTATCTTTCTTGTCATCAGTCAATTCCACAAAAGCGTCTCCTGCTTGAGCTAAAGCTAAACCACCACCAGCTATAACTCCTTCTTCTTGAGCAGCTCTAGTAGCATGAAGAGCGTCTTCAATTCTATCTTTTTTTTCTTTCATTTCAGTCTCAGTTGCTGCCCCTACTTTAATAACTCCAACACCACCTGAAAGCTTGGCTAATCTTTCTTGTAATTTTTCTTTATCAAAATCAGAATCAGTGTTTTCTATTTCTTTTCTAATCCTAGTTACTCTTTCATCAATTTCTCTTTTATGCCCTTTACCCTCTACAATAGTTGAGTTATCTTTATCAGCTACCACTTTTCTAGCAGAACCTAGTGATTCTAATTCAAGATTATCTAATTTCAAACCAACTTCTTCTGAAATCACAGTAGCTCCTGTTAATATAGCAATATCTTCTAACATTGCCTTCTTTCTATCACCAAAACCTGGAGCTTTAATGCCTAAAACATTAAAGGCTCCTCTAATTTTGTTAACTACAAAAGTAGCTAAGGCTTCTCCCTCAATATCATCAGCAATAATTACTAAATCTTTTTTTCCAGCTTGAGCAATTTTTTCTAAAACTGGAACTATTTCTTGAGCAGAAGATATTTTTTTATCTGTTACTAAAATATATGGATCACTATATTCAGCTTTCATGGATTCTGAGTCAGTTACCATATATGGTGAAACATAACCATTATCAAATTGCATACCTTCAACCACTTCCACTTCTACACCAAAGGATTGTCCCTCCTCAACAGTTACTACTCCATCTTTACCAACTTTTTCCATAGCTTCAGCTATCTTTTCGCCAATCTCTTTACTATTAGCACTAATTGAAGCTACTTGAGCAATTTCTTCCTTTGAAGAAATATCTTTACTCATAGCTTTTAAATTTTTAAGTAAACTTTCTACTTTTTTCTCAATTGAACTTCTAATTTCAATTGGACTAATACCAGCTGAAACCATTTTAAGACCTTCTTTAATCATAGCTTGAGCTAAAATAGTAGCAGTAGTAGTCCCATCTCCAGCAGTGTCATTAGCACGTGAGGCTACCTCTTTTATCATTTCTGCTCCAATATTTTCTAGCTTGTCTTCTAACTCAACTTCTTTAGCCACACTAACACCATCTTTAGTAATGGTAGGAGCACCAAAACCTTTATCAATCACCACATTTCTTCCCTTAGGTCCTAAGGTTACTTTAACTGCTTCAGCTAATTTATCTACTCCAGCCTGTAATGATTTTCTGGCTTCTTCATTAAATACGATTTGTTTAGACATATATTTATTACTTAATTAATAATTAATTATGAAATTATAGCTAAAATATCAGAGTCATCAATAATAAGATACTCCTCATTTTCTACTTTAATTTCATCAGGAGAATATTTTTTAAAAACAACCTTATCACCTTCTTTAACAGATGCTTTTAAGTAATCACCACTTTCTAATTTTTTACCAGGTCCAACAGCTATAACCTCACCTTGCTCAGGTTTTTCATCTTTAGCTGTTTCAGGTAAAACAATCCCTGAGGGAGTAGTTTCCTCTTGTTTTAGAGGTTTGATAACAACATTTGAATGCAATGGTCTTAAGTTCATATTTTTATATCAATTAATAATTATCATTTAGCACTCCATAGCAACGAGTGCTAATCTCTTATCATTTTATCACTAATACAAAGCTTGTCAAGAGAGCTGTATGAATCTTAATTTTTTAAAATAAGTTAAATGTAATAAATATTTGAAAATAATTTAAAAATTTATATTTTTCAATTCTCGTCTGTGTTTTTTATAATCTGGACAAATACTTGCTACTAAATCCCAAAACCTTTTTGAGTGATTTAATTCCTTTAAATGACAAAGTTCATGAATAATTATATAATCTTGCAGGTGCTCAGCTAAAAGTATTATTTTATAATTAAAATTCAAGTTAGCTTCTTTAGAACAACTACCCCATCTAGTCTTTTGATTTCTAATACTGATTTTTTTATATTTTACTCCTAATTCTTTGCTATATTTATCTACCTTAGACTCTACAATTTTTCTAGTTAATTCTTTATTTTTTAAATAATGCTCTCTAGAAAATTTCCTTTTTTTAGGTAGAGTATCAAAGTATTGTAGCTTCTTTTGTATCCAATCCTTTTTAGATATAATAAATTTTTCAACAGTCCTCTGACTGCATAAAAAAGGTTTAGTAACGATTATACTTTTATCAGGATACAAAGCTAAGCGAATGTGCTTAGCTTTGTAGCTTTTTTTTATCTTATATTTTATTGGTTTATCACTGGTCATTTAATAAGGCTTAATATAATTATATATTTAAGAAAAAATCTTTTGGCCTTTTTTAGCTATTTTATCCAGTTCTTTCTTTCTACTATTTACTACATTTTTTTTGCCATTTCCACAATTTCCCATTACTTTAATTATTTTTTTCTTAGAACCATAATATTTAATACTAAGTATTGTTTGAAATATAGCTACAAAATTTAAAATTAAACCAAACTTAGGTGCACCGGTGGTGAATAATAAATAAAACTTTTTATTTTTCCAATTACTTATTTTCATTTCTTTTTCCTCAGACCAAACTCGTCCAAAATTACTAGCTCTATCTAAAAAGTTTTTAAATATTGCTGGCACCCCAAAATTCCAAACAGGAGTAGTAACTACTATATGCTTTGTATTTTGAATCTTAGCAAATAATTCTTTAGCTTCTAGCTCTATTTCTTTTTTCTCTGGACCAAAATTAAAATTATCATTTCTACAATAATTTAAATTCCAATCATATAAATATATTTCCTCTACTTCATACTTATTAGTATCTATTTGACTAAGAAATTTCTTTCCTAAACTAGCTGAATTGCCTTCCTTGTTAGGTGAAGCAAAAAGTATTATTATCTTTTCTTTCATATTTAAATTTATTATTTTTTATAATTTTAATTTTATTATTATATTTTTATTTAAAAATATTTATGAATCACATCAACCACACTCTTCTCTTGTCCCTGAAAACCATGATTAGCTTCATCTATTACAAACACCTTATCTGTTTTTTTAATATTTTTTTCAAACCAAGATTTAAGTACATCATTATCTTTATCATTATGCTCATCTTTTTCTGCTAAAAAAACTAAGAGTTTTTTATCTACTTTTTTAAGTAAAGTAGCTGGTTTTTTAGAGCCATAACTGAAGATCTCCTCTGTGCTATTTAAAGTATATAAGCTTAAAAACCTTTGAGCGCTAATAGGTGAAAACCATACATCATTTGGCAATAATTTATCTGCTTGCTTATTTTTTTTCATTCTTAAAGCCTCTTTTAAAGCTTTAGTATACATATCAGGATGAACAGAGCTCATTATAGCACTATAATCGCTAATAGGTGCTAAAAGTACAGCCCCTTTTACCACACTATCGTTTGTTTTAGCTAAATAATAGACACTTTTTTGACAACCAGTAGAGTGCCCTACTAAATATATCTCTTTTACACCTATACTCTTTAAATAATCCACGGCTCCTTGGATATCATATTTGCAATCTGTGAATTTCTCTAAAGCAGAACCAAATAGCTTTGACTTATATCCTTTCTTTGATTGAGTATCTTCTTTTTTGAACTTATTTATTATACCCTGTCCGCGATTATTAAAACTTAAAAGCATTCTAGATTTTTTTGCTAATTTTTCATTTAAATCATATCTAGAAAACATATCACCACTTAAACCATGAATGAAGATATAGGCCTTTTTAGCTTTTGTATCTCCTAAAATAATAGCGTTATAGTTAAGCCTGTCTTTGCTTTTAAATGTAATATATTTCATATAAAAAATAATTATTAAGTTTATTTATTTATATTTTCACATATTTAAATTAATAAAGCAACAAAAAAAAGAAGCTAAAAGCCTCTTTTTTTATATATATTAATATAATTATATACTTTATAATCTACATTAAATTAATATAAGTATATAATTTATACTAACTATCTTTTTATATTCCTCCATCTCTTAATTGATCTAGTTTTAGCTAATTCTCTTTCCAGTTGAGAACTAATTTCTGCAAACATTTCTTTATCCTCATCTCTTAAATTCTTTAAAGCCTCCTCTGCTTTCTTTCTAGCTTTTTCTGTTTCTTTTTCATCTAATTCCTGAGCTCTATCTGCATTATCAGCTAATACTACTATTTTATCTAATAAAACCTCTAAAAAACCTCCAGCTACAGACATAATCTCTAAATTACCATCTTCTTTAGTTATCTCTAAAACACCTGTTTTTAAACTTGATACTAAAGGTGTATGTTCTGGTAATACAGTAATATCTCCTTCTTGAGTAGGAACGGTAACCTGAAGTATCTTTGTTTTAAGCAGAGTTCTCTCAGGTGTAACTATTTCAAAATTTATTGTCTTTTTACTGGCCATATATATAATTAATGACTATAATTAAATTTATTTTCCAACCTCATCAACAGTACCTTTCATGTAGAAGTCAGCTTCATTGTACTTATCATACTTACCATCTAAAATTTCTCTAAAACCTTTAATTGTATCTTCAAGTTTTACATATTTTCCTTCTACACCAGTAAAAGTTTCAGCTACAGTGAAAGGTTGAGATAAAAATCTTTGAATTTTTCTAGCACGAGACACTGTTACCCTATCCTCTTCTGATAATTCTTCCATACCTAAAATAGCAATGATATCTTGTAAGTCCTTATAACGTTGCAATACAATCTGCACTTCACGAGCAACATTATAATGCTCTTCCCCTACAATTTTAGGATCTAAAATAGTTGATGATGAATCAAGTGGATCTACAGCTGGATAAATACCAAGCTCAGATAAGCTACGAGCTAATACCACGGTTGAATCTAAATGAGCAAAAGTTGTAGCTGGAGCTGGATCAGTTAAGTCATCTGCTGGAACGTACACAGCTTGAATTGAAGTAATAGAACCTTTGTTGGTTGAAGTAATTCTTTCTTGTAGTTCTCCCATCTCTGTTGCTAGAGTTGGTTGATAACCTACAGCTGAAGGCATACGTCCAAGCAGTGTTGATACCTCTAGTCCTGCTTGAGTAAATCTAAAAATATTATCAACAAAAAATAATACATCCTTTTCTTGAACATCTCTAAAATATTCAGCCATTGAAAGTCCTGATAAAGCTACCCTAGATCTTGATCCAGGTGGCTCATTCATTTGTCCAAATACCATAGCTACTTTATCTAGCACACCAGCATCATTCATTTCATGATACAAATCATTACCTTCACGAGTTCTCTCACCTACACCAGCAAACACAGAATAACCACCATGAGCTTTAGCAATGTTGTTAATAAACTCTTGGATAACTACTGTTTTTCCTACACCAGCACCACCAAAAAGACCTACCTTACCACCTTTTGGAATAGGACAAATTAAATCAATAACCTTAATACCAGTTTCTAAAATCTCTGTTTTAGTAGATTGATCTACAAACTCTGGAGCTGGTCTGTGAATTTCATATCTATCTTTAGTATCTGGCGCTTCTTTACCATCTACAGGATCACCTAAAACGTTAAAAATTCTACCCAGTGTTTTTTCTCCCACAGGTACACTAATACCCTTATTAGTATTAATTACTTCATCTCCTCTTTTTAAACCATCAGTGGAGCCCATGGCCACACATTTCACTACATTAAAGCCAATGTGTTGCT
>JAIPJO010000049.1 GCA_021734135.1 Patescibacteria group bacterium
AAATTATCAACTTTTTAAAATTAAACTATTATTTCTTAAAAAGAACTAGCTAAATTGTACATAGGTAGTATCACAGCTGCCACCATTATACCTACACCAACTGCCAATATAACCATAATCAAAGGTTCTAAAATAGTAGTTAGATTTGCTAGAATGCTATTTATCTCTTTATTATAAAACTCAGTAATTTTATCCAAAACATCATCTAATTTACCAGCTTGTTCACCAATAGCCATCATCTGAGTCACCATAATTGGAACATCAGATGTTTTTTCAAATACAGTAACAATTGAACTACCATCATTTACAGCTTTTAAAGTATCATTAATTAAATTTTTATACACTCTGTTTTTCACTACCCTTCCTGAAATCTCTAAACTTTTACTAATATTAACACCACCTTTTAAAAGTGTACCTAAAGATCTAGTAAATCTAACAATATATATTAATCTAAATAATTTACCAAACACGGGCAAATTAATACGCATTCTATCTAAAATAGCTCCGCCTTCTTTAGTTTTAGAGATATATTTAAAACCAAATATTGCTCCAACTATTAAAATAATTACTAGCCATAAATAATCCTGGAGAAAATTGGAAGTAACAATAACTATTTTAGTTGACATTGGCAATTCACTGCCTGATTCTTCAATAACTGCAATAAGCTCTGGTAAGACAAAAACCATCATAAAGACACCTACACCTACAAGTGCTGTGATAATAAAGATAGGATAAATCATGGCATTTTTAATTTTGGAAACCATGTCATAATTTTTTTCCACCTCATCAGCTAAATAATTTAAAACCTCTTCTAATTTACCTGAAGTTTCACCTGAACGCACAATGTTGATATAAAATTCTGAAAAAATATCACTTTTTTTAGCCATAGCATCTGAAAGTAAATAACCACTATCAACATCATAAGCAAGATCAGAAATTAACTTTTTTAAAGAAATATTTTCAGTCTGATCAACTAAAGTTTTAAGTGATTCTACAATAGTAACATTAGCCTCAATCATTACAGCAAATTGTCTAAAAAACATTACTAAGTCTTTTTGTTTAATTTTATTAATAAAAAGAAGTAGTTTTCCTTCAAAAGTATCAGAAATACTTTCTAATTTTAAAACGTTCCAATCTTTTTTAATTAGCTTTTGGCTTGCTTCTGTTCTATTAAAAGCCACCACATTACCTCTGGTAACTTTATTTTTAAAATTATCTTTTGCTTTATATTTATATACAGGCATATTATTATGATTCAATTACACGAAGAATTTCATCTAAACTAGTTAGTCCTTTTAGAACCTTTAAGAATCCATCTTGCTTTAAGTTAATAAAAGTTTGATTTTCTCTAATTTGCTCTTCACTAATATTTTGATTACCCTTTTCAACTAATCTTTTTAAATCTTCATTAATTTCAATAATTTCGCCAATACCTAAACGCCCAAGATAACCAGTTTTATCACAACGAGAACAACCTTTAGGTTTATATAATTGTATATTTTTAATATCATCTTTAGTTTTGTCTTTCATTTCCTCTTTCCAAATCTTATCAGGCACAGAATCTAAAGTTGCATGAAAATCTTTTAAAGCATTTTCACTTATATCCACCTTCTCTTTACAATGTGGACATAATTTTCTAGCTAATCTTTGCGCTAAAGCTACTTTTAAAGTAGAGGCTAAAAGAAATGGTTCTACACCCATATCTAGTAAACGTAAAATAGTACCAATAGCATTATTAGTGTGTAAAGTAGAAAGTACGAAATGACCAGTTAAACCAGCGTGTACTGACAGCTCAGCTGTTTCTTCATCACGAATCTCACCTACCATAATAATATCAGGATCTTGACGTAAAAATGAACGCAATCCTGTACCAAAATTATAACCAATTTTAGGTTTAATCTGTGATTGATTAATACCTTCCATTTGATATTCAACTGGATCTTCTAGAGTTAAGATGTTAACACCTTCTTTATTTAAAATATTAAGTACTGCATATAAAGTAGTGGTTTTACCAGAACCAGTAGGACCAGTTACTAAAAAAACTCCACTTGTTTTTTTAATATTTCTTTTGATAACTCTAATTGTATGCTTACTAAAACCAAGTTCTTCTAGTTTTACTTTAGTAGAAGCATTATCTAAAATACGCATTACTACTTTCTCATGCTTGCCAACTGGTAAAGTAGAAACACGAAAATCAACCCTTCTACCACTAATTATTAAACGAATACGACCATCTTGAGGTACACGAGTTTCATCTAATTTTAACCTAGCTAAAACTTTAATACGAGCCACTACAGCATTATGAATATGTTTAGGTAAAACCAATGAAGTATGAAGAATTCCATCAATCCTATAGCGTACCCTGCTCTCTCTTTCAATAGGTTCAATATGAATATCTGAGGCTCTTCCATCTACAGCGTGACGAATAATTACTGATACAATCTTAGCTACAGGAGCACTATTAATATCAGAACTATCAACTAAATCTTCTTTTTCATCTTCAATCTCAAACATTTCCTCTCCCTCAGTTTGAGCTTTAGTTTTCAAAGCACTTGAAATTTCTTCTTCAATTTTCTGATATTGTTTAATAGCCTTATTAAAACTAGATTTAGAAATAAGGTAATAATATGTTTTAAGTCCTGATTCTTTCGCTAAAAAATTCACAGCCTCCATAGCTTTTAAATTAGGACTAATCATTCCTATATGAACTTCACTAACAGTTTTAGAAAATGAAACAATTGAATATGTTTTAGCTATATCTTCACTAATAAAATTAAGACTATCTTCACTAATTTGCATCTTAAGTAAATTCTTATACTCTAAACCATGTATTTGTGCTTTGTATTCAGTAAGCTTTTCTTCATCTAAAACTTTATCACTAAGTAATTTTTTATCTAAATCAAAATCTTCCTTCTTTACATCTTTAGAAAGTTTTAAAAATTTATCTTCTTTTATAACATCTTCTGCTAGTAGAAGATCTAATAATTCTCTTTGTTTAGCTGACATTGATTAAGGATTTAAAAATAAGGATTTATTACCAATACTAGTACTAGTAGCTGTTTTACTTTCTAAAAATGTCTCTGGCACCTGACTACTAAGTATTCTAAATCTAGTTTGACTTATACTTTCAGTATTTAACAGTTTAGTTTCATCAACATTAGAAACTTGTGGTAAAGTTTTATCTTCTAAGGCTGTACCACCTCTTTCTAAAGATTCTTGAATGTAATTAGCTACTTCATCTTTATATAAATAAAAAACTATAGCTAAAACTAATATAAACAATACAAATAATATTAACATTTTTTTATAATTACTCATAAGCTATTTACTATCTTTTAAATAATAAGTAACAAAACTTAAGTCTAAACTCTCACCCTCAGGATTAAAAGAAATTTGATAAACATCAATTAAGCGTAAATTATTTTCTAAAAGTTTTAATAAATTTCTAACACTATTATATGATGCACTAGAAATTTTTAAATTAGCATCAATATAACCAATATCAGGTGGTAAATCATTAAGAAAAAAACGGGGTGTTTCTTCTTTAGTATTAACCCTTCTTTGACCTTCTTGTTCAGCTTCTATTTCTGTATCTTTTTCAAAGTTAAGATAACTTAAATTATGACCATTTTGAGGTATTATATAACCTAATTCAATAAAAAGTTGTTCTTTAATATAATCTGGTGGTAATAAATTATTTAACTTATCTTTTTCATCACTTGGTATTTTATTATACACAGCCACTAATTGTTTAAACTTATTTAATTTACTAAGTTGTTGTAAATAGACTCTTTCCTGACTAACAATATTACCTTTTACTGCCTCCACTGCTGTATTATATTTAGGTTTTAAAACATAAATATAAGAAAGTAAAAAAACAGCTAAAACTATTATTAAAATAATGAACTTAAAATAAGTACTAAAAAAAGCATTAATCTTTACCATTTTTCTAGCTTTTTTTCTTTCTTCTTCACTATTGTTAAAAGAAGCGTCTTTATTTTTACTATTTTTAGCTATCTCTTTATTTAATTTTTCCTGCTCTTTTTCAGGCATATTGATTATTTTTTAAATAATTCAGGGCTCACTTTCAAATCTATATTAAATTTAACCTCTTCTAAAGTTTCCTCTTCAGATTCTAATTTCTCACCACTGTCAATACTAGCTTTTATAGTATCTGGATCTGATTGTAATTGATATATTTGTTGCCCCAGACTTGGAAAACTATTACTAGTAGCTGGAATAGAAAAATTACCTAAAATATCACCTGTAAAACTAGTATATTTAACTTCTTTTAAAGTATTTTTCTCTAAATAATCAAAGAAATTTGACCAATATAAATGATTATCTAAAACATAATTTGCTCTGTTTAATTTAGTTTGAAAACTTAAAGCCTCTTCAACTTCACCCCTAATCTTTTTAGTTTCTTCGCTAATTTTAACAAATCTAGCTTCATCTTGACTAACAGCACTGTTATTCTTATCCTCCCACCATGATAAAGCTAAGTATATCTCTGCCACTAATATAAAACTTAAAAAAACAAAAATAATTAACATGGCTATATTTTTATACCAATCAAAATAAACATTAATCTCATCCTTAACTAAGTTAATTTCTAAAATATTTGATTTTTCATACTCATGATTAGAGCCTCCTTGAACGTCTTTTTCAGCATTACTTTTAACTTGTTCTTTTTCTTTAGTTTTTTGCTCCTCTAAGGTTTTTTTATCTTGAATTTCTTTTTTTTCTTCTTCTTCTTTTTCTACTTTTTCTATTCTTTTATCTTCAAGCTTTTTCTCCTCTTCTTTATTCTTTTTACTTTCTTTCTTTTTATTATCTTTTAAGCCTTGATCTTCTTTTTCTATTTTTTTTCTTTTCTCTTTAGCTTCAGCTTTTCTTTTCTTTTCAGCTTGTTTAGCTTCAGCTTTTCTTTTCTTTTCAGCTTGTTTAGCTTCAGCTTTTCTTTTCTTTTCAGCTTTTTTTAATTCTTTCCTAGTCACTTCCTTTTCTTTTTTCTTTTTTTCTTCACTCTTTTTATTTTTCTCTTCTTTATCATCTAAATCACTTGAGTTGCCATCTCTAGGATTTAAAAAATCAGTAGCTTTTATAAACCCCTGTGAATCTTTTTTCTTTTTTTTAGAAAAAATATTAAAT